>NZ_CP024637.1:442340-656760 GCF_009728735.1 Pantoea phytobeneficialis
TTCCCGTTGCCGGGCAACAGGCAGAGGTCGAGTTTGTTTTTACTGACATCAATACCGAGATAAATCATAAGACAGCTCCCTTTCACATGAACCATCACGCCATCTTGCCTTGTACATACGAAGTCAGAGCTTCTGGTTACCGTTCAGAGTAGATGCTGGCGTGAAAGGAGAAACGGAGGGCTTTAAGCTACGGCACAAGATCGGGTCTTAAGCGGCGCGACAAGCTGCCTCCGTTTCGTGTAACGGGTAGCTAACCAGTTACAACTTCAAGATACAAGCGGCGCGATTTATCGCGCAATTTGATGCAATGTCAGAAAAAACCGCGCGATAAATCGCGCCGCTACGGGGGAAACAATCACGCCGCCCTTTACGACGGCGTGGTATTAAATCAGGCGGCTTTTACCGCGCGCGGTTTCTTTTCGGGTGCATCCGCCGTTGCCTCTTCGGCATCATCCACTTTGGCGGTTTCGGCAGCCACAGCGTCTTCCGCATTTACCGGCTCCGGCAGTTTGCTGGTACGCAGAATATGCTGCACCGCGTCTTTCTGCTCCGCCAGTTGCAAACCCAGCGCTTCGGCCTGGCCTTCATCCATCTCTGGATTGTTTTGCAACAGCCAGTCAGTAAAGGCATCGGCCATATCGAGCATTTTGTCCCAGGCATCTGCGTCTTTTTTATTGGCAAACGTCATTTTCTCTTCACCCTTTCTGACCACAACATATTTGGTTTCGACTGCCATGATGCACCTCGTTAACTGTATTTATATACAGTATATTCCGAATTATCGTTGCCAGGCAATGGTTTTTTGCCTGTCAGGCGATCAATTCCTGCAAAAAATCCGCGAGTGCTTTGCGCGGATCATCCTCTTCAGAGACGATCATCTCAATCCCCCACTGCCCCAGCACCTCTTTCGCCACCGGATTATTGCGATTGGTAAACAGGTAAGATTTCGGTCGCGCCGATGCCAGCCCGGTACGCCCCCACATCTTGGTCAGGCGATAGAACAACAGACGGATGTTGAAATCGCTGATGCTGTAGCCCACAAACAACACCGAGTTGCCCATCACATCATGTGTCAGCTTAATGTCCAGCGGCGAATCGAAGTACAGTCGTTCAAAATAGCTGCTTTCATCGAGGACAATCGAGGTGTCATCGTCAAAATCACCATGTAATTTGATGATATGCCGCTTATCTTCAGTGAGCGACACCAGATCGGCGGCATTTGCGACCTTACTGTAGGGCACGCCATGCGCCTCGTGCGCCATCTCCAGCCAGCGATCGTAATTGGTCGTGTAGATACGCGAAAAATTACCCTGAGTGATCATGGTATGGATTTCGGAGCTGCGCACATCAATATCCGGGCGATGCCATTCACGATCCATCCAACTGCGTAACGGGCCGAGCGACCCTTTACGCTGCTTGTAATATTCCGCCAGCGACAGATGCGTACCGTAAGTATTGAAAATTTTCGGATCGTAGCCCAGTTCATTGGCGAGATGCGCAATCAGCTCATGCCACTCCGGCAGGCCGAGGTTACGCGAAATCCCGGCCCCGGCAAACAGAATCAGCTTGCCAGCATCGTAGGCGCGTTTCAGTTCCGGTTTCATGCCAATCCCCGTGACGTTTTCAAAAATGTGGCGAAGCGATCCAGCGCCAGGCGACGCATGGAAATCTCGTTTTTCAGCTCGCCCATCTCGGCAAAGGTTTGGTTGTGTCCTTCCGGGATAAACACGCAATCCCACTGAAACTGGCGCGGTCCCGCCGCCTGCGCAGCAATGGTGCCACGAACTTCACCTTCAAACAGGTACATTTTGCGGCCATCGCAATAACCCAATACGGTTTTGGCGGTCACGCTTTGGCTCTCCAGCCCTTGCACCAGCTTGGTAAAACGTTCCGCCTCGAGGCGATTCCAGAAAATGCGGGTCAGTCCGGCCGGTAAGCCGTTTAACCCGTCGAGATACAGGCCAGTATGCTCAACAAACAACGGGCGACCGATAATCGAGAACGCCTTGGTGAGCTTATCGCGCACCAGTTCGACTTCATTTTCGGTCTGGATCTCTTCGATACGGCGCGCGATGGGGATCACCTCGACACCGACCGGCTCAAGGATGGTGCGGACTTCAGCCAGTTTATGCTCATTTGCCGACAGGAAGCGTATTTTCATTGCAACCAGTTGATTTTTAATGGGTGGATTGCAGCAGTTATGATTGTATGACGCAGGATAGCTGCTTTTTGTGACGGCGGTTTTAGTCCCGCCGTGTTTGTGAGGATAGTGCAGTTTATTTTGAATGCAACTGTTTGACCAATAAGTAGCGGCGCGATTTATCGCGCTTTATCAGGTAGTTCCTGCACATGATGAATATTCGTTACAGCACCCTCGCCAAAAAGCGCTTCGTCCTTTCATGACGCGGTTGGTTGAGCACCTGCTGGCTGCTGCCCTGCTCGACAATCCGGCCATCCACCATAAACACTACGTTATCCGCCACTTCACGGGCGAAACCGATCTCATGGGTGACGATCACCAGCGTAGTGCCGGACCTCGCCAGTTTCTTGATCACATCCAGCACCTCGCCCACCAGTTCCGGGTCAAGCGCCGAGGTGGGTTCATCAAACAGCATCACGCGCGGATTAAGCATCAACGCGCGGGCAATGGCGATACGCTGCTGCTGCCCCCCTGAAAGATGGCGCGGCCAGGCATCCGCCTTATGGCGCAGGCCAACGATATCCAACAGCTCGCCCGCACGGGTGATCGCTTCGCGGCGCGAGAGCTGACGATGGGCAATCGGCGCTTCAATTAAGTTTTCCAGCACCGTCAAATGGGGAAACAGATTGAAATTCTGAAACACGTAGCCCACGTTAATGCGCTGACGCAGAATAGCTTTCTCTTTTAATTCATAGAGTTTATCGCCCCGACGCTGATAACCAATGTAATCGCCATCAATCTGGATAAACCCTTCATCCACCCGCTCCAGATGATTAATGGTGCGCAGCAGCGTCGATTTTCCCGAACCGGACGGCCCGAGGATCACGGTGACGGAACCGGGAGCGAGTTCCAGCGACACATCATCCAGCGCCTGATGTTTGCCAAAAAACTTGCTGACATGGGTGATGCTGATGGCACCGGTGGCATGGAGATTACGGTAATCAATGGCTTCGGACATGGGAGAGATCCTCAGTAGTGGCGCGGTTGCGCCATTGACGCCAGCGCGAGGGTTGCGGTTCGCGGGTGACGCTGCGCGCCAGCCAGCGTTCAACGCTGTGCTGCAATAACGACAACACGGTGGTGATAATCAGATACCAGGCAGCCCCAACCATCAGCAGCGGGATCACCTGCTGCGTGCGGTTGTAAATCATCTGGATGGTGTAAAAAAGTTCAGGCATCGCCAGCACATAAACCATCGCCGTGCCTTTGGCGAGGCTGATGATTTCATTAAATGCAGTGGGGATGATGGCGCGCAGCGCCTGCGGCAGAATGATGCGGAAGGTACGACGCGAAGAGGACAAACCCAGCGCCGAGGCAGCTTCAAACTGCCCGTGATCCACACCGAGAAAGCCACCGCGAATGATTTCGGCGCTGTAGGCGCTTTGTACCAGCGTCAGGCCGATCACCGCTGCCGGGAACTGCCCCAGCACGTTGATGGTCTGGAAATGCCCCCACGACAACGTGGTAAAGGGAATGCCGAAGGAGAGCGTGTCGTATAAGTAGGAGAAGTTATACAGAATGATCAGCACCACAATCAGCGGCAGCGAACGAAACAGCCAGATATAACCAAACGCCAGCCAGCTCAGCAACCACGAGGATGACAGCCGTGCCAGCGCCAGCAGGCCGCCGAAGATCAGGCTGAACACGGTGCCAAACAGCGTCAGCAACAGGGTTTGTCCCAGCCCGCTGAGGATCACCGGATCGAAAAACCAGCGGGCAAATACGCCCCATTCCCAGCGCGGGTTAAACGCCACCGACTCAATCACCCCGGCGAGGATAAACAGCGCAACAATCGCTCCGAAGGTGCGCGCCGGATAGCGCGCCGGGACCACAGTTAAAGGTTGTGCGGATTTCATGCAGGCTCCTTGCTGTGCACATCAATCACTTTCAGGAAGCGCAAGCGCCCGTCATGTGGCGGCTGGCCGTAGATCTCCATATCGTCACGCAGTTCAAACTGCGGCTGATAACCGTGGCCGATATACAAACGCACCGCTTCCGGCTGGCGGAAACCGGTGGTGAGGAAAATACGTTGATAACCGGCGCGCAGCGCGCGCCGTTCCAGTTCCTGCAAAATCAGCAGCGCCAGCCCCTGACGGCGCAGGTCGCTACGTGTCCAGATCCGTTTGAATTCAGCGGTGTGGTCGTCATAGGGTTTGTACGCCCCCATAGCAATGATCTCGCCGTCCCGTTCCAGCACAATAAACAACCCATGCGGCGCTAAGTACCATTCGGTCTGTTCCACTTCTTTGCTGTTGCGGAAGAAATCACCGTAGCGCGCCTCATATTCGCCGAATAATCCGGTGAGAATTGGCTGTAACTCGGGCGCTTCCGGCGACACTTCACGGAAAACTTGTTGGCTCATGCCGCCTCCTTAATCGCCCAGACCCGCCGGATTCACTTCCGAGCGGTCGATATGTTCGACACCCTCACCCCAGCGATTAAGTACCTTGAGATAGTCGCCGTTCTGCATCACGCCATTCAGCGCGGTGCTGATCGGTTCCGCCAGACCGCTGCCTTTCTTCACCGTCACCGCGATGTGCGCCGCTTTCGGCCAACCACCGTCGACGCTGCCGACTAAACGCGTCTGTCCGGTCAGGGCCGCTTTCCAGGCACCAATCACGTTGGGGCCGAAGTAAGCGTCAGCCCGGCCCGATTGCAATGCGAGGGTTTGTGCCGCGTCATCTTTGGTATAAATCGGCGTGAACGGTTTCAGACCTTTGGCCTGATTGGCTTTGTCCCACGCCAGCAAAATCGCTTCCTGATTGGTGCCGGAGCCGACGATGATGCGCAGCCCGGCGATATCTTCCGCTTTGGTGAGGGATTTTATCGGGCTGCTGGTTTTGACATAGAAACCGAGCGAGTCCTTGCGATAAGTGGCGAAATCGAAGCGTTCTTTACGTTCTTTGGTCACGGTGATGTTGCTGATGGCGGCATCGTATTTACCGGAAGCCACGCCGAGCGGCCAGTCCTCCCATGAGGTTGGTACGATCTTCAGCTTCAGCCCGAGGCTATCCGCCACCAGCCGGGCAATATCCACTTCGCTGCCCAACAGGGTTTTGTTGTCATCGCTAAACACCGTCAGTGGCGGTGAGTTCTGCGCCGCCACCGCCACGGTAAAGGTGCCGGGCGCGGCGAAATGGTGTCCGGCGGGGATCTGTGCCACGGCAGCACTGTTTTTGCTGGTGTTGATCGGGGTTTTGTTCGCTTCAAGGCTGACCTGCTGGCCGTTCAGCGCCACCTCTTCGGCGAGGGCGGCAGCGCTGCTGGTCAGTAATAACAGGGCGATGAGGGAGATCTTCTTCTGCATAGCATCAACTCGCTTTTATTGTTGTGTGAACTGATTAACCGGATCGGACAGACCGAAGCTGGCACGCAGCGTGGTCCCAGGGTATTCAAGGCGTGACAAACCGCGTGACTGCAAAATCGGCACGACGCGGTCAACAAAACGTTCGAAGCTATCCGGCGTACCGCCGTTAATAATGAAACCGTCAGTTGCTGCACTTTCGAACCACAGTTGCAGGCCATCCGCCACCTGTTCTGGCGTACCGTGGAACAGAGGGCGCGGCGTGGCCGCCTCCAGCGCCGCCTGACGCAGCGTGTGGCCGTTCTCGCGGGCTTTACGTTTGATTTCATCGGTGGTGCTACGGAAACTGTTCTGACCGATATCACCGATATCGGGGAAGGGTTCATCCAGCGGGTATTGCGAGAAATCGTGGTGGTCGAAGAAGCGACCAAGGTAATTCAGTGCATCCTTAATCGACACCAGCGCGGCAGTGGTTTGATACTGACGCTCCACATCCTCGGCATCATCACCCACAATCACCCCAACCCCCTGGAAGATATGCAGATCCTCGGGCTGGCGGCCATTGGCGACCAGCTGCTTTTTCACATCGCGGTAGAATGCCTGGGCCTCTTCGCGCGTCGGCTGATGGGTGAAAATGGCGTCAGCGTGTCGTGCTGCCAGCTTTTTACCATCTTCGGAGGCACCGGCCTGAAAGATAATCGGACGCCCCTGCGGCGTGCGCGCGATATTCAGTGGCCCCTGCACCTGGAAGAAATCACCGTGATGGTTGAGGGTGTGCAGTTTGGTGGCATCGAAGAACTGCCCACTCTCTTTATTGCGCACAAAGGCATCCTCTTCCCACGAATCCCACAGCCCTTTCACCACCTGCAAATATTCGTCGGCGATGCGATAACGCAATGCATGCTCAGGATGCTGCTGGCGCGAGAAGTTTTTCGCCGACCCTTCCAGCGGCGAGGTCACCACGTTCCAACCCGCACGTCCCCCGCTCAGATGGTCAAGGCTGGCGAACTGACGCGCCACGGTAAAAGGTTCGCTGTAGGAGGTGGAGACGGTGCCCACCAGGCCGAGATGCTGGGTGACGCCCGCCAGGGCTGACAGCAGCGTCAGGGGTTCAAAACGGTTAAGAAAATGCGGGATCGACTTGTCATTGATAAACAGGCCGTCGGCAACAAACAGGAAATCCAGCTTGCCCTGCTCCGCTTTGCGCGCAATCTGTTTGGCATAATCAATATTGATGCTGGCATCGGCCAGCGCCGCCGGATGACGCCAGGCAGACATGTTGCCGGATGCACCATGCAGAATGGTGCCCAGTCGAAGTTGTCTTACAGTCATAATGGTCCCTCTTTAGCCATAGCGAAGCCTGACGGCATCGCGCAGGATGCCGCTACAGGTGAATATCGGGTTGAAGAATGGGTTAATTCAGAATGGCGTCACGACATCGGGCATTGAGATGTAGCAGCGCCTGCTGCGCCAGTTGCGTGAAATAACTGGCAGCAGGGGCGATCAGCGCTTCATCCGGGTTAAACCCACCATGATGCAGGCCAAAATCGCTGGCGCTGCCGATGCTGACAAAAGCGCCGGGGATCTGTTGCAGATAAAAGGCGAAGTCCTCGCCACCGAGATGCAGATCGGCGGTTTGCACGCGATAGCCCGCCTGCTGCGCCACGTTACTGGCGAAAGCAGCCCAATGCGCGTCGTTCTCCAGCACCGGTGGCCCGGCGTGCCAGCTCAGGCTGGCGCTGGCTCCGGCGGCAGCCGCCACATTCTCGACCAGACGGCGCACCCGTTGTTCCAGCTGCTGCCGCACTTGCCGGTCGTGGGTACGGGCTGTTCCACCAAATTCGACCTCACCCGGCAGCACGTTCCAGGTTTTTCCGCCATCGATGCGGGTGACGCTCAGCACCAGGCTATCGAGCGTATTAAAGCTGCGGCTGGTCAATGATTGCAGCGCCTGAATAATCTGGCTGGCGACCAGGATACTGTCCACTCCCTGTTCCGGGTGTGCGGCATGCGCGCCGGTACCGCTGACGCGGATCACAAAGCGATCGGCATTGGCATAAAAAGCGCCAGCGCGCGTGGCGAAGGTGCCGGTGGGCAAGCCAGGCTCGTTATGCATCCCAAAAATCGCCTGCACATCCTGCAACACGCCAGCTTTGATGAATTGCCGTGCGCCGGTGGCGTTCTCTTCACCGGGTTGAAACAGGATACGAATACGCCCCGTTAGCTGCGCCTCCTGGGCCTTCAGTTGCAGCGCCGCACCCAGCATCACCGCGCTGTGCACATCATGACCGCAGGCATGCATCACACCGGTATGACGCGAACGAAACGGCAGGCCAGTGGCCTCATGAATCGGCAAACCATCGATATCGGCGCGCAGCGCAATCACCGTATCACCCTGACCGATCTCCGCCACCACACCGGTTTCCAGTGCATAACCCAGCAACCGTATTCCGGCGGCTTGTAGCCAGCCGCGCAGACGGGCGGTGGTTTCCACTTCGTGACTGGAGAGTTCCGGCCAACTGCGCAGCTCGCGTCGCCAGTCAATCAGCTGTTGTTGCGAAAATTGCGTCATAGGATGTCTCCGGGGATGTTGCTCAGGCCGCGACCAGACGATGGGTTGCCAGCAGTTCAAGGGATTTCAGGCGGGCTTGCTCTTCCACCACCGGCGAATCAATCACAAACTCATCAATGCCGAAGTTCTGATGCAGCGCCTCCAATTGGGCGTGTACCTGTGCGGCGGTGCCTTTCAGTAACGACGGGGTACGGGGTTCAATCACGTAATCGCTGTATCCCCCCTGACGCACATAACGTTCCGCTTGCTCCAGACTGGCAACATTCACGCTCTGGCCACCCTGCACGTTGACGTGAAAGAAACGCAGATTACTGACCAGCAGGTCAGCCGCTGCCGGTGAATCCGCCACCACCACCTGCACCGCCACCAGCGCTCGCTGGCCGTTGCTGCGCTGGTGGTAACGCGTGAGTACCCGCTCCATCAATGCACGGTCGCCATTCAGATGCGCGGCGAACACCAGTTGCCAGCCAAGATCGGCTGCCAGCCGGGCACTCTCTTCGCTGGCCCCCAGCAGAAAGCGATTGGCCGGGCGGGTGGGTTGCGGTGTGGCGACCAGTGATTCTTCATCATGTTGTTGCGTTGCGGGCTGAAGCCAGCCATCCAGCAGCGCCAGTTGTTCGGCAAAACTGCCTTTTTCAGCGGCATGGACACCGAGTTGCAATGCACGCGTCGACAGCGGCAGACCACCGGGCGCTTTACCTACGCCAAGATCGATCCGGCCCGGTGCCAGTGAGGCCAGCAGGTTGAAGTTTTCTGCCACTTTATACGGGCTGTAGTGCTGCAACATCACGCCACCGGAACCCACGCGAATATGGCGCGTCTGACCGATAATCCACGCCATCAGCAACTCAGGTGACGGGCTGGCTAACTGGGTAGAATTATGGTGTTCCGCCAACCAGAACCGATGATATCCCCAGGCTTCCGCCTGCTGCGCCAAATGCAGGGTGCGATGCAGCGCGCCAGTCGCACCCTCTCCTTCCGCTATCGGCGATTTATCCAGCAAACTCAGTCGGTATGACATGCGCCTTATCCTTTTCCATCGTGAATATGGCGGCTAGTGTGGAACGGGGAATAACGTTCGTAAAACAACAAAATCGACAAAGTGAATTAAGAAAATGGAAATGGTCAGCCCTGTTCAGTTACACAGGAATGCAACATACTCGGGCAGGTCGAAATGGTTCGGCACCGCTAAATGGAGATTGCGTACATGACAACAGCCATCGAAACACACCACCCTTTGTCCGCCGCAGACCGCACGCAGGAAGTACAAATCCTTGCGGCGCTGGAGCAGCATCGCAACACTTTCCAGGGATCTATCCCGGAGTGGTATGACGCGCTGCTGGAACAGACGCCGATCGCGGCAGGCATGATAACGGAGCCGGTCAATACCGACACCGTCAATGGCTGGTGGGTGAAGCCGGAAACCGCATCCAGCCAGCGGGCGTTGGTGTTTATCCACGGCGGGGGCTATGCCCTCGGCAGCGCACGCGCCTATCGCGGTTTTGCCAGTCAGATAGCGGCACGCACCGGTATCGCCACTTTCGTGCCGGACTACCCGTTGACCCCGAATCACCCTTTCCCGGCAGCCCCCCAGGCCATTTCCCAGATTCCGACATGGCTCGCAGCGCAAGGGATCACGCGATATGCGTTAATCGGTGATTCGGCTGGTGCTGGCCTGGCATTGGGCTTATTACAAAACCCTGCCGTGTGTGCTGAAGTGAGTTCAGCCGTGGTGTTTTCGCCGTATCTCGATCTGGCATTTACTGGCGATTCGTTCAATAACCCGGAGACGTACGATCCGATTTTCCGCCCGGAAGTCCTGACCCAACTGGCCGCAACTTACCTGAACGGTAACGATCCCACCACGCCACTGGCCTCACCGCTATACGGCGTGCCGGAAGTATTACCACCGCTGGCGATTCAGGTTGGAACCGATGAGTTGTTGCTGGATGATGCCACCCGTTATGCCGCAGCGGCTGCCGCGCGGGGTGGCGAGGTACGGTTGGATATTTATGAAGGGATGCATCATGTGTTTCAGGGCGATATTGCCCTCGGCGCGGCGCGTCATGCGCTGGATGCAGCGGCCGCATTTATTACGCGTCACTGGCGTTAATTCTGCGCGATAAATCGCGCCGCTACCGATCGTTCGCTTTGTAGCGCGCGCGATTTATCACGCATTTTTACCCACCCCGCCATTTATTTTTTCCGGCAAAGCTTAGTGCATTTCCTTTGTTCAACTCCGCGCCGCGGCATTCGATGATGAAAACCGCCCGTCGGGTAATTGATAACAAAGGAATTCACCATCATGAAGCAACGTTTTCACTTGCAGGCATTAACTTTCGCCCTGCTGACCGGGATCTTTAGCGCGCAGGCAGCCGACACGCCGGTAAAAGGCGGGACGCTGATTTATCTGGAACAACAACCGCATACCAACCTCTATCCCCCCGCTGGCGGATTCTACCCGAACGGCGGCATTCTCAATCAGATTACCGACAAACTCACCTGGCAAAACCCAAAAACTTTGCAGGTTGAACCGTGGATAGCCGAAAGCTGGAGCAGCAACGCCGATAAAACCGAATACACCTTTAAAATTCGTCCGGGCGTGACCTTCTCCGATGGCACACCGTTAGATGCCAACGCCGTGGCAAAAAACTTCGATACTTACGGGCTGGGTAATAAAGCGCAGCGCCTGCCGGTTTCTGAGGTGATCAACAACTACGATCACAGCGAAGTCATTGATCCTCTGACGGTGAAGTTTTACTTCAAAAAACCGTCGCCGGGCTTTTTACAGGGCACCGCCACCATCGGCTCAGGGCTGGTTTCCCTGAGTACCCTGCAACGCAGTTTTGACCAACTTGGCGATGCACGCCATATCATCGGTTCCGGGCCGTTTGTGGTCAGCAATGAACAACTGGGCCGTGAAGTCGACCTGGTGGCGCGCAAAGATTATCACTGGGGGCCAAAAAACATTCAGCAGCAAGGCCCGGCCAATCTCGACGGCATCAAAATTATTGTGACGCCTGAAGATAGCGTGCGTATCGGCGCGCTGCTGGCGGGACAGGCCGATTTTATCCGTCAGGTACAGGCGTATGACGAAAAACAGGCCACCGCACAAAACTTCCCGATTTATGCGGCCCCCACGCGTGGTGTCAACGACAGCATCAGTTTTCGCCCGGATAACCCGCTGGTCAGCGATGTGAAGGTGCGCCAGGCCTTGCTGCATGCCACCAATGCGCAGCAAGTGGTGCAAACCCTGTTCTCTCCCAATTATCCGCAAGCGACGTCCGTGATTGCTGCCTCAGCGGCGGGTTACGTCAACCTGAGTGACAAGCTGAAGTACGATCCGGCACAGGCGAAACAGCTGCTGGAGGAGGCAGGCTGGCATACCGACAGCGATGGCATCCGTGAAAAAGGCGGTCAGAAACTGGCGCTGACGGTGTATGAATCCCCGCCTCAACCACAAAACAAAGAAGTGCTGCAACTGGTGGCGCAGCAGTGGCGTCAGGTGGGCGTGGTGCTGACGGTGAAAGCCGGTGATGCGGGCAGCAAAACCCTGGATAACCTTGATCCGCTGAAAACGCCGCTGACGGTGTCGGAAGTGGGACGTGCCGATCCGGATGTAGTAAAAAGTATGTTCTATCCCACCAATCGTGATGCGCTGCTGCAAAAAGGCGGCTCCAGCGACAAGGTGAAAAATTTCCGTGACGACCAACTGAACAGCTTGCTGGTCAATATCTCGGCGGAAGTCGCACCACGAAAGCGTCTGCAATTAACCGCAGACGCCCAGCGTTACCTGCTGGACCACGCCTATGTCATCCCGATCTTTGAAGAACCGCAGGTGTTTGCCGGTGCGCCCTGGCTGAAGGGCATCAGTTTTGAAGCCGTAGGCCGTCCGTCATTCTACGGCGCGTGGCTGGAAAAACACTAACGGGGGCTGACGATGCGACACTCTCTGCTGCACAGGTTGGGACAAAGTCTGCTGGTGCTATGGGCGGCGTTTACCCTGTCATTCTTTCTGCTCCAGGTGCTGCCGGGCGATGCGATTCTGATTAAGTTTCAGAACCCGGACCTCGGCCTCAGCCCGGCGCAAATTGCGCAAATGCGGCTGGCGTACGGGGCCGACAGCCCGATCTGGCAGCAGTATCTCCATACCCTGCTGGCGATGTTGCGTGGTGATTTTGGTTATTCGGTACAGGCTGGGGTCGCGGTGAGCGCATTGATCGCCAGTAATCTGCCAGCCACCCTGAGCCTGGCACTACCGGGTTTTCTGTTGGCGGCATTGCTGGCGTTTGCCCTGGCGGCGTTGTCACGTCTGCCGGGCCTGCGTGGGCTGCGAACATTTTTGCAATCAGTCCCGGCGTTATTTATCTCGTTACCCACCTTCTGGCTCGGCATCGCCTTGATCCAGATGTTCTCCTTTCAACTGCTCTGGATCCCGGTCATCAACCCTTCCCCTCTTCAGGGCTTGATTCTGCCGGTGATCACCGTGGCGATCCCTATCTCCGCGCCGCTGGCGCAGATTTTGTTGCGCAGCATTGATGAAGTCGCTACCCAACCCTTTGTCGCGGTGGCGCGCGCCAAAGGGGCCAGCGAAAACCGGGTGTTATGGCGTCATGTGCTGCGCAACGCGCTGCTGCCGGTACTGAACATCGCCGGTTTACTGCTCGGCGAATTGATTGCCGGGGCGCTGATTACCGAAACCGTGTTTGGCCGCAGCGGGCTGGGCCAACTGACGCAACAGGCGGTCAACAATCAGGATGTCGCGGTACTTCAGGCGGTGGTGATGATCTCGGCGCTGGGGTTTGTGCTGATTAATTTGCTGGTGGATGTGTTGATGCCATTGCTCGATCCCCGTTTGCAACCTATTCCAGGAGGCCACTGATGAGTCTGGTGGATTACGCAGCCGCACGCCGTGGCGAACGCGTGTCTGGCCCACGCGCCAGGTTATCGCTACAACCGGGTTTGTGGCTGGCGTGGGGGGTGATAACGCTGGCGCTGTTAGCCGCCCTCGCGCCGGGACTGCTGACCCATTTCAGTCCCACCGCAGGCATCGCCGGCGCGCAGCGATTGCCGCCGCAGGCCACTTACTGGCTCGGCACCGACCAACTCGGACGCGACCTGTTCACCCGCATCGTGTATGGCGCGTCGCAGTCGCTGGCGGCAGCCTTTGCCGCCGTGGCAATGGGGTTTGTCGGCGGTACCACGCTGGGGGTGATTGCCGGGGCCGTCGGACGACGTACCGAAAGCGTGCTGATGCGGCTGGTGGATGTGTTGCTCTCCATCCCTTCCTTGCTGCTTTCCCTCAGCATCCTGATTTTGCTGGGATTTGGCACAGTTCATGCGGCACTGGCGGTGGGTATTGCTTCGGTTGCCAGTTTTGCCCGCCTGGCGCGCGGTGAAGTGGTACGCGTCAGACGCAGTGAATATGTCGAAGCCGCATACGGCAGCGGCGGCAGTTTCTGGCGCGTGTTATGGCGGCACATTTTACCCAATTCGCTGACGGCGGTGGTCGCCTTTGCCGCTCTGCAATTTGGTCAGGCGATTCTGGCGCTCTCCACCCTGAGTTTTCTCGGTTATGGCACCCCACCACCGACACCGGAGTGGGGATTGTTAATCGCGGAAGGTCGCAATTATCTCGCCACCGCCTGGTGGCTGACCCTGTTTCCCGGCATCGTGGTGGTCGCCGTGGTGCTGGCAGCCAACCGCATCAGCCAACAATTGGCCGGAGGCGCAAAATGAGCGCATTGCTGACCCTTGAAAACCTCACCCTCAGCTATCGCCAGCAGGGGTTATGGCGTCCGGTGGTGCATAACGTCAGCTTCAACTTGCAGGCGGGCGAAATGGTGGCGCTGGTCGGCGAGTCCGGCTCCGGTAAAACCACCACGGCTCAGGCGATTATTGGTTTGCTGGCGGAAAATGGTCGCCGCGACCACGGGCGGATTCTGCTTAACGGCACTGATATCAGCAACTGGTCCGCCAAACGGCTGGATAGCCTGCGCGGGGTGCGCATCAGCCTGGTGCCGCAGGACCCTGGCAACTCGCTCAACCCGGTCAAGACCATCGGTGAACAGGTGGGTGAGATGTTGCAACTGCATCTGCGCATCAGCCGTCAGGAGCGGCAGCAGCGGGTAATTGAGTTACTGAGTCGCGTCGGCCTCAGCCATCCCGAGCAGCGTGCTGCCCAGTACCCGCATCAACTCTCGGGTGGGATGAAGCAACGGGTGTTGATCACAATTGCCCTCGCCCTGCGCCCGCAAATTATCATCGCCGATGAACCGACCAGCGCGCTGGATGTGACGGTACAGAAGCGCATTCTCGATCTGCTGGATGTGCTACGCCGGGAATCCGGCACCGCCGTGCTGTTCGTCACACACGATCTGGCGCTGGCCGCGGAACGGGCGGATCGTTTGCTGGTGTTTCGTCACGGTGAGATTCAGGAACAGGGTGACACCGCGCGGGTGATCCATGCTCCGCAGCATCCCTACACCCGCCAGCTTTTACAGGATGCTCAGCTTAATCGCCTGGCACAGGCTCCGCAGGTGAACGCGGCGTTTTCCACCCCGGCGATACAGCTTTCTGCCATTGGTAAACAGTTTCGACTGGGACGACGGCAGCAGTTTCATGCCCTGCGCGAGGTCAGCGTCAGCGTACCGCGTGGCACCACCCACGCGCTGGTGGGTGAGTCCGGCTCAGGTAAAACCACCCTGGCGCGCATTCTGGTCGGTTTTGAGAAAGCCGACAGTGGCCGCGTTGTGATTGATGGCATTGACGCCAGCGGCCTGAGCAGCGAAGCACGTCGCCAGCTGCGACGCAAAATTCAGTTCGTTTATCAGAACCCGTACGCATCGCTCGATCCGTGCCAGACGCTGTTTGCCATCATCGAAGAACCGCTGCGCAATTTTGAGCGTCTGAGTCGTGACCAACGCCGTCAGCGGGTTGAGGCGGTAGCGCAACGCGTGGCACTGCCGCTGGAGCTGCTGACACGCAAAGCACGCGAATTGTCCGGTGGACAGCGGCAGCGGGTGGCGATCGCCCGCGCGCTGATCCTCGAACCGGCCATTCTGGTGCTGGATGAAGCCACCTCAGCGCTGGATGTCACGGTGCAGGCGCAGATTTTGCAATTGCTGCAACAGCTCCAACGCGATCTTGGCCTGACCTATCTGTTTATTACTCACGATCTCGCTACGGTGCGGCGGCTGGCGCATAGCGTCACCGTGCTACGCGCCGGGGAAGTGATAGAGCAGAGTGACGTTGTCACCTTGTTCACTGCCCCACAGCATCCCTACACCCGGTCATTGATCGAGGCGATTCCCGCTTTCCGTCCGCTGATTAAGGAGTCTGCATGACGCGCAAACGCATTGGTTTTTTTACCCGTCTGCTGGATGAAGGCAGCGCCCAACAGCGCTACCGGCTGGCGACCGAACAGATTCAACACGCCGAGCGCTGCGGCTTAGACAGCGCCTGGATCGCGCAACACCATTTTCATGAGCACGAAGGCGGGCTGCCTTCCCCGCTGGTGTTTCTCGCCTATATGGCCGCACATACCCGCACCATCCGTCTTGGCACCGGCATCATTACCCTGCCACTGGAGAATGCGCTGCGCGTGGCGGAAGACGCGTCAGTGCTGGATTTGCTCAGTAACGGGCGTCTGGAGGTCGGTTTTGGCTCCGGAGGCACGGCGACCTCGTTTCTGCCGTTTGGTCTGACAATCGAGCAACGCGCGCCTTTTTTTGCCGAACAATTGCATAGCGTATTGAGTGCCTGGCGTGGCGATAGCCTGGCGCACCCCGATAACCATCTTTATCCGGCGGCCACTTCATTGCCACAGAGGGTGTGGATCGCCACCTTTTCGGTGGAGGGAGCCGCACGCGCCGGTCAGGCGGGGCATGGTTTGATGCTATCGCGTACCCAACCGCGTCCCGCCGAACAGCCCGATTTGCCGCTGGATGCGTTGCAAAACCCGATGATCGACGCCTATCTGGCGGCGCTACCGGCAGGGATTGCGCCACGTATCCTCGCCTCCCGCACCGCCTTTGTCGCGGATTCCAGCGGCTATGCGCGGCGTCTGGCGCAAGCCGGTTTGCAGCGTCAGGCCGACAAGTTTCGCGCCAGTGGACATCACCTGTTCGGTGATTCACTGGATGACCATATTCGGCAGTTTGACGCCCATCTCGGCGATGTCGCAGCGGTGCAGGCCTCACTGGCGCAGGACAGTGTGCTGGCGCGCGCCACCGATATCACCTTCCAGGTGCATTCGATTGATCCTCCCCACGCCGATATTTTGCGCTCGATTGAACTGATTGCCGACCACATCGCGCCACAACTGCGCAATGCTTAACAGGAGAAAGAGATGTCTCAAGTGAATGATTTGCTCGCGGCACTGGCCGATATCGATCCGGCATCGGAACTGGCGCAGGCGCGTGCCCAACGCGATGCTGCCACCCGCCATACTCAGGGCAGCTATGAGGTGCTCTTTGGTCAGCATGACGACGATTTCCCGCTCCCGGCGCGTTTTGCACTGGCGGCACAGGTGGCGGCCTGGCATGGCGAAGTGACTTTGCAGGCGCATTACCAGCAGCAGGCTTCGGGCGCGCAGCATAGCGCGCGCGATGAGGCGGCGCGTGCTTTTGCCGAACGCCTGAGTTTTCGTCCTGTCGAAGCAACACCGCAGCATATTGCCAACC
The DNA here is from genome assembly GCF_009728735.1 of Pantoea phytobeneficialis. Classification (NCBI taxonomy): domain Bacteria; kingdom Pseudomonadati; phylum Pseudomonadota; class Gammaproteobacteria; order Enterobacterales; family Erwiniaceae; genus Pantoea; species Pantoea phytobeneficialis. The sequence continues at coordinate 459,101 of NZ_CP024637.1, forward strand.
TGCACAGCGCCGGCTGGACACCACGCGGCATCGTCACGCTGGCGCAGTTGGTCGCCTTTGTCAGCTTCCAGAGTCGGCTACTGGCCGGGTTCCGCTTACTTAACGGCGACAGTTTAGCGTCTACACAACACGCGGTAGCCGGTATCTGGCATAACGCCCCGCGCACCCATAGCGGGAAAACCGCCCTCACGGCTTTCACGCAGCAGGAACTGGGCTGGGAACCCTGGCTGGCGGCTAAACCGTTGCATGAATTTACCACCGAAGAAAAAGCCACGCTGGCGCGCTTTGGTCACAGCGATTCTGATTACTTCCGCCTGTTGGGTCGCAACCTGCCACTGCTGGAACAGCGTACCCTGACCGATAAAGGCATCTTTTATACGTCCGGCGGTTTAGCGCGTGCGGAGCGTGAGCTGGCAGCCACGGTGGTGAGTAAAGTCAATGGCTGCATCTATTGCGCCTCAGTGCACGCACGTAAAGCCAGCCAGTTAGCGAAAGATGATGCGGCGGTGCAAAAGCTGCTGAATGTGTCACCTGGCGCGGAGTTATCCCACGGTCAATCGCCGCGCTGGCAGGCCATCATTGATTTCAGCGCCGCACTCTCCGTCACTCCCGCCAGTGCCAGCCAGGCACAGCTACAGGCGCTGCGCGCGCAAGGACTGGACACCCTGCAACTGCTGGATCTGGTGCAGTCCACCGCCTTCTTCGCCTGGGCCAACCGTCTGATGCTAACCCTCGGCGAACCCTTTCTCCCCGCTGATGCTCAAGGATAACCATGACGGCCATTTCCACAGAACAACTGATCCACTGGCGACGTGAACTGCATCAGCACCCTGAGTTATCCAATCAGGAACACGCCACCACCGCACGGATTACCCGCTGGCTGCAACAGGCAAACATTCGCGTGTTGCCGCTCGGCCTGAGCACCGGGGTGGTCGCGGAGATTGGTCAGGGCGACGCGGTGATTGCGTTACGCGCTGATATTGATGCCCTGCCGATTGAGGAATTGACGCAGCAACCGTGGCAATCCCAACAGCCGGGCGTGATGCATGCCTGTGGTCACGACCTGCACAGCAGCGTGATGCTGGGGGTGGCGCATCAGCTCAAACGCATTGAAGCGCAACTGCCTGGCCGGGTACGCATCCTGTTTCAACCCGCAGAGGAAACCTTCAACGGTGCACAGCAGCTGATTGATGCAGGCGCGCTGGAGGAGGTGCAGGCGATTTTTGGTTTACACAACGCGCCAGATTTGCCGGTTGGCACGCTGCGTACCCGTGGCGGTGCGATGTACGCCAATGTCGATCGTTTTCAGATCAACATTAGCGGCAAAGGCGCCCATGCCGCGCGCCCGCATGAGGGCATTGATGCGATCGTTATTGCCAGCCACATCGTCACCGCGTTGCAACATCTGCCCAGCCGGGTATTCAGCGCGCTGGCATCGGTGGTGGTCAGCGTGACGCGTTTTACCGCAGGCAATAGCTGGAATGTGTTGCCGCATCAGGTGGAGCTGGAAGGGACGGTGCGTACCCATGATGCCGCCATCCGCGCAGAGATTCCGCAAAGAATCCGCAGCCTGATTGCCGGTATCGCCGCAGGCTTTGACGGTGGCGCCGAGCTGGTGTGGCAACCTGGCCCACCTTCGCTGATCAATACCCCGGCGTGGGCAGAGGTGGCGCTGCATCTGGCGCAACAGCAGGGATATGACATCCATACCGCGACACCGCAGATGGGCGGCGAGGATTTTGCCTTTTATCTGCATCAGGTGCCGGGGGTATTTGTCAACATCGGCAGCGCCAGCACACACGGGTTGCATCATCCCGCCTTCGACCCGGATGAAGCGATGCTCGCCCCGGCGGTGCAATATTTTACGGCCCTGGCACAGCGGGCGCTGGCTGAGGTGCAGCAAGCGCAGGAACTGGCCTCGTGACGGTGAGAACAAGGAGAAAACCGATGGCGATAACCGTTCCGCTGCCACGTCTCGATCATGTGGTGATCAACGTGGCAGATCAACTCGATGCAGCCAGCACGCTGTTTCAGCGGCTGGGTTTTCAACTGACCGAACGTGGTCACCACTCGCTCGGGTCCAGCAATCATTTGGCGGTGTTTGGCGAGAATTATCTGGAATTGCTGGGTTATGAAGCGGCGCGCGGCAATCTGCGTCAGGATCTCTGGCAGTCCCCCCTCGGATTGAGCGGCCTGGTGTGGAAAAGTGATGATGCTGACGCAGTGTGGCGTTATCTGGAGAGCCTGGATATTGATGGCGAGCCACCCGCCAGTTTTTATCGGCCGGTGACGCTGCCGGATGGTTCAGCGCAACAGGCTCGCTTCCGTACCGTGCGTTTACGCAGCGATCTGGTGCCGAATGGCCGCAGCTTATTCTGCCAGCATGAAACACCGCAGGCGGTCTGGCAACCGGCATGGCAGCAGCACCCGAATGGGGTCAGCAACATCGTCGAGTTTGTGGTGGTGGCGCAGGATCCGGCAGCCGCCGCGCTGGTGTATAGCCGGCTGTTTGGTGCCGGACGGCTGGTGGCCTGTCAGGAAGGGGCTTTTGTGCTGAAAGCCGGTGCCGCAACGGTGCGCTTCGCTGCCGCCGAGTACGTGGTGAAGCGATTTAACAGCCTGCCGGACGATTACGATGGCAGCGCACGCATGGCGGCACTCAGCCTGCACACCCAGGACCTGAGTAAGGTGAAAGCCTGTTTGCTGCTGGGGGACGTGCCCTTTAGCGAGGCGGAGAACGCGGTGAGGGTGGCGGCCGAACACGCGTTCGGTGTCGCGTTACGGTTTCAGCACTAAACACCTTGCGCGATAAATCGCAAAACATTGCGCGATAAATCGCGCCGCTACGGGGGAGTATGACGTGTAGCGGCGCGATTTATCGCGCGTTTCTCAGGCTGCCGCTCGCTCTGCCCCCAGCAGATCGAGAATGCGGCTGCGCAGCGCCACCAACTGTGCATCGTCGCGACGGCGCGGCCAGGGTAAATCCACCGTGATGATATCCAGCACTTTCGCCGGACGCGGGCTGAACACCACCACGCGATTCGCCATGACCAACGCTTCTTCCACATCGTGCGTCACCATCAGGGTGGTGAATTGTTGCTCCTGCCACAAATCGACGATCTCCTGCTGCATACGCAGGCGGGTTAATGAATCCAGCTTACCCAGCGGTTCATCCAGGATCAGCAGACGTGGATGATTGACCAGCGCCCGCGCCAATGCGGCACGTTGCGCCATACCGCCGGATAACTGGTGCGGCCAGGCACGGGCAAACTGCGTCAGGCCGACGCGATCCAACATCGCATTGATACGCTGTTCCCGCACCGTGCGGCCCTCACCACGGATTTGCAGGCCAAGACCGACATTGTCGTACACCGTCCGCCACGGATAGAGCGTGGGGTCCTGAAACACCACCACGCGCGACGGATCGGGCGCGGTGATGGCGCGCCCCTCTTCCGCCAGCAAGCCGCTGACCGGTTGTTCGAGGCCAGCCAGCAGACGCAGCAGCGTCGATTTGCCACAGCCCGACGGCCCGAGCAATGCCACAAATTCTCCGGCGGCAACGTGCAGATTAATATTTTCCAGTACCGGTAACGCCCTGCCTTCAAGGCTGAAATGGTGGCTGACTTTTTCTATCGCAATATTCACCCCTGACAGTTCACCCGCCATATATTTGCTCCCACTGTTCAGAAAAATAAAAAATAATTAGCACGCGCCTTCTCGCCCACGAAATAGCAATTTCGGCAATCAATACCCCCGAAAAACATAAAGGGAAATTGCATGAAGACATGCGGGATTGTTATTTGGTGGCGCAGTCAGGCTTTGCCATAGTGCCTGAAGTGATTTTTTTACATGGAAGGAATGATGGCAATGCACAATATCTCTCTCACTCGCCGCCGCTTATTACGTGGATTAGGTTTGCTGGGTGCCGCTAGCGCGGTAAATCCGACGGTATTTGCGGCGGATAACACGCTGAAAACCGTCAAACTGGCCTGGGGGCAAACCGCTGTCTGTCAGGCCCCCATTTCCGTCGCGCTCAAACAAGGTTTCTTTAAAAAATATGGCCTGAATGTTGAGCCGGTTAACTTTAGCGGGCCAACCGATGCGCTGTTGCAGGCAATCGCGACCGGACAGGCGGATGGCGGCATCGGCATGGCGCTGCGCTGGCTTAAACCGCTCGAGCAGGGTTTTGATGTCGATCTTACTGTCGGTACCCACGGCGGTTGTATGCGTCTGCTGGCACCGCAAAACAGCGGTATCCATCAGGTGAAAGATCTGGTGGGCAAATCCGTGGCGGTGAGCGACCAGGCCAGCCCGATCCGCAACTTCTTCGCCATTCAACTGGCGAAACAGGGCATCAATCCTGATACCCAGGTGAACTGGCTGCAATATCCCTCTGACCTGTTCGGGGAAGCCCTGCGCAAAGGTGAAGTGCAGGCGCTGGCGACCGACGATCCCCAGGGCTGGTTGCTGAAAAAGCAGCATAACCTGGTGGAGGTGGACAACAACCTCAACGGGGAATACGCCCACCTCACCTGCTGTGTGCTGGGCCTGCGTGGCTCGCTGGTGCGTGACGATCCGGCCACCGCGCGGGCAATCACCCAGGCGATTGTCGATGCTCAGCAGTGGACCGCCGACCACCCCGATGAAACCGCGCGCATTTTCCAGCCGTTTGTCCCCGGCTCAGTACCGGTAGCGGATATTGCCGCCATGCTGCGCGAGCATACGCACCATCACCACTCCACTGGCGCGCAATTGCGCAGTGAAGTCGCGGTGTATGTCGATGAATTGAAGAAAATCAATGTAATCCGGCCAGATACGGATGCGCAGCGCTTTGCCGAGCACTACGTCCCGCAGTTGCTGACCGAGTCCTCCAGCCACCATCACGCCAGCACCCTGGCGTCGATGAGTAACATGTCCAGCTAAGGAGACAATGATGGCCAGTGAAACGCTGACGATAACCCGCAGTCAGGCAAGCGTACGCCGGGTGCAGCCCGCCATCTGGGGTGCGCTGGTGTTGTGGTGGGCGCTGGTAGCGCTGATGGTGGCGGTGCCAGATAAGCCAGTTGGCTTCGCTGCGCCGCGTTTTGTCGATCAAACCCATGAACTGTTTGCCGCTCTGGCGGGGTTACTCAGCGTGCTGGCGATTATTGCCGGTCTGTTTCCCCGGTTGCAGGCACTTTCCCCTCTCAAGCGCAGCGGCCCCTGGCTGATGGTACTGGCAGTGCTAATCGGCGTGTGGGAGATCGTCACCGCCAAGCTGGCGTTGCTGCCCGCCCCCTTCTTTGCGCCACCGCGCGCGCTGATTGAGGCGTACGCCACCGACTGGCCGCGTCTGCTTGACAGCGTGCTCAACTCGCTGCGCCTGCTGGCATTGGGGTTTCTCTACGGTAGCCTGGTTGGCTTTGTCACCGGTGTCGCCATCGGTTGGTCGCGTGGGTTGGGATATTGGGTCCATCCGATTTTACGCTTCCTTGGGCCGGTGCCCTCAACGGCGCTGTTGCCGCTGTCACTCTATTTCTTCCCGTCCAGCTTCTCGGCGGCGGTATTTTTGATTGCGCTGGCAACCTGGTTCCCGGTGACGGTGCTGACCTGGTCGGGCGTCGCCAGTGTCGATAGTCGTTACTACGATGTGGCGCGCACCCTGGGGGCAAACGCGTGGTTCCTGGTGCTGCGGGTGGCAGTCCCGGCCGCGTTACCTCATCTGTTCGTGGGTTTGTTTATGGGATTGGGTGCGTCGTTTTCGGTGCTGGTAGCGGCGGAAATGATGGGGGTGAAATCAGGCCTTGGCTGGTATCTGCAATGGGCGCAGGGCTGGGCGGCTTACGCCAATATGTATGCCGCGCTGATCGTGATGGCGTTGTTGTTCTCCTCACTCATCTCCCTGCTGTTCCTGATTCGTGACCGCACTCTGGCGTGGCAGCGTAGTGCGGTGCAATGGTAACCCCTGACTACATGAGGTCGACTATGGTGGCAAAGATTGCTGGTTCCATCACCGAACTGATTGGCAACACTACGGGTGGCACCCTCACCGGCACCGGACGCTACCTGAAGGCGCAAAATCCGGCAGTGCAGATCATCGCGGTGGAACCCGGTATCGCTTCGCAGCCCAGCGAATTACGCCCGGAACCGCTGGAGATCACCGGTGTGCATGCCTTCAGCAACCAGACGCCGGAACGTATCCCCGCTAATCTTGACCATCGCGTCTATGACGAGGTGATTGCGGTAGACACCTGGCAAGCCTACGCCGCCGCACGGCAACTGGCGTTAAGTGAAGGTGTGCTGGTTGGTGATTCGTCCGGTGCGGTGTTGTGGGCGGCGCAGCAGGTGGCGGCACGCGAGGAGAACCGAGGCAAACGCATCGTGTTGTTACTGGCGGATGGCGGCAGCAGTGACCTTTCAACGCAGCTTTATGCTCACCAGGTTCCGGCGGAAAGCCTGAAACTGGCGAGTGCAGTGCAAACCTCGCAGAAGATTGCCTGATTACGACCGTAACGGCGCGATGCGCAAGGTATCGCGCCGTTACGGTCAGACCAATACATTCGAGGTAATCCCTTTGGCGAACAGCAGCGGATCGGTTTCTGGTCGCAATACGTTGATGGCTTTCAAATCCCGCGCATAGATATCAATCTCTTGTACAAACGCATTGCCCACCGAGTAATGGCCGTGGGTATGGGTTTTCAACACGCTGGCGATTTCCTGTGGCGTGGTGTTGAGCGCTTTGCCGTTAAACGCCTGAGCGACGACCTCCGGGTGTTGTGCGGCGTAAGCGTGGGCCTGCAAAATCGCGTGGGTGATCGCCGCAGCGACGTCCGGCTGATCGCGGATCAAACTGCCACGCGTCCCCACCACGCAGCAACTCAGGTTGGCGTATTCATCCATCAGGTTGGTCGCCACTTCGCGATAACCCGGCTGCTGGGTTAAACGCCACATAATCGGGTCGGAGCCGCTGGCGGCCTGAATCTCGCCTTTTTGTAACACCATCGGCAGCAGGTCCTGCGGAAAGACGCGCCAGTTCACGTCGGTAGTGGGATCAACGCCGTGCTTTTTCAGCAGCAGCGAGAAAAAGTTCTTATCCGCGCCAGCCATATCGGTCACCCCAATGGTTTGGCCTTTCAATTGTTCCAGCGAACGCGGGCCATCATCACGCGTCAGCAGGCGCATACAGCCGCCGTGGGTTCCGGCGGTCAGCTTGACATCAAAACCCTGCTCCAGCGCCTTTAGCCAGCGCAGCGCCATGCCAATCGCCGCTTCAGCCTTACCGGTGGCGATCGATTCCAGTAACAGTTCAGTCGAGTTGCCAAAATTGACGAACTCCACTTCGAGGTTGTGCGCTTTAAAGAATTGATGCTGGTCGGCCACCACCACCGGCGCGAGGCAAATGGCGTTCAGATTGACCGCCATGCGAATGTGGGTGGGTTTAGCCAACGCCCATTTTCCCGCTCCGCCCTGCAATAAATCGCCGGACATGTGCATTCCGGCCATCGCATCGTCAGCGAACACCTGGCCTGGTGCCAACATAGCGGCAGCGGAATAACTGAGAAAATGGCGGCGTGAAAGTGAATAATTAACTGGCATGGTTTTACTCCCAAAAATAAATGCAGGTTGAGATGTTGTTGCTGTAATAATTCTTTTCAGGAGCAGGCAGGTTAATCGTAATTAACCGTGGCAACCAGCCGCAGAATTATGCCGATTACGCATGTGGTTATCCGCTTTATTGCTTTTACATCCCCGGCATAAAAATAAACAATCAGACCTTATTAAAAATATGCATGAATAAGGCGGCACGTAATGGCGGATAATATTTCTCTGCTCAACGAAATTTTACCGGTGATGACCCGTTCGTTAGAAAGCCAGGCAGCCGCCGTGGATGAAAACGGCGATTTTCCCCACGCCATTTTTGCGCTGCTGCGCCAGCACGGTTTGTTGCATTACGCGTTGCCGCTGGAAGCCGGTGGCAGCGGTGCGACGTTGCGTGAATGTCAGGCGGTTATCGCTGCCGTGGCACGCGGAGAGCCTTCCAGCGCGCTGATTCTGATCATGCAATATCTCAATACCCGCCGTCTGGGCAAAGACGCTGACTGGCCTGACGCCGTACGCCAGCAGGTTGCCGCCAGCGTTCGGCAGCACGGTGCTTTAATCAATGCGCTTCGGGTGGAACCCGAGCTGGGCACTCCGGCACGCGGGGGGTTACCGCGTACCCGGGCACGGCGTACCGCCGAGGGCTGGCGTGTTAGCGGTGAAAAGATTTACTCCACCGGCAGCCACGGTTTGCACTGGTTTCTGGTGTGGGCCAGCAGCGATGATGCCGATCCGCTGGTCGGTGGCTATCTGATACCCGCCAGCGCGCCTGGCATCCGTATTATCGAGGAGTGGGATCATCTGGGTATGCGTGGCACCTGTAGCCATCGGGTGGTGCTGGATGAGGTGCTGATCCCCTTCGATTACGCGGTGAACGTCGCCCCCTGGAGCACACCCAAACCGGGATTGAGTGACGAGGAGCAGATATGGATGGCAACGCTGCTTGGCACCCTGTATGACGCCATCGCCCGAAGCGCGCGCGACTGGTTTATCGCTTTCCTGCAACAACGCGTTCCGGCCAACCTTGCCGCGCCACTCGCCTCCCTGCCTCGTTTTCAGGAGATAGTGGGACGAATCGACACCCGGTTGTTTACCAATGCCTGTTTGCTGCATAGCTGCGCGCAGGGAGAGATCGCCAGCGCGCATGCCTCCCAGGTGAAACAGGTGGTGACGGAGAACGCCATCCACGCTGTACAACTGATGGTGGAGAGCATCGGCAACCACGCCTTAACCCGCCAGAATCCGTTACAACGTCACTTACGTAACGTGTTGTGTGGCCGTATCCATACGCCGCAGGATGACGCTATCTTCACTTCGGTGGGAAAAGCCGCCCTGGGCGCGGCGACATAACATCCCCTGTAGTGGCACGGTTTTGTAACAGCGCGATGAATCGCGCCGCTACGCATGGAGGCACCCGGCATGAGATAAAAAACAGTGATATCAAATATCATAACTATCAATTTCACTTATATGAAAAACAGGCTCATGCTAATCCCATCAAAACACATGAGAGGTGATTACCATGAAAATGAATGCCATTGTCTGGCCGGAAGGCTTTATCCCCGGTTTTACCGATAACTACTGTTCTAATGAAGTGATTGTTGCGGGTCTGTCTGCCGCAGACATTTGGCCGCTGCTGGTGACACCGGCGCTGTGGCCGACCTACTACAAAAACTCCGCCAATGCCCGTTTCTACGACAACAAAGGACCGGTACTGGCACAGGATGATCGCTTCTACTTTGAAACCTTTGGTTTCCCGGTTGAAGCCCGCGTAACAGAATACGTTGCGCCGTCAGCCGATGAAGCGGGACGTGTTGCGTGGCACGGCTGGGCTGGCGAAGAAGGGGCGGCAGATCGCCTTGATGTGCTGCACGCCTGGCTGGTGGAAGATTTATCTGACAACCGTGTGCGCATCCTGACCCAGGAAACGCAAAACGGTAACCCGGCGAAAGAGCTGGCTAAAGCCCAGCCGAACCCGATGATTAATGGTCATCAGGACTGGCTGGATGGCCTGGTGGCCGCCGCCAGAGCGCAAAAAGGTCAGTAATATTCATTCGTCGCGGCGCGATTAATCGCGCCGCGACAGAAGACGCCGCAGAGGCGTCTTATTATCAGAAGCGGTAAGTCGCGCTGACCGAGAAGTTTCGCGGTTCACCGTAGACAATGCCGCCGCTGCCGACGTTGGTGTCGTACTCTTTGTCAAACAGGTTATTCAGGTTGGCCTGTAAGCTAACGTTTTTGGTGACGTCATAACGGGCAAACAGATCCACCAGCGTATAGCTACCCTGACGGGCACGCCAGGTGCCATTGCCGTCCGGACCACTCACATCTCCCCAGGTTTTTGATTGCCAGGTCGCGCCGCCACCCAGTGTTAACGCGTCCAGTTGCGGCAGGCGATAGCTGGTGAACAGGTTGAACGAGGTGCGTGGCAGCTGCGAGTTGTAGGCATCGCCATTACGATCTTCCGCCAGATAGGTGGTGCCGCCGAAGGTCATCTGCCAGTTATCGGTCAACGCACCATTGACTTCAAATTCGACGCCTTTGCTGACCACGCCATTCTTGCCTTCATAAATGGTGTTGCCGGTGCTGGCATTCACCTGCCCGGTGCTCACCGCAACATTGTCCAGCTCAGAACGGAATACGGAGAACGTGGTGGTCAGACGGCTGTTATACCAGTCCGATTTCACGCCAGCTTCGTAGTTTTTGCCAATCACCGGGGAGAGGTAACCACCGGAAGCATCCTGATAATCCTGCGGCTGGAATACCGAGGTGTAGCTGGCATAGGCTGACCAGTTATCCGAGATGTCATAAATCACACCACCATAGGGGGTGATGTTGTTTTTCTCCATCTCTGCACTCATGGTCTGGCGGTTCCAGTTGGTATAACGGGCACCGAGGATCACATGCAGTGGATCGGCCAGAGAAATGCGTGTCGCAAGATAGGTCGATTTCTGCCGCACCAGTTGGCTGTCGCTGGACTCGGTACGCGGGTTCCAGTCGGTTTCCGGGTACTGTCCGTTGAAATCGCTGTAGTCACCCAACTGGGTTGGAGAGATATTGTCCCAGGCGCTGTAGTATTTGTTGTCCTGGCGGCTGTAGCTCACGCCCACCATCAACTCATGCTGACGACCAAAGAGTTCATACGGACCGCTGGCGAAGGCATCCACCGCATCGACTTTACGTTTTCCGGTGTTATAACCGGTGCCACCGATGACTGGATAGTTGGCATACGGCGAGGTGCCGATACCGGTGGATTTATCGAAATAGCCATCGACATACAGCATCTTACTGTCGAGAAACATCTCGTTGTGCGTGCCGTTCAGCGTGATGTTCCAGCCGTTATCGAAGTTTTGTTGCAGATTAACAAAGACCTTTTTGTTCTCTTTGTCGTTATAGGCCCAGTCCGGCGCGGTGTTATAACCACGGCGGGTACGAATCTGCGTGCCGTCGGTGTACCAGCGCGGCGCACCACTCCACATCGGTGAATCAGTGTTAACCTGGCTGAATTCATAACCGACCGAGAGTTTGGTGGAATCGGTCAGATCGGCGTCCACCACGGCATAGACAAACTGTTTCTGGTTATTGTAACGCTCGATAAAGCTGTCACGGTCCTGATAACCCGCCACCACGCGACCACGCACGCGGCCATCTTCGCTCAGCGGTGCGGAGAGGTCAGCAACATAGCGTTGCTTATTCCAGCTGCCATAGCTGGCTTCAAGGCTGCCGGTAAATTCTTTGCTGTCGGCGTGTTTGCGCACCATGTTGATGGCGGCTGAAGGGTTGCCCGGACCGGTGAGCAGGCCAGTCGCGCCACGCACCACTTCCACGCGCTCATAAAGGGCCATATCGGTCTGCACATCGCCGAGGTTCCAGCGTGAAGCAAACGCGGTGGGAATGCCGTCGATCATGTAGTTATCAATCAGGAAGCCACGCGAATAGAACAGTGGGCGGTCCATATCCTGACTGACACTTTTGATACCGGTGGTATTTTTCAGCACGTCATTCAACGTTTGCAACTGCTGATCTTCCATACGTTGCTTGCTGATAATGCTGACTGATTGCGGAATATCACGCGCGGTCAGCGCCATTTTGGTACCGGCACGGGTCACAGGCACGCTGTAATCCTGTGCGCCCTGCTCCTGCTGGTCGGCATTCGTGGCACTGGCATTAACCGTCAGCGTTTGTTCTTTATTGGCCGTATCTGCCGCATGGGCGATACCCGAGGTAATCAACATCGCCAGCATTGACAACCGCAGCACGCGCTGCGAAGTCCGGGCGTGTTCCCTGACGCGCTTTTCTTCGAAAGACATAATATTCCTCAATTTTTTGTTATTAATGACGACATGCCCGCTGGCGTCTGCTGGCATCCGGCCATAAATAGCTGTTGAAGAATAACGGTCAGGAGGAAATAAGCGCCTGACTGTGCCGTCCCGGCACGTACAGTGCGACAGTAAAGATGTCGTTAAGAAAGCAAATGAGAAATATACGCATTAAGATTTTCATTGCAAGTAATTGTTTCCAGTTACGTAGAATTTTTTCGTGGAAAAATCACTTATTCTTCAATGATTAAGGAAAGATGAGAGTTTCTGATGGCAATCATCACTCAAGGAAAGCTCCGTAGCGGCGCAATTTATCGCGCGAGCCGTTTGCGTATTGAGGCAAAAGCGCGATAAATCGTGCCGCTACGGATCACGAAGATCGTATTACCAATGCCAGCGTTTTTCCGCTAAATCAACCAGTAAACGTGAGGCGGGGGAAAGCTCGCTCAAAGAGCGGAACTGCCAGCCAAAGGTTCGGGGCATGGTGACCAGCGGCAGAGGAATCTCCACCAGCGAGGCATCTTCGCCCTCGCCTTTCAGCAAACGCCGCGAGAGAAAACTCAGCAATTGCGTACTGGCGATGACCTGACGCAGCGGCGACAAGGTATTACTTTCCATTTGTACGCGCGGGGGCGCATAGCCTCCGCTGCGTAAACGTTGCTCCAGCCACTGACGCGTCGCCACCTGCATGGAAGGCAACAGCCAGTTAAATTGATCAAGCTGTTCCGGTGTCGGATGGATATTCGCCAGCGGATGCCGTTTGCTGGCGGCAATCACCACCGGATCGTCAATCAGCGGGCGGGTAATAAACTCGCTGTTGCCATCCGGCAAATAACCGAGGATGAGATCGATCTTGTTTTCCCGCAGCATTTTTTGCAGCAAGTCATTCATCCCCACGGTCACTTCCAGCCGTGCCGTTGGCGCTTTATGTAGCAAATCACGACTCAGCATTGGCAGCATAAATTCTGCCGCGGTGGCAGCCACGCCGAGGCGGATCACCCCCGCCGTCCCTGCCCCCAACGCCTGTAAATCCTGGCGCGTCACCTGCATCATGTGCACGACTTTTTGAGCACGTTCACAAAGTAGCAGTCCCGCTTCCGTCAGTTGCATGCCACGCCCGACCTTCAAAATCAGTCGGGTGGCGTAGAACTTTTCCAGCCGCTGCAAACATTTGGTCAGCGCAGGCTGAGTGATACCAAGGGATTGCGCCGCTTTACCCAGATGCCCGGTCTCCTTCACCGCCAGCAGATAATGCAGATCTTTCAGCTCCATTCATTCCCACCAGGAATTAATTGATAAAAATCAGAGAATATAATTTATCACTCCGGACTGCCAGGATGGAAAGACATTAACAACAGAGCAACAAATAACCTGCCATGTTCAGAAGGAAGATAAGGATGAAGCATTCGCTGCAAGCGCTGATCGCGGCGCTGACCGTAACCGTCGCCGCACCGCTACTGGCACAGGATACCCTGCCGGTTAAGCTACCCACCCAACAAGATAGCCGCCTGCAACAGGTGACCACCTCCCCACGGGTGTGGAATGGCATCACCGTCAGCCACGATGGCCGCATTTTTGCCTCTCTGACCCAATCGGAGGGCAGCGGTTTACAGCTGGCTGAAGTGGTGAACGGTCAGCTTAAGGCGTATCCCGATGCGGCCTGGAATCAATGGCAGAGCACCGATCCTGAGCATCATTTCTATCACGTTAATGCCCTGCGGATTGGCCCGGATGGCGATCTCTGGGTGATGGATGCCGGTAACAAAGGCATCGGCACCGGCGATCACGCGGTAGCAGGTGCAGCCAAACTGGTACGCATCAATCTGCAAAGCGGCAACGTGGTCGGCAGCTACGTGTTTAACGCTCCGGTACTGAAAGCCACCAGCTATCTGGATGATGTGCGTTTCAATGGGGATTACGCCTATCTGACCGATCCCGGTGCGGTGGGGTTGGTGGTGTTAAATATGAAAAGTGGTAAAAGCTGGCGCGTACTGGATGATCATCCGCTCTCTATCGATCATCAACCAATCTATGCCGACGGCAAAAAACTGTTCCTGCGCGATGGCCGTGAAAAACGTGTTGGCCTCGATCAGCTGGAAGTCTCACCTGATGGCAAATGGCTCTACTATCAGGCTATTCCCGGACCGCTGGCGCGCATCGAAACCCGTTATCTGAATGACGAGAAACTTTCACCGGCTGACGTGGCACTACACGCTGAGAAAGTGCGCGACACCTGGAGCACCGGCGGCACGGCGATTGACGCCGCGGGCAATATCTATGCCTCGGATATCAATACCCGCAGCATCAAACGCATTGCGCCGGATGGTGCCGTGACCACGGTGATTCAGGATCCACGCCTCGTTTGGATTGATGCGATGTGGATTTCTAAAGGGGCGTTATGGATGCCTTCGGCACAAATTAACCGCACGCCTGCCACCACCGGCGGGAAACCTTCAACCGTAGAATATCCGGTGAAACTTTATCGCCTGCCATTACCGATTGCGCCTTCACCACGCGATCACGGTTAATTTATGCGCCCGGTTGCAGTGGCCGGGCGTGTTTTATTTCTTCGCGATATGGTTGAGGAGCGCAAATAATACCGCGATAAATCATAACCTGAAGCGATTTTAATTTTATTAAAAATAAGAAGTTGCACGCATTTTTCCCATAAATGCACCTTGCTCTCGTCAAAATAATTTCCGGATAATAATGTCCGAATGATGAGGGGAAAAAAGGTGTGACTGAACAATAAATAGTCGTTTGTTTTTATACCCGAAACCTCTGAACAGGACACCTGCCATGCTGTTAATCCTCAGTGTGCTTATGATCGGCTGTTTTATCGGCTTATTAATGAGCAAGAAACTCTCCGCCTTAACGGCATTGATTATTATCCCAACAATTTTCGCGCTGTTATCCGGCCAGGGTGCGGAAATGGGTGCCATGGTGATTAAAGGATTACGTACCGTTGCCCCCACCGGTGTGATGTTGATTTTCGCCATGCTTTATTTTATGAGCGTCACCGATGCCGGAATGTTTGATCCGATTATTAAACGCATCGTATCCGCCGTTGATGGTGACCCGGTCAAAATATTTATCGGCACCGCCCTGCTGGGTTTTATTGTGGCGCTGGATGGTGACGGCGCAACGGTATATATGATTGTACTGGCGGCTTTTATGCCGATATATGAACGCGTTGGCTTATCAAGACTGAGTGTGGCCTGCCTGCTATTACAATGCACCGGCCTGGGGAATATGTTTCCCTGGGGTGGCCCGACAGCGCGTGCCGCTACGGCGGTGCATGCCGATGTTGCCACCTTGTTTGTGCCAATGCTGCTGCCGCTGCTGGCCTGCGTGGTCTGGACCTTTGTCATGGCCTGGTTGCTGGGCCGCCGCGAGCGCACCCGCATTGGGTTTCACCGCGGGCACTCAGCAACGCTGAGCGGATTGCAGTTTGAAGAGAAACCCTGTGTGGCCTGGCGTTTCTGGTTTAACTGGGCGCTGACAATCGCGCTCATGACCTTGCTGGTGCTGGATGTGGTGCCGATGGCCTATTTGTTTATGCTGGCAACCGCCATCATGTTCGTCGTGAACTATCCGCAACTCAGTCAGCAGCAGGAGCAAATTGCGCGCCATGCCCCGGCCATCCTCGCCGTGGCCGGGTTGATCTTCGCGGCTGCGGTGTTTACCGGCATCTTCTCAGAAACCGGTATGGCAGATAGCCTGGCAACCGCGATAGTGAACGTGATTCCGCCTGCGCTTGGCCCTTATCTGGCGGTAATTACCGCGTTAATAAGCATCCCGGTCACCTGGATGGTTTCCAACGATGTGTTTTATTTCGGCATGTTGCCAGTGCTGGTTCAGGCGGCAGGACATTATGGTATCGCGCCAATTGAAATGGCACGCGCCGCGTTGGTGGGACAACCGGTGCATATTCTCAGCCCGCTGGTTGCCTCAACCTATTTACTGATTGGCATGCTGAAACTGGATTATGCGCAAGCTCAACGCTTTACATTACGCTGGTCGTTTATAACCTGCCTGGTGTTATTGCTGGTTGCGCTGATTACCGGCTGCTTTCCGTTTTATCGTGATGCCTAAAATATCCTCGCTTTGAACGACGGGATATCAGGTTATAGTTTGCCATCCTGATATCCCGATATTTTTCAGGACTAATCTGGCTGCGACAGAATATTTTCTTTTGCCTTCATTTCCCGTAGAATGCCCTTTTTTGATTGAGTCATACCATTACTAAGGGTTTATTTATGAGCGATGCACTGAAGGCATTGAACAATCTTCGTACACTGCGTGCCCAGGCGCGTGATATTGAGGTTGAAGTTTTAAACGAAATGCTGGAAAAGCTCAGCGCGGTGATCGCCGAACGTCGTGAAGAAGCTGCGGCGGAAAATGCCGCACAGCGCGAGAAAGAAGAAAAACTGGCGCTGTATAAAGAAATGCTGCTTAACGACGGTATTGATATTAATGAACTGGCGCAATTAACTCACGGCGAAAGCAAACCTAAAGCAAAACGCGCACCGCGTCCGGCGAAATATAAGTTTACCGATGAAAACGGTGAAGAGAAATTCTGGACCGGTCAGGGCCGTACGCCTTCCCCGATCAAAAGCGTACTCGACGCTGGCGGTTCGCTGGATGATTTCCTGATCTAATATTCAGGGAAAACGCCTTGCTCCATCGTGGGCAAGGCTTGCCCTTCTCTTCCAGGCTACGTAGCGGCGCGATTTATCGCGCGTTTTTTTCCATCGTAAAGGTCAAAAGAGCGCGATAAATCGCGCCGCTACGGTGACGTGCAATTAAATCAATGCTGCACAGGCACGAGCAATGCGATGCCCTGCCTCGGTGACACTCGCAATATCCGTGGCAATCGACAGACGAAAATACGGCGACAAACCGTAGGCACTGCCGGCGACACCGGACACCCCACTTTCCAGCAGGTAGTTCAGCACATCATCTTCACTTTCCAGCCGTTTGCCATCCGGGCGGGTTTTCCCCAGCAGACCAGCACAGCGACAGAAAATAAAAAACGCCCCTTCCGGGTTAAGCACCTCAATACCCGGCACCTGACTCAGCGTTGCCATGATGGCATCACGTCGTTGCTGATACGCTTCGCGCTGCGGCGGCAGAAAATCCAGCCCCCCGTTAAACGCAGCGACCGCAGCGGCCTGGCTGATGGCGCTGGCACCGGAGCTGTTTTGCGACTGCACCACGGTCATGGCGCTGATCAATTTTTTCGGACCGGCGCCAAAGCCGATGCGCCAGCCGGTCATGGCATAGGTTTTCGATACCCCGCCGACCAGCAAGATGCGTGGTGTTAAATCTGGCGCAACGTGCAGCAGGCTAACGTGCTGACGACCATCAAACAGAATATGTTCATACAACTCATCCAGCATGATCAGGACGTCGGGATGATCGCGTAGCACTGCCGCCAGCGCGGTCAACTCTTCGTGGCTGTACACCATACCTGAAGGGTTGCCGGGGTTATTCAGCACCAGCCAGCGTGTCTTGTGGGTGATTGCCGCAGCCAGTTGTTGCGGTTGCAACTTGTACTGCTGCTCCAGCGGGCACGCCAGTAACACCGGCTCGCCACCGTTAAAACGCACGCTGTCCGGGAAGGTCGGCCAGTATGGCACCGGCACAATCACCTCATCGCCCTCGTTGAGGGTGGCAGCAAAGGCGTTGAAGATAACCTGCTTAGCGCCATTGGCGATGGCGATCTGCTCCACCTCATACGACAACTGATTTTCCCGCGCCAGCTTCTGCTGTACCGCTTTGCGCAGCGCCGTGGTGCCGGGCGTAGGCGTATAACGGGTTTCGCCCGCTTCCATTGCTACCACAGCCGCCTGGCGGATAGGGGCCGGGGTATCGAAATCAGGCTCCCCGGTGGTGAGGTCGAGAATATCCACGCCCTGCTCTTTAAGCTGGCGCGTCAACTGACGCGCCGCAGCATTGGCGGAGAGAGACACGGACTGCACACGCTTTGATAAGGTGACCATGCTGTTCTCCAGTCGTTACACCACAGGCAGGGCGAGGTTTTCGCGCAGGGTGGCAAATTCATACTCATCACGGAACAGGCCGCGACGACGCAACTCCGGGATCACCAGTTCAACGAACAGGTCAAGCTGCTCCGGCATAATCGCTGGCATGATGTTGAAGCCATCCGCGCCCCCCTGCTCCAGCCACAGCTGGAAGTCATCGGCGATATCTTCGGCGGTGCCGACAATCACGCGGTGTCCACGGGAACCGGCAGCAACCGCGGCCAGCTCGCGCAGCGTCAGGTTTTCGCGCTTCGCCATATCGGTCATCAGCTTGACGCGACTCTGGTTACCTTCACCCAGCGGCACTTCCGGCACCGGACCATCGAGCGGATACTGGCTCAGATCCATGCTGAAACGCAGGGAGAGCTGACGCAGACCGTTTTCGATATCCACCAGGGTGTTCAACTCTTTCCACAGCGCTTTGGCTTCTTCACGGGTGTGACCGACAATCGGCATCACGCCCGGCATAATTACCACATGGTCCGGGTTGCGTCCGGCGGCAATCACCTGATCTTTCTGCGAACGGTAGAATGTCTGCGCTTCTTCCAGGCTGGCTGCCGCAGTGAAGATTACTTCGGCGGTTTCCGCCGCCAGCTTCTGACCATCGGCAGAGGAACCGGCTTCGATAATCACCGGACGCCCCTGCGGCGAACGGGTGATGTTCAGTGGCCCCTGAACCTGGAAATGCTCGCCTTCGTGGTTGATCGGCTGGATCTTGTCATCAATAAAATATTGGCCGGTGGCTTTGTTTGGCTGCACCGCATCTTTTTCCCAGCCTTCCCACAATTTGTAAGTTACTTCGAGGAACTCACGCGCCCGCGCATAGCGCTCAGCGTGATTTGGCATATCGCTGCGGCTAAAGTTGCGCGCAACGTCGGTGGAGAAAGAGGTCACTACGTTCCACGCCGCGCGACCACGGCTGATATGGTCCAGCGAGGAGAAGCTGCGCGCCATAGTGAACGGGTCGCTAAAAGTGGTGGACGCCGTTGCCGCCAGGCCGATGCGTTTGGTATTGACCGCGAGGGCTGACAGCATGGTCAACGGCTCAAGGCGTGCCATAGTGGAAGGCAGGCGGTACATACTGGTCGCCAACGCATCGCCAACAAAAAACAGGTCAAATTTGCCTGCTTCCGCTTTTTTCGCGATGGTGATCAGCCAGTCGATATCGGTCGGATCGCCGAGTTGCTGCGTCAGACGCCAGCCACTGACGTGTTGACCAACGGGTTGTACAAAAAGGCCGAGTCGCAGGCGACGAGATGAAGTTGCGCTGTCCATAAAAGATGTCCTGGTCTGTAAAAGAGAAAATGTGCGCCGCAGCGCACGCTTAAAATGCGTTGTCGGTTGCCAGCAACGCCTGTTCCAGCGTCTCTGCGGACAGGCTAAACGGCAGACGTTCGGCACTGGCGGCCGGAAATTTAATTTGCTGCGCGATGGCACGAATACGCTCAGCGCGATCGCCGCTTAGCGGAGCCAGCGTCAGCGGCATATCGTATTGACGCAACAGCGCCAGCAATTCAGCATCCGGTACGCCATCATGTTCGATGAGCGACTGAACCAGCAGGCTGTAGCCGACCTTTTCGCCATGCAGCCAGTGATGCAGCTCCGGCTGGTGGGTCAGGCGATTATGAATGGCGTGAGCAAAACCTGGGGTGGGCAGCACGTCGCGTACGCTGTTCGCCAGCCCGGCCAGCACGATATTGGCATCAATGACTTTTACCAGCGCCGGGGTGACCTGCTGCTGCTGATTGGCGGCCACCGCCTCAGCGCCAAACTGACGAAAGGTATCCAGTGCGCGTAACGCGGTCATCACCTTGAGATCGAGCGCCAGGTCGTCGGGGTTGTGGCGTTGATAAGGGCGGAATTCGTAGTATTTTGCCAGCGCATCAACAATACCCGCCTTCAGATAACGGGCGTCGCTGCGCGCGATCACCTCACTATCTACCAGCACCAGTTCAGGCATTTTGCCAAGCGGCTGGCTGCGAACATGCCCGCCCTCCGGGGTGTAGATAATCGCGACCGGCGACCAGGCGGCACAGGTGGCGGCCAGCGTGGCGAAATTAATCACCGTCAATTCCGGCATCTGGCTGCCAACGGCTTTGGCGGCATCCAGCACGCGACCACCACCAATGGCAAACAACAGTTCCGCGCCTTGCTGCTCAACATTGTGTTGCAAGGTGGCGATGGCGTCATCGGTGCATTCACCGTGCAGATATTCCAGTTGCCAGCGAATGCCATGCGCCTCAAGGCTGGTGGTTAATTCTGGGTTCACCGCCTGCCAGGCGTTGGGAGAAGTGAAGATACGGATATGTGTGGCGTAAGGTTTAATAAACTCACCAGCGCGTGCGCGCAGGCCCGCCTCATGCGCATAGGCGCGCGGAGATTTAATCGCTAACACGGCGTTACCCTGATAAAAAGAAAGGCTATAACGGATAAAATTGAGTTGTTACAGAGAGTTAATGCGAATTTGTTATAGCGCTGTATGCTTTCTGCATACTACGGTAAATAAGGATTTAAGCAATAAAAAAGCGGTGATTTCATTTTCACAAATATGCATTAGCTTAGTTATTTTTTAGATATAGCGCGCATAGCCTTTGCTGTTAATCTCATTACCCTTCACGCGTGCCTTAATTATCATGCGCGTTGCCATAAATTCGTAGCGGCGTGATTTATCGCGCGAATCGCAGACCAGCGCGATAAATCGCGCCGCCTTAAACGCCAACAGGGCGGTTTTTCCGGGGAATACTATGCAACTCGATTTTCGCCAGGTCAGAGAAGACGAAGTTGAAACTTACCAGGCGCTGATGCATGCCGCTTACGCGTCCACCAAAGCACTGGGAATAAAATTCGATGCCGCCAGCGCCGATCTTGAAAAAACGCTGCGTCATCTGCAAAGCCACGGGGTGTATGGGTTATATGCCGATGGCGAAATGGTTTCTTCCATTACCATCCGCTATCCGTGGGGACCGCTACCCGGTCCGTTTGGCTTGCCGCATATTGGCTGGTTTGGCGCGCATCCCAACTATCCCGGTCAGCAATATGGTCGCAAGATTCAGGACTGGCTGGAGCAGGAGATCATCATCGGTCAGTTGCGCGCCCCAGCGGTATCGTTGGGGACCGCCATCAGCCATCCGTGGTTAAAGGAAATGTACCTGAAGCGTGGCTTCCAGCCGATGCATACCACCGACCTGGGTAAAGGTCATATCACGCTCTATATGAAGAAAGTGCTGGATGAAAGCGCACATGATGCCTGGCTGACGCGCCAGGCATCACAACAAGGGAACAAGGCATGAGTACCATTGATGAATCCGCGCTGGGTGACTATCTCGTCACTTTCCGCCAGGAATTGCACCGTTTTCCAGAACTGTCTAACCAGGAATTCGAAACCACCGCGCGTCTGCGCCAGCAACTGGAACACCATCAGATTCGCATTCTCGATTTGCCGCTGAAAACCGGCCTGGTGGCTGAAGTCGGCCCGCAACAGGGGCTGTTGATAGTGCTGCGATCCGATATCGATGCCCTGCCGATTGAAGAACAATCTGACGTCAGTTTTCGTTCCGAACGACCGGGCGTCATGCATGCCTGCGGTCATGATTTCCATAGCTCAGCCGCGCTGGGCGCAGCAATTTTGCTTAAAAAGCAGGAAGCCACCCTTCCCGGCCGCGTGCGTATCTTGTTCCAGGCGGCGGAAGAGACGGGCCAGGGTGCCCCGGACGTGATTGCCACTGGCGCATTGCAGGATGCTGTGGCCATTTTCGGCATCCATAACGATCCTTCATTGCCGCCCGGCGTCATTGGCAGCAAAGCCGGACCTCTTACCGCCGCCGTGGACCGTTTTGATATCACCATTACCGGCACCGGCAGCCATGCTGCCAAACCGCATGAAGGTAACGATCCGATCATCGTCGCCGGGCAGATTATCGCGGCGGCGCAAACGCTGATCAGCCGTAACGCCCCGTCGGCTGATAATGCCGTGGTGTCGATTACCCAGGTTCACAGTGGCAGCACCTGGAATGTGATTCCCGACAGCGCCTGGCTGGAAGGCACGGTGCGTTCGTTTTCGCAAACCACCCGTGAACGGCTGGAGCAGCGTTTTCGCGAAATCGTGCAGGGAATCGGTGCCGCCTTTGGCGTAGTGGTGAAATTTAACTGGCATGCGGGGCCGCCGTCGGTGGTCAACGATGCGTACTGGGCCGATTTTGCGTTACAGCAGGCCAGCGCCAGCGGTTTTGAAGCCCGCGTAGTGGAAGCCAGCCCGATTGGCGAAGACTTTGCCTTCTATCAACAGCAATTACCCGGCGCCTTTATGATGATTGGCACCGGTGAGCCTTATGCGCTGCATCATCCGGCATTTCGCATCAACGATCAGGTGTTGCTGCCGACGTCGCGTTACCTGGCAAATCTGGCCGTGGCCGCATTGCTCAGCCTGGAGCCACAGCCATGACCCTCACACGCGCGTTGGCAGAACGTATTGTTCACAGCCAACCCGATTACCTGGCGCAGACCAAAGCGCGCGAAGGCATACGTGATTTCCTCGCGGTGAGCTGGCCGGTGCTACGCGGCCAGGTACCGGACAGCGGCTTACCGGCGCTGCGCACCGTTTACGGCGATGGCAGCATCCGTTCCCAGGCGTTGTTACTGGGCTATGCCAGCCATGCGCTGGATTACGATGATTTCCATGCTGATTTTCGTGGCCATCCCAGCGTGGTGATCCTGCCGGCGTTGTTTGCCTGGCATCAGCACCAGCCACAAGCCACGCCTGAGCAGTTCCTCGATGCTTACGCCATCGGCGTGGAAGTAGCCGGACGGCTCGGTCTGGCGGCCAGTCAGCAACATTACGCGCTGGGATATCACAACACCGCCACGCTTGGCACCCTCGCTGCGGCTGCCGCGCTGGCCCGTTTTCTGCGGCTGGATGTCGCCGCAACCGCGACCCTGTTGGGCATTGCCGCCACCCAGGCGAGCGGCTTACGGGCGCAATTTGGTTCTGCCATTAAACCGTTGCACGCCGGATTTGCGGCGGAACGGGCTGTTGCAGCGGCGCAGCTGACGCTGGCCGGAATCGATGGCAAACAGGATGGCGTGCTTGAGGCTTTCCTCGCGGCCAGCAGCAACGGTCAGGCACAGCCGGAAAAGCTGTCAGAAAACTGGGGCACTCCCTGGCGTATCATCACCCCGGGGCTGGAGTTCAAACCTTTCCCGACCTGTGCCGGGACTCACAGTGCCGCCGAGGCTGCGCGCTTATTAAGGCAGGAGTGGCTGGCAAGCGGGCAACCGCTGGAGGCATTGCTGGATAACATCGTCGATATTAGCGTCGCGTTCCCGCCGGGTGGCGATATTGCGGCGTCGATACAAGTGCCAGCCAACGGCATCGAGGCACGCTTCAGCCTCGAATATGTTATCGCCGCAATGTTGATGTATGACGACCTGCGTCTGGAGGATTTTGCCGAAGGCGACCTCAACCATAACGTGATGCCGCTGGCGGCAAAAGTACGGCGTACGCCAGATGAATCCGCCCCACCGGATGCAATTAACCCGGCGCTGCGCTTTCATGAAGTGACATTGTCACTGAAAAACGGCATGCAACTGCGTCAGCGTCGTACCCGGCAGGAATCGCTGGCCGATGCGGTAGATGTGGCGGGCAAACTGCGTCTGGCGCTGAGGCAGGAAACGGCAGAACGCCAGGCTTTGTTGTGGCAAAGCAGTGAGTTAAAGACGTCAGCAGATTTGCAGGCGTTGGCAGACGTGTTGCGGGGATAGATGCCTGTCATCAAGTAACAGCGCGATAAATCGCGCCGCTACGTGATCAAAATATCCGACGCGATTTATCGCGCGCCGTTACGGATGGGTTAGCAATACGGCGGAATAAATGCCTGTACCGGCGTGAGTTCCCCGGCATACTTCCTGACCTGCACCACGGTAATTTGCCCGCTACAGCCCTGAGTTAATGACGAGGTGCCAATATCCAGCGTCAGCACGTTGGGATTCCCATGACGACACAACGGCCGCTCAGCGGTGGGATCAACCGGATCGTACCAGGCTCCCGTCGGTAGTTGGACCACGCCCGGCATGATGGTATCGGTGACGCGCGCGCTGGCCAGCACATGTCCCCGCTGGTTGTATAACTCGATAATGTCGCCATCATTGATGGCTAACCGCAACGCATCCTGCGGATTCAGGCTGCATACTTCCCGGCCATCACGTTTCCCACTCAGACTGTAATCACCAAAATCCAACTGGCTATGCAGACGCGTGGCGGGTTGATTGGCAATCAGCCAGAACGGATGTTCATCGTTCGGTTGTTGCTGTGGTTCGCGCCATACCGGGTGTCCGGGGCAGTTTTCATAATCAAAACTGGCGATGGTGGCCGAGTAGATTTCGATTTTTCCGCTCGGCGTCGGCAGCGGTGCCGCATCCGGGTCGGCGCGGAATGCGTTGATCATGCGCCCGCCGTCCTTCAATTGCGGCAACTCCACAACGCCCTGTTGCCAGAACTGCTCAAAGGTTGGGACCGTGACCCGATGCGCCGCAAGCTTTTCCTGCAACTGCTGGTAATGATGTTGCAACCAACCGCGCGTATCGCGTCCTTCGGTAAACGCCTCTTCCCGGCCCAGCCTGCGTGCCAGTTCACTGAAAATCGCGTAATCATCTTTCGCCTCAGCATAAGGTTGCGCCACGGGTTGCATGGCGAAGAGATGGCGATCGGTTGGTGCTCCACCTATATCTTCGCGCTCCAGCGTCATGGTGGCGGGCAACACAATGTCGGCGTGTCTGGCGCTGGCCGTCCAGGCAATTTCATGGACAATCAACGTATCCAGCTGACAAAACGCCTGGCGTAAGCGCGCCAGATCCTGATGGTGGTGGAACGGATTGCCGCCCGCCCAGTAAGCGAGGCGGATATGGGGATAGGTCAGGCGACGGCCATTGTAATCAAACTGCGTGCCGGGGTTGAGCAGCATATCGGCGATGCGCGCCACCGGGATCAGGCGGTCGATACCATTTTTACCCTGCGGCAACGCCGGGAAGCTGACCAGGTTATGATGCTTACCATAGTGACCGAGTGCGCCGAGGGCGTAGGTGTATCCGCCGCCGGGCAAGCCGGGTTGCCCCAATGCCGCCGCCAGCACCAAACCCAACCACACCGGCTGTTCGCCATGTTCGGCACGTTGCAAGGCGTGCGCCACCGTTACCAACACACGTTTACCCTGTAACTGACGGGCAAATTGGGCGATAAACGCCGCATCAACACCGCAAATCGCCGCCGCCCAATGCGTATCTCGTACCGTGCCATCCTCTTCGCCGCGAATATACGCCACCATCTGCGGCCAGCCGACAGTGTAGCGGGCGAGGAAGGCTTCATCGGTCAAGCCTTCCGCAATCAGTACCGAAAGCACGCCAAGGATAAACGCCGCGTCAGTACCAGGATGTAGCGCCAGCCACTCACCCTGAGCTTCATCCGGTAAATCACTTTTTAATGGGCTGACGGAGATAAAGCGCGTGCCGCGTTGTGCCGCCTGCTGCATAAAGCCACGTTCGGTGTGTTCGCTCAGGCCACCACTGGCCACCTGTGAATTTTTCAGCGCCAGACCGCCAAACGCCAGCACCACGTCGCTGTGTTGGGCAATCTCTTCCCAGCTTACGCCGCGGCGGGCAATCTCGTTCATATCGCCCACGATATGTGGCAACAGCACGGACGCCGAGCCGGAGCTGTAGCTGTTAACCGAGCGTACATAGCCACCCAGGGTGGTATTGAGAAAACGATGTACCTGGCTTTGCGCATGGTGGAAACGCCCCGCGCTCGACCATCCGTAAGAACCACCAAAAATGCCTTCCGGGCCATAGTTTTCGCCAACACGTTTTAATTCGTTTGCCACCAGGGTATAGGCTTCTTCCCAACTGACGGCAACATACTCATCGTTACCACGGCGTTGATCCGGTCCGGGGCCATTTTCCAGCCAGCCACGACGTACCATCGGACGCGCCACGCGCGCCGGATGGCTGAGGGCGTGACGGAAATTTTGTAACAACGGGCTGGGATCGGGATCGCGGTGGAATGGCTCAATGGTGAGTTGATCGCCCTGCTGTTGAGCATGGAAAGCTCCCCAGTGTGCGCTGTGCATGACTGGTTTCTGCGTCATCATTGTTCCTGGCTAAAAAAGAAAAACGGTGCTTAAAGCACCGTTGCAATAAAGTTTCTCACGCGCCCGTTTTCCGGGTCGTCGAGTACCTGCTGGGTCGGACCAGCGGCGACAATTTTGCCACCTTCCATAAACACAATGTTGTCGGCCACTTCACGGGCAAAGCCAATTTCGTGCGTGACGATCACCATAGTGATGCCGGAATGCGCCAACTGTTTGATCACCTGCAACACCTCACCCACCAGTTCGGGGTCGAGTGCGGATGTCGGTTCATCAAACAACATCACACCAGGGTCCATCGCTAACGCACGGGCAATCGCCACGCGTTGCTGCTGACCACCAGATAGATTCTGCGGCCATTCATCTTCACGACCCGACAAGCCCACCTGTTTCAGCAACGCCAGCGCTTTGCTGGTAGCCTGCTGGCGACTCTGCTTTTTGATGCGCATCGGGGCATCGATGATGTTCTGCAACACGGTACGATGTGGAAACAGGTTAAACTGCTGAAATACCATGCCAATTTCCGCACGCTGACGCGCAATCGCGCTACTGCTCAGCTCGTGCAGTGCCTGACCTTTCTGCTTGTATCCCACCATTTCGCCGCCGATACGGATGGTACCGCCATCCAGCTTTTCCAGATGGTTGATACAACGCAACAGCGTCGATTTCCCGGAACCGGAGGGACCCAGGATCACCGTCACCGAACCCGCCGGAATATCGAGGTTAACTTCATCCAGGATGGTGACACCGGAGAAACGTTTGGTCACCTTACGCAGTGCGATTGCCTCAGCCATTGCTCACGCTCCTTTCGGTCTTGGTGGCAGAAAAACGTGGCAGCGACTGCCACAGGCTGCGTTTCTCACGACGTGTCACGCCGCGACCAAAATAGCGCTCGACATAATATTGTCCTATCGACAGGACCGAGGTCATCAGCAGATACCATAACGTTGCGACCAGCAGCAGCGGGATCACTTCATAGGTGCGCTGATAAATAATCTGCGCGGAAAACAACACATCCTGTAGCGAAATAACTGAAACCACCGCCGTGGTTTTTAACTGACCAATAATTTCGTTACCCGCTGGCGGCATAATGGCGCGCATCGCCTGAGGCAGGACGGTATGGCGGAAGATCTGCGCCGGACGATAACCCAACGCACGGGCCGCTTCCAGCTGACCATTACCTACGCTCTGGATGCCCGCGCGAACAATTTCTGCCGCATAAGCGGATTGATGCATTACCAGCGCGATCACTGCCGCACTGAACGGGCTAACCAGCGAGTTGGACTGAGCGCTCCAGATCTCACCCAGTCCCGGAATCCACAGCGAAATTTTGGGATAGAGCGCCGCAATGTTGTACCAGAGAAACAGCTGCACCAGCATGGGCACACCACGGAAGAACCAGGTATAGGCCCAGCTCACCGCGACCAGTACCGGATTGGATGACAAACGCATCAACGCCAATACCGTACCGAAGGCAAAACCCAGCACCACGGATATCACCGTAAGTTGCAGCGTCATCAAGACGCCCTGCAAAATGGAGGGGCCGGTGAAGTTCTCCGCAATCACCCCCCATTCAAAACGCGGGTTGTTGATCATGGAGTGCGCCATCGCCACGACGCACAACAGTACCACCAGCGCACTCAGCCAGCGTCCGTAGTAGCGTTTGCCGACGATTTTCAGATCGTCGGTGTGGTCCTGAAAATCACTCATTTAAAGATCTCGTCATTGCGTTTAGCTTCGGTCACAGCACCAAATCCAATCCCCCAGTTGTCGAGGATTTTCTTGTAGCTACCATCTTTGATTAATGAGTTCAGGGCCGCCTGGACAGCCGGTTCCAGTTCAGACTCTTTCGGGAAGGCAACGGAAACCGGGTAGTCGGTTACGCTGATCTCACCACTCATGGTCAAAGGTTTGATGACTTTAACCTGCCACAGCAGACCTTCGTACGGACCGAGGAACATCGGCACGCGTCCACTCACCACCGCCTGAACACCAGCCGGGCGGTCCGGGAAGACCGAAACTTTGATTGGCGGTTTGCCCGCGGCTTCACAAGCTTTGCTGGCTTCTTCCAGACGGGTTACCTGAGTGGTGCCAGAACCCGCCCCCACTTCTTTGCCGCACACGGCATCAAAGGATTTGAAAGGGGCGATATTGGCGTCTTTCTGCGAGATGATGCCAAGCAGGCTGGCATTGTAGTAGCTGACGAAATCTACCTGTTTAGTACGCGCTTTAGTCGCGTTGATGTTGGAGAGCGCGACATCATAACGACCGGTTTTCAGGCCAGGAATGATGTTGTCGAAGCCACCGGTATCTTGCCAGTGCACCGGGATACCGAGGCGCTCACCTACCGCATTCATAATGTCGATTTCACGACCGGCCAGAGTTTTGTTGTCTTCTTTATAGAAGGTGGTCGGTGGCGTGTTGGGGTTGGTTCCGGCAACAATGTAGCCACGTTTCACGATATCCGCAGGTAACAGGCTTTTCAGCGCCGGATCGGCTTTAACATGGACTGAGCTGTCGGTGGGAACAGATTGTTCAGCGGCAAACGTGGTGTGCGCACTCAGAGCAAGTGCGAAAAGGGTCATTCCTTTTGCGAATTTCACTGGAACCTTTCTCCTGATATTTAAAATGTTTCCCCAGCGGGAAAAGGCATTGGAGGTAGCGATGTATTGTTCACCTCATAAGCCACATTTATTTTGTGCCTTACGGGTTTATTCATCCTCGTAATGTCCCGTGGTCATTTTCTGTGAATATATGCAGGGATCACAAATGCGAAAAACAGATATCTATTGCCGAAATCTGGCAATAGACTTTTTCAGTGAGTCGGAGGAGACACGAAGTTGTGGTCAGCAGCGGAATTACAGGGATTTTGGCAGAGAATCAATGGGCTACAAATGCAGCACTCACCTCTCTTTTTATTCTTAGACATAACCATGTTTTCTAAGCGATTGCAAAACGCGTGAGGACAAACATCCATCACCCAATAACCGTGAGTGCCTGATAAAATTTCTCCGCAGCACAATTGACTCAGAACAGCGCGATATTTATCAGCAACGCCGGGAATTTCCCCATCCTTCAGTATGTTGTAATTAAATACCCCTCCCCTGATGCGAATCGAACGAATGTTAAGCAATTAAGGAGAAATCAGGGAGATTCCTTACTCAATATATACAATGATAATTATTCTCATTATCATGCGCATTTGCTTACAAACGTTAACATATCAGGGAGAAATCTTAAGTGAATGTAACCAGATGTAGCCAAAAGCGACCTGTCGCGCTGTTTTTGGCCAGCCTGCTGAGTACGTCAGCTTATGCTGCCAATGAGGAGCCAACCGAAAAACTGGCTGACGATGAATCAATGATCGTCACGGCGGAAGAGGAATTGAAGCAACAGCCGGGTGTTTCAACCATCACGGCGGAAGACATCCAGAAAAGTCCGCCGGTTAACGATTTGTCCGACATTATTCGTAAGATGCCCGGCGTGAATCTCACCGGTAACAGCGCCAGTGGCAGCCGGGGCAATAACCGTCAGATCGATATTCGTGGCATGGGACCAGAGAACACCTTAATTATGATTGATGGTGTCCCTGTCACCTCGCGTAACTCAGTACGGTATAGCTGGCGCGGCGAGCGAGATACACGCGGTGATACCAACTGGGTGCCCGCTGAAATGGTTGAGCGCATTGAAGTCATCCGTGGTCCGGCAGCATCACGCTACGGCTCAGGAGCGGCGGGTGGCGTGGTGAATATCATTACCAAACGCCCGACTAACGACTGGCACGGCTCATTGTCATTGTTCACCAATCAGCCGGAAGATGATAAAGAAGGTGCGACTAAGCGCGCCAACTTCAGCCTGAGCGGACCGTTAGCCGGAGATGCGCTGACCATGCGTTTGTATGGCAACATCAATAAAACGGATGCCGACGCTTACAACATCAATACCGCGGAAAACGGTTCCAACGCGGCAGGCCGAGAAGGTGTGCGTAATAAAGACATCAACACGGTGTTTTCCTGGAAAATCACCCCGCTACAAATTGTTGATTTCAGCTATGGCTATAGCCGCCAGGGCAATATTTATGCGGGTGATACGCAATACAGCAACGGCAATATCAGTCCGAATGGTTTGGTCGAGTCACTTTATGGTGATGAAACCAACCGCATGTATCGTCAGAGTTATGGTGTAACTTACAACGGCATCTGGGATTGGGGTACGTCTAAGCTCAATTTTAATTATGAGAAGACCAACAACACCCGCTTGCAGGAAGGTTCGACCGGTCGCGTTGAAGGGATGATCAACAGCAATGACTACGCAACCAGCCGTCTCGAAAGTTATCGCGCGGGGGGTGAGATTAACTTCCCGGTTGAATTGCTGGTTGATCAAACCATGACATTGGGTGCCGAATGGAATCGTGATGAATTGAATGACCCCGCTTCCATGAGCGCGACCGATGCATCAGGTGTGATTATTGATGGCGTTTCGGGTGACCCAGCCTCACGCAGCAGTAAAAACAGCGCCACCATTAGTTCGCTTTATTTTGAAGATAACATCGCCGCCACCGACAGTACTGAGGTGATTCCCGGCCTGCGTTTCGATTATCACAATAAATTTGGTGCTAACTGGAGCCCGAGCCTGAATATTTCTCAGGGGCTGGGTGATTATTTCACCCTGAAAGCGGGTATCGCTCGCGCCTTTAAAGCACCGAATCTGTATCAATCAACGGAGGGTTATTTGCTCTCGACCCGTGGCAACGGCTGCCCGGTGGGGATCTCTACCGGAAGCTGCTATTTATTAGGTAATGAAAATCTCGATCCTGAAATCAGCGTCAATAAAGAAGTCGGGATCGAGTTCCATAATGACGGTTACACCGCCGGTATTACCTGGTTCCGCAATGATTATAAAAATAAAATCGTCGCGGGTGACGAGGCAGTGGGCTACACCTCAAACGGATACAATGTGTTGCGCTGGGAAAACGGTGGCAAAGCCATTGTTGAAGGTCTGGAAGGCAACCTGACAATTCCGGTGATCGACGATACGCTGGAGTGGCGTACCAACGCTACCTATATGTTCCGTTCGGAAAGTAAGAAGACCGGTAACCCATTGTCGGTGATCCCGGAATTCACCATCAACTCGCAGTTGGACTGGCAGGTCACGGACAAACTGGACGCCAATATCAACTGGACACAGTACGGTCGTCAGAAACCGCGCCAGTACGCTGAGATTCGTAACGAGTCCGGTGCCATTTCTAATCGTGAAATCAGCCCCTACTCTATCTTTGGTCTGAACGTAAATTACGCTATCACCAAAAATCTGCGTGCCAACGCGGGTATTAACAACCTGTTTGATAAGCGGGTTTATCGTGAGAATGATGGCGCATCCACCTATAACGAGCCAGGTCGGGCTTATTATGCTGGGGTGACGATGTCGTTTTGATGAATGCCACCACCCTGTTGGATATTGACAGGGTGGTTGTTCTGAAGTGGATAGTTATTTGCCAGACGGGTGCGAAATGATGTTGAGTTCAATGGCGAGACTGATGGCATGTTTAGCGTTATTCACACCGAGCTTTTTCACAACTTTACCCATGTGAAACTTGACCGTACTTACCGTAATATCCAACATACGTGCGATTTCAGGGTAGGTTTTCCCGGTACTGCTCCAGTAGAGAATTTCGTTTTCGCGGGCTGAGAGTGCATTCCCCTCAGCAGTAGGCGTCTCATTTTCTTCACGATAGAGATGAAGTAGCATTTCATGGGTATCGATTAAAAGTCCCTGAATATCATTTTTATTTTTTGTTATATTATCATACATTTCTGCTTCTAAGTACTTATTCACATACAATGATAATGTAACCAAATTGTTTTTTTGATCATGCAAGATAAACGTATGGCCACTCACGATATTATAAGGCGTGACCGATTCAAATATTCTTTCGATAACCCATCGAGAATTAATCATTAAACTATCATCCCAAATAATTGGAGAGATACGGTTTAATGCATTTATTATAACAGGATCTATATTCTGATACTTGCTCTCCAGATAAACCTGTGAAAAGTAATCTGGCAAATCGGAAATGATAATCATGTCATCTGAATTACGCTTATTCATTACTGCAAATGCATAATTCATATCACCATATTTTTTTAGCTGTTTTTCCAGATGTTTCTTTACGATTTTATTTTTTTGAGGATCTGAGAAAAACTTACTATTCATTCACTTATTCCCCTGAACTCATTACACTACAACAAGTGTTGCAGTTGAGAATAGTATCGTATCCAATGATATAGCACAAACATAAATCACAAAAGACGGCATGATGTGAGCCAGCCCACTAAAAGGCTGGTTCGTTTTTAGTAGCCTGCATCAAACCGATGCCAGCAGTGGAGCAGATACTTCGAGGAAAGCACCTCTAATTGACTTTAAACTCAACCTATTGAATTAGGTTCACGCCAGATTGGGAAAAGTTCAGGAAAACCTTCAATTTGCAAAGGTTTGCCCGCATCACGATAACCAAAACGCCTGACTAAAGTACGTGTACTAAAAGCTGTACATTCGGCGTAGCACGGCAGCTTTGCCTTATCCAGAATAACATTCAGCTTGCTGAACAATGCTTTTACAATTCTTCCCCCTCTGTTAGCGCGTGAAACTGCGACAAGGAAAATATAAAAATGCGGTGGTGTTCGAGGATGATACTGGTCAAGCCCGCTCATAAAGGCTGAGGCTGTAGTGTAATCAACCCCACACTCCTGCTTAAGCAAACTATCGATTCGTTCATTTTCTTCTTTAGTCATTTCCATCAACTGCGGATGAAAATATACCAGGACGCCAACGTCGTCCTCAGCCAGAAGAATGCCGCCATTTTGTTGAGCAAGATCCACATAAATACGGAAAAATTTTTTCATTGTACCCAGACGTCTTGACATATTCTCATCAGTAAAGGCGAATTTGAGTACTGGATCGTGATAAAATTCTGAAGCCAATAACTCACAGACTTTTTCCAGTTCGGAAGTTTTCGCATGTCTACATTTCATTGTTCATTCCCCTAATAATTTAATAATCATTCCATTATATTTTATATTCAGACCAGTGCTTGCTTATTCTTTAACTCAGTAATAAGACTATCAATTGCTGCTCGTGTCACATGCGGCATAATAACGATATGTGCTAACTTTCCTCTGCCACTGAGTTGGAATAGATTGAAGATCTCTTCTCTCGGACGGCTAAAAATCACCACCAGCGATTGCGGTCCACGCTCAACACAAAATGAAGGATGAATCGCTTTTATCGATTGCATCTGTTGATAAGCATAAGCGGCAAGTTTCTCGCAGCGTGCTGCAATAGCAGCCTGCATCGTGGGTGTCACCGTATTTATGGCGTACCAGAGAATTAATGCGGCCAAACCATTGCGCGTCCCCCCCAGCGTGGTATCCGGTGTATCGACATATTCAGGCAATGTCGCCGGAAGCATGCGATACTTTTCCTTGCTCATGTAAACGCCTGAAGCAAAGGGTGCACCAAACCATTTATGGGTACTCATCACGATCGAATTCACAAACGGCAGGCGAAAATCAAAAAGCGACCCTCTCTCTGACGTTAGCCGCTGTTCACTGGCTAACTCCAGGTAAGGCAGATACGCGGCCCCCAATGCCCCATCAATATGAATCCAGCAGTCCGAATGATCACAACCATGCCGTTCCAGAATGCCTGACACCTGCTGCCATACCCGCACGGCGTCATCGAATCCACCCAGAAATGTCGTACCCACATTCAAAACAATAATCGGTGGATGCCCTCTGGAGACGAAGAAATCGACCAACGCCGACAATGCTCCCACATCCACCGCACCATGCTGGTCCACCGGTACGCCATTAGGCCATTGACCATCTGGGGTGACAGGACACTGCCCCGGAAAGTATTTATTACCCGCTTCCTGAAAAGCGGTAATATCCAAAACATTTGCACATTTTTCTAGTGAATAATGCGCTTCCTGAGAATAATAAAGTACAGGTTCACGCATCGTATTCTGGCATATTCCCCTGGCTCTCGCCCGTGAGCTGAAATATTCACGCGCACTCCATAATGCGTACATGTTCCCCTCCGTGGCCCCCATGGATAACACATAGCCCCAAAAGGAATCCTGAGTCAAAGGCGAGCGCGGAAGCGCATGCCAGAGCTTGCAAAAGTATTCCAGCACCTCTTGTTCCAGCTCGCGTGTATTCAATAAGGTCGAGTTGGCTTCGTAAGGGTCACCGAGATTATTCAGGTGAACATCGATAAATGGTGCCAGTGCCGAATAGTCGAAGTTTTGATTAAGTGGATAACCTAAAGATAATTTCTGACGGCCGATGACTTCACTGTAAATATTTCTCAACCGTTTCATCACTTTTTGCTGCACCAGTTCTTCAGGACAGGCTAACAAATGAGGGTTGTAATCCCCGCACCTCCCAAGCTCACTCGAAATGGCTTTATTTACGTCAATTAATTTTTCCATAAAAATACTCCATAAACGCGTACTGACGTATCACCCAGACAACCATTGAAATATCTCGCTGACTGTCATCCTTAAACAAATCTTTTTTATCCTGCCATATTTCCAAATGATTTGTCGCGTTAATGGTAACAACTCAGACCAAATAAATATATCTGGCTCACAGATGATATATATTCATTTCTGAATATATAATAGTTTTCGTGAATTTCGTTATTTATGTATTCAGGTATAGCAGTTATTTCCCTACCCCGCCTCCACCAGCAAACGTCCCAATTCCCCCGCCAGTTCTGAGTTCGCCTGCCCGGCCCGCTGCACCAGCCCTACCTCGCGGTAAAACGTCTCCGCTCCCATCTCCACCACCCGCACCGTCTTTGGCCAGCGCTGAGTCGGTTGGGTTTGTGGCACCAGCGCCACCCCCAACCCATTCGCCACCAGTTTTACAATCGCCTCCAGCTCATCCACTTCGCACAGCTCCTGCACATCGATACTGCGCTCCCGCAGATAACGGTCCACCTGGCGGCCACCAAATGAAGTACGGTCATAACGAATAAACGGATGTGTCGCCAGCAATTGTGCCGCTTCATCCCCCGTCACCTGACGCGGCACAATCAATCGGTAAGGTTCGCGACGTAAGGTGGTCCAGTGCAAATCGGTTTGCAGCGCAAACGGCGGGCGGATCACTGCCGCCAGATCCAGCTCCCCGGCGTCCACCAGGTTGACCAATTCCAGCGACAAACCCGGTACGATGCGCGTCTGGCAACCGGGAAACTGCTTATGAAATCGCGTTAACGCAGTGGGCAACAGCGAACGCTGAATAGAGGCAATTGCACCCAGGGTGACGCGAGCTGCCGGACGGGGCAGTTCGGCCTTATCACCGAGATGGCGGTATAGCGTCAGCAGCTCATCCACCTGCGGCAACAATTGTTGACCGCGCAGATTAAGCCTGGCGCTGCGCCCGCTGCGGTCAAAAAGATCAAAACCTAACTCGGCTTCCAGTCTGAGCATTTGCGCGCTCACCGCTGCCTGGGTCAGACCAATTTTGTCACCCGCTGCGGCAAAGTTGCCCTCCTGCACCACCACCATGAAGGTTTTTAGTTCCCGAATCATCGATGACACTCAAAAATTATTTGTATTAACCCCAACTATATATTGTTTTTATTCAAACAAAACCATTCGTATGATTTTGAGCAGATGCTGCACCAGCGGCACACCGCCCCCTCTTTTTGATGCTGGAGACACTATGAGCCTTTCCCCTTTTCACCTTGCCATCCCGGTTTACGATCTTGATGCAGCACGCACCTTCTACGGCACCATTTTTGGTCTGGCAGAAGGTCGCTCCAGCACCCAGTGGGTCGATTTTGATTTTTATGGTCATCAGTTGGTGATCCACGAGCACCCCAAAACCGCCTCCCAGGAAAACGTACATTCCAACCCGGTCGACGGCCATGATGTGCCTGTGCCGCACTTCGGCATTATTCTGCATTGGGATGAGTGGGAAGCGTTGGCTGAACGCCTGCGCGGGTTCAACACCAAATTCGTGATCGAACCCTATATTCGCTTTAAAGGGCAGGTCGGCGAACAGGCTACGATGTTCCTGTTCGACCCGTGCGGTAACGCGCTGGAATTCAAGGCGTTTAAAGATATGAGCCAACTGTTTGCCAAATAAGTTTTTGGTGTCAGCCCGCGTGCTTAACGGAAAAAGTGCGCCAGGGCAGCGGCCAGCGCCAGCGGTTGTTCATCCGGGATGAAATGGCCACTTTGGGCGATAGTGATCCCGGTGACATCGTCGGCAAACTGCCGTAGCGGTGTCGCCATATCGGGGATGGAACCCTGATCGGCGCTGATTGCCAGCAGCGGCAGCGTCAGTTTGCCCTGCTCACGCAGCGCCCGATTCTGCTCCGCCGATTGCGTCACTACCCGATAGGGTGCCAGTCCGGCGCGCAACGCGCCATTCTGACGTAGCAAACGCACATATTCAGCCATGTCAGCGTCGCTGAATACCATCGGGCTGGCGGTTTTACGCCGCAGAAACCACTCCAGATAAATCTCCTCGCGCCCACTGATTAAGGCTTCCGGTAAATCCGGCAATAAATGGAAGGCAAAGTGCCAGGTCTTCCAGGCTTTATCCGGCGTGGCTGGAAGCGCCTCGGGCAATGTGATCCCCGGAATGCCCGCGTCCAGCAGCGCCAGTTTGATAACTTGCTGGCTGTAGCGCACGGCATACGGCCAGGCGACCCAGGCTCCTACGTCATGCGCGGCCAGGTAATAGCGCGGATGACCAAGCTGTTGCATCAGCCCCTGAACCTTAGCCGCCAGTGCCTGAGTATCGTAACCAGCCGACGGTTTGTCAGAGTCACCCTGTCCGGGCAAATCCGGCGCGATAATGAAATACCGATCGGCCAACTGCGCCATGACCTGATGCCAGGCGTACCAGCTTTGTGGGAAGCCAGCCAGCAACAGTAAAATTTCTCCCTGCGGATTGCCGCCGCTGACATAGTGCAGACGAACGCCCTCCACGGTGGCGTAGTGATGCGCAAAACCGGGCAGATTCGCCACCGGTTGGGACCAGGGTTGGGCGATAGCATGATCGGACATGTAAACCTCCAGTTATTTAGGAAATGATTATTTCCTTATTAGGTAAAAAATTTTAATTCAGCAGCGTCAGGGCGCTGGCTATCAGTCGCTCACGCGCCGGTAAATCCTGCATTTTTCCAGCCACGCGCATTCCCAACACCAGACAGAGCAACACGCCTCCCACGGCTTCAGCGTCAAGTTGTGGATTAACCGAACCATCCTGCTGCCCCTGCTCCAGCAATTGCAGCATCGATTGCTGGTTGCGTTCGAGCGCCGCACGCACCAGTTCAGCAAGCTCTGCATCCAGTACCTGGAGCTCGATAGCACTCCCCACCACCAGGCAACCGCGCCGCCCTTCAATATCACTGGCGGATTCAAGGTAAAAACGCAGCACTTCAGCAATACGCGACCGGCCATCCGGTTGTTGCGCCAGCCGCTGGCGCAGCGCCTGATTACGTAGCGAGGTATAGCGCGCGAACACCTGCAAAAACAGGCCGCGTTTGTCGGTAAAGGCTTTGTAGATACTGCCGGCGGTAAGTTGCATCGCTGCGCTGAGATCGCTGATTGACGCGCTGTGGTAGCCCTTTTCACGAAATACCAGCATGGCACGATCGAGCGCGGCATCGGTGTCAAACTGACGCGGGCGACCGCGTTCACGGGGCTGTACAGACATCTTATTACCATTTAGGAAATGATTGATTCCTAAATGGTGCCACAGTTTTGTTTTGAGGGGAAGCACGACAGCTCGCGGCTGATTTCATATTCTAATCACCTTGCCACTTGCCCTGTTTAAATTTACAGTGTCGCCCTTACCCAATCCTTCATCAAAGAAAACCTTATGCGAACAACGGATACGTTACGCCTGCTGCTGCTGGCAGCCATCTGGGGAGCCAGTTTTTTGTTTATGCGCATTGCCGTTCCGGCATTAGGTGCCGTCAATACCGCGTTTCTGCGCGTGGTTTGCGGCAGTATCGGCCTGCTGGTGATTATGGCTGTGCTGAGAATGCCGCTGCGTTTCGACGGCAAACTGCGCTGGGCAATGCTGCTTGGGGTGATCAACTCCGGGCTGCCGTTCCTGATGTATTGCCTCGCTGCACGCGTGTTGCCCGCTGGCTATTCCGCCATCCTGAACGCCACTGCGCCGCTGATGGGCGTAATCATGGGTGCGGCCTTCTTTGCCGAAAAACTGACGTTGAAGAAAGTGATGGGTATGGTGGCGGGGTTTGCCGGTATCCTGCTAATCAGTACCACCGGTGAAGCACATCTTACCCGCGCGTTAATCCTTGGCATTCTGGCTTGTCTGGTAGCAACCACCTGCTACGGCATCGCTGGGTTTCTCGCCAAACGTTGGATCACTGCACGCGGAGGGATGGATGCCACCAAAGTGGCGTTTGGTAGCCAACTGGGGGCATCCTGCTTTCTGCTGCCGTTCTTTGCCGTTACCGCGCCGCAGACCGCAGCCAGCCAGTGGCAAATCCCGGAGGTCTGGGCTTGCATTCTGGCGGTGGGCTTTATCTGTACGGCGCTGGCTTACATTCTTTATTTCCGCTTGCTGGCAGATATCGGCCCACTGCGTACCCTGACCGTGACTTTCCTGATCCCACCTTTCGGCATTTTCTGGGGTTGGCTGGTACTGGGCGAGGCGTTAAATCAAGGATTTACCGCCGGAGCGTTGCTGATCGTTTGTGCGGTTTGGCTGGTGGTCAAAGCGGACCGACCAACCCCGCAGGTCGCCAGCGTAAAATAACCCGACTACTTTTTGCTGGTCGGTTTCATGCTGCGATTCAGATCCTGAATGCGCTTCATGGTTTTGACGGTGCGCGTCGCATTGGCCGACGCCACCGACAAAATCAGCATTTCCAGACACACCAGCACCGCGCTATGCAACGGCATACGGCCATCTTCCCCGCCGCGTGGCACATTGATCACCACATCCGCTTCTTTGGCGAAAACAGAATCCGCGGCATTGGTCAGCAAAATAATCGGGATCCCCAGACGTTTTGCTTCCTTGATGGTGGTAATCCCTTCCCG
Organism: Pantoea phytobeneficialis; assembly: GCF_009728735.1. Lineage (NCBI taxonomy): Bacteria > Pseudomonadati > Pseudomonadota > Gammaproteobacteria > Enterobacterales > Erwiniaceae > Pantoea > Pantoea phytobeneficialis. Next base: position 498,279 of record NZ_CP024637.1, read on the forward strand.
ATGCGCCGATTTTTGCGCCATCATGATCAACACGTCACCACGTTGTAAGGCGATAAGTTGTTCCGCCAACGCAATACCGGAGCGATTTATCGAGACTGCCGGAATACCAATACGCACCAATAAGCGGCGGCTATAATCCGCCAGCACACCTGAGGCATTAATGCCAAATAAGCCAACCTGACGCGCCTCAATTAATAATGCCACCGCGGCGGCAATGGCCTGGCGATTATGCGGTTCAGCTAACGCATCACAGGCGCGTTTATGTCCATCCAACACAAAATCGATCCCGGAGTTAATATCGCAGGAAAGCTCACTGACGGTGGTGGCCATTTTTTCTTCGGAATTCATGACCGGGCCAAACCAGACTTCCAGCGTTTTTTTTAAATCTCGTAATCCGGCAAAACCTAATGCCTGCACCGCACGGACTACCGTGGCATCTGAACTGTTGGTCGCTGCCGCAATCTCCATTGCCGTGGCTTCCACCACCGCCTCACGATTTTCATGGATATAGCGCACCACGGTTTGTAGCTGTGGTGAAAGCGAAGCAGCCCGCGCGCGATAGCGTTCACCCAGAACATCGACACGATTTTTTATTTTATTTACTGACGCCATATTATGTCCGATCTGTTTGTTTTAAATGAGATTGTTGCCGACTGGCGCACTCCCCACGGCCACATCCGTAGTGACACCAAAGGAATTTCACAACAAAAACTACAGGGAAATGTGACGGAAAACCATCGCCTTATATCTTTATAATGGATATTATTCAATAGGTTATTAATAAAATGACCGGTTCAAAAATGTCGCTATTGTCGCTGTAGCGACTCGGGTGTTTTTTAAATTTACTACTACATTCCCTCATGGTTGAATGATTCTCAATTACATCATAACACACCAAATTCGCTGAGAAAGAGAGGCGATCGTTGAATTCTAAGGCGTTAATCATCCGGCCATTACGTGGGGTAATGGCCCTGTTTTTACTGCTGCTGAGTAGTCATGCGTTGGCAAAAACCATCACCGATATTGATGGCAATCAAGTCACCATTCCTGACAATCCACAGCGCATCGTGCTGGGCGAAAGCCGTATGCTGTACACGCTGGCAATGCTGGAACCGGGTGATCCGTTCAAATATATTGTCGGCTGGCCGCAGGACCTGAAAAAGTATGACAGCCAGACCTGGGACATCTTTGCGCGTCAGTTTCCGCAGATGCTGAAGATCCCGACGCTGGGTTCCGGTGGTATCAATGATATAAACCCGGAGCAGGTGCTGGCGTTAAAACCGGACGTGGTGATCCTGCCAAGCCTGGCACGCTATGACGACGGCGATTTGCGCCTGGCAGCGATGCTCAAGGCGGCGCACATTCCGGTGGTTAAAATCGACCTGCGCGTACATTTGCTGAAGAACACCACGCGCAGCGTCGCAATCTTTGGTGAAGTACTGAACCAGCAGGCACGAGCCAACGCCTTCAATGATTTCTACCGCGCGCACATGCAGGTGATTCAGCAGCGTCTGGCGAGTTATCAGGGGCCAAAACCGACGGTGCTGCTGCAACTCCATCTCGGACGTCGCAATGAATGTTGCGTCACCGCCGTAAAAGGCAGCCTGGGTGAATTGCTGAACGCGGCCGGAGGCGACAATATCGCCAGCAAAACTGTGCAAGGCGTGTTTGGGCGTCTGAGTGAAGAGACGGTGATCGCCACGCAACCGGAATACTACATCGCCACGGGTGCAGGGGATAACGATGCGCAAAGCGCGCTGAAGTTAGGTCCGGCAGTGGCTCCGCAAGCAGTGCAAAGCAGCTTTAACGCCATGACCGCAAAACAGAACGGCCTGCGTGAACTGAAAGCACTGCGCAACGGTCATGCGGCGGTGATTTGGATGAATTTCTACCTCAGCCCGTGGCATATCGCCGCCACTGAGTTTATGGCGAAGACGCTGTATCCGGATCGGTTTAAAGATGTCGAGCCTGAGCAAACCCTGAAGCAAATCTTCCATGACTATCTGCCGATTCCGTATAGCGGCACGTATTTCCTGCAACCACAGCCATAAAATGCCTACCTTCTCGTAGCGGCACGGTTTATCGCGCAATCCTGTGCATGATGCAGGAAAAAGCCGCGCGATAAATCGCGCCGCTACTGCCCGTGCAGAATTGCGTATCTGCCTGCGATAAATCGCGCCGTTACGGAAAACATGCCACCGTAGTCTATGCTTGTTTCTCACAGGCTAATCCCTGACCACCCCGAAATTTATAGCTCGCATTACCGTATTAGAAACTGCGCGACGTCGTTGACAGCTCACTTCTGGAACCAGCGAGGCGATAAAATGGAGTCCAATACCTTTAACAAAAGTTGGGGTGCTGAGTATGCACCAGACGGCAGCGTGCGCTTTCGCCTCTGGGCCTCCGGCCAGCGCAGCGTCACACTGCGTCTGGCAGGCGTTGATCATGTGATGGAGACCAGTGGCAACGGCTGGTTTACATGGCAGGAGAGCCATGTGACGCCAGGTACGCCTTATCAGTATCTGCTGGCCGATGGCACGCTGGTGCCCGATCCCGCCTCACGCGCGCAACAATCCGATGTGAATGGCCCCTCGCTGGTGATTAATCCCAACCACTATCCCTGGCAGCACCCTGACTGGACCGGACGCCGCTGGGAAGAGAGTGTTTTCTACGAGTTGCATATCGGCACTTTTACACCGCAGGGCACGTTTCAGGCGGCGATTGAAAAGCTGCCGCACCTGGCGGAACTGGGCATCACCATGATTGAGCTACTGCCGGTTGCGCAGTTTGGCGGTAACCGTGGCTGGGGTTATGACGGCGTGCTGCTCTATGCCCCCCATTCGGCCTACGGCACGCCCGATGAGCTGCGGGCGCTGGTGGATGCCGCGCACGGGTTGGGTATCTTAGTGGTACTGGATATCGTGCTTAACCACTTTGGCCCGGAAGGCAATTATCTGCCGCTGTTATCACCGGATTTTTTCCACCAGCAACGGATGACGCCCTGGGGGGCCGCAATCGCCTATGATGTCGCGCCGGCACGTCACTACATTGTCGAAGCGCCCTTGTACTGGCTGAAAGAATTCCGCTTTGATGGCCTGCGCTTTGACGCCATCGACCAGATCAAAGACCCATCCGGGCAACACGTATTGCTGGAAATCGCTGAGCGTATTCGTCAGGAGATCAGCGACCGGCAGATTCATCTCACCACCGAAGACAGTCGCAACGTTATTTTTCTGCATCCACGCGACCCGGACGGCAGCGCGCCACTGTTTACCGGCGAGTGGAATGATGACTTCCATAACGCGATTCATGTCCTCGCCACCGGTGAAACCCATGCGTACTACACCGATTTTGCCGACCAGCCGGAAAAACTGCTGGCCCGCATCCTGACGCAGGGCTTTGCTTATCAGGGCGAAGTCTCGCCCCACAGCGGCAAGCCACGCGGAGTGGACAGTTCCGGGCAACCGCCGGTGGCTTTTGTCGATTTTATTCAAAACCACGACCAGGTCGGCAACCGCGCCCAGGGTGACAGGCTGCTTACCCTCGCCGGAAAGGCTCGCACTCAGGCATTGTTTGCCACCTTGCTGCTCGCACCACATATTCCATTGCTGTTTATGGGTGAGGAGTATGGCGAGACGCACCCTTTTCTGTTCTTCACCGATTTCCACGGTGATCTGGCAAAAGCCGTACGCGAGGGGCGTGCCCGCGAGTTTACCGGCCATGCCGGACATGAGGCTGACAGCGTGCCGGACCCAAATGCCCGCAACACCTTTGTGAAGTCGAAGCTCGACTGGTCGAAAACCAGCGGCAGCGAGGGACAAGCGTGGCTGGCGTTGACCCGGCAACTGCTGGCGTTGCGTCAGCAACATATCGTGCCATTACTGAATCACACGCCCAAGGGCCGGGTTATCACCATCGCGCCAGGTTTGGTTGCAGTCAGTTGGCATTTTCCCGCAGGGACCCTGTCGCTGGCGCTGAATATCGGCGAGCAAGCACAGCCGCTGCCAGCGCTGCCCGGTACTACCCTGTTTAGCTCGACTCCGGTGACCGCTTCGTTGCCACCCAATTCGGTGATCGTACGGCTGGCGCTGGAGGATCAACCATGACCATTCCAACCGCAACTTACCGCATTCAGTTTCGTGACGGCATGACGTTTGATCGTGCCGCCAGGCTGGTGCCTTATCTGAAAAAGTTGGGCGTGAGCCATCTGTATGCCTCCCCCATTTTCACCGCTACCACCCATTCCACCCACGGTTATGATGTTACGCGGGCCACGCAAATTGACCCGGCATTAGGTGGACGGGCGGGTTTTGATCGCCTGGTGCAGGCACTGCAAAACGCCGGTCTGGGGCTGATCCTCGATATCGTGCCCAATCATATGGCGGCTTCGCTGGAAAATCCGTGGTGGCGTGATGTTATCGCGCACGGCGAGCACAGCCGCTACGCGCATTTCTTTGATATTGACTGGTCGCGCCCGCTGACGCTGCCGTTTCTCGGCACACCTTTTTCCGAAGCGTTGGAAAAGGGAGAAATCAGCGTCAAAGCCGATCCCCTCACCGGTCTGCCCGCTTTCGCGTATTACGACAATGTTTACCCACTGACACTGGATAGCTGGCAGGGGCTAAATCTTCAGGACAAGGTGGACCTTACCGCGCTGCACGAACGCCAGCCCTATCGGCTGATGAGCTGGACCGATGCACCGCGCGATCTTTCGTATCGGCGTTTTTTCGAAATCACCGGGCTGGTCGGCGTGCGGGTCGAAGACCCGGAAGTATTTGACGCAACCCATCAGCTGATTCTCGAACTGGTGCACAGCGGTGCGGTCAACGGGTTACGTATCGATCATATTGATGGTCTGGCCGACCCCAAAGGTTATCTGACACGACTGCGTCAGCAGGTCGGCCCGGCGTGCTATATCACGGTGGAGAAAATTCTGGCAGGCGATGAAGCGCTGGCCGCAGACTGGCCGGTATCTGGCACCACCGGTTATGAATTTATCGCCGCCCTCGCCGATGCGCTGGTCGCCGGCCCTGGCATTCAGGCGCTGCGCCACGCTTACAACGCGGTAACCGGCAAGTCACTGAATATGGACGCTGAATTACGGGCGGCGAAAGCGCTGATGGTTGATCGCAATTTCGCAGGCGAATTTACCCGGCTGCTGGCACTGGCGCAGCAACTGGTCGCCACTGACTCACTGGAGAACGATCTACGTGAATTGCTGCTGGCCTTCCCGGTATATCGCACCTATGCCACCGCTGCGGGGTTACCTGCGACTGATGACCTGCTGCTGCAAAAAATTGTGGCGCAAATCGGGGCGGATACCCCGCTAACCCGGCTTTTTCGCGGTACGGCGCCGGATGACGCCACCGCGCTGTTTCGCACCCGCTTTCAGCAACTTAGCGGCCCGCTGATGGCAAAATCGGTAGAGGACACCCTTTTCTTCCGTCAAAGCGTGGCGCTGGCGTTGAATGAAGTGGGTGCAGAGCCACTGGCAGGTGACTTCTCGCCAACCCGTTTCCACCGCGCAATGCAGGCACGACAGCAACAACAACCCGCCGGACTTTCCAGCACCTCCACCCATGATACCAAGCGCGGCGAAGATGCCCGCGCCCGTTTGTATGCCCTCAGCGAAGCGCCAGAGCGCTGGGCAGCCGCGGTGGCGCGCTGGCGACAGCTGCATCAGCCATTCGTCCGGCAGTTGCGCGATGGCCCGGCCCCGGAACCGGCGGTGGAGTGGCTGCTGTATCAGGCGCTGGCAGGGGTGTGGCCGGTAACGCTGAAACCCGATGACGCGCCAGCATTACAGGCGCTGGAAACACGTTTTATTGATTTTGTCGAAAAAGCCCTGCGCGAAGCGAAACTGCGCACCGACTGGGCGGAGGACAATCAACACTATGAACAGACGGTGCTGGCCTACGCCCGTCAGTTACTGTCGCCCGACAACCCGGACTTTTTGCAGGATTTCACCACCACGCTCCAACCGTTTATTCATGCCGGGCTGGCAAACAGCCTGAGTCAGACGCTGATCAAGCTGGTCGCACCAGGCGTGCCGGATATCTATCAGGGGAGCGAAGCACTGAATTTTAGTCTGGTCGATCCCGACAACCGTCAGCCACCCGATTTTGCCCGGCTACAACAGATGCTGGCTGAGTCGCCGCCCTACAGCTGGCTCAATGGCCAGATAAAACAACAGGCGATCGCCGCGTTACTGTCTGTGCGCCAGCAACATGCGCCGTTGTTTGACACCGGTGCTTATCTGCCGCTGGCAACCTCACGGGACGATGTGATTGCCTTTGCGCGCACCGACGGAGACGCAGCGCTGTTGGTGGTGGTGCCGCGTCTGCCGTTCACGGCGTTTCAGGGGCAGTTGCCGCATCCGCTGCCGCGGGCACCGATTGATCTGCCCGCATCGCTGACTGCACGCCGCTACCGTGACGTGCTGCAAGGCGGCGAAATTGACGTGGGCGATACGTTGATCAGCGCTGAGCCTTACCTGGTTTTATTTAGCAGCTCACAATAACTGCGCGATAAATCGCGCCGCTACCGGATTCATACGACTCGTAGCGGCGAGATTTATCGCGCATATCGAAATCAGGTGTTTATTTACAGGAGAGGGAACCATGTCACACACCAAACCTGGCGTTATTACCGCCGGTTACAGCTATCCGCTGGGGGCCAATTTCGATGGTGATGGGGTGAACTTTGCCCTGTTCTCCGCGCACGCTGAGCGCGTCGAACTCTGCCTGTACGATGACAGTGGACAGCATGAAATCGCCAGATTTGACCTGCCGGAGTACACCCATGAAGTCTGGCATGGTTATATTCCTGGCCTGCAACCTGGCGCGCTATATGGTTATCGCGTACACGGTCCGTTTGATCCGGAAAATGGTCACCGTTTTAACCCGCATAAGCTGCTGCTGGACCCCTACGCCCGTGATCTTTCCGGTGATATCGCCTGGAACGAGGCGCATTTCGCCTATGATTTACATCACGACGGCGAAGACAAGGATCTGACGTTTGATACCCACGACAGCGCCGCCTTTACACCAAAATGTCGGGTTATCGATCCCAACGAATTCGACTGGCACGACCAAAACCGCCCCGTTATCCCCTGGTCGCAGGCCATCATCTATGAAACCCATGTCAAAGGCTTCACCCAGCTTAACCCGGCCATTCCTGAAGCGCTGCGTGGCACCTATGACGGCATGTCGCATCGCGCGTCGGTGAATTATCTCAAAAGCCTGGGCATCACCTCGGTCGAGTTATTGCCGGTGCACTGGTTTCCCGACGACCAGCATCTGCTGGATAAGGGACTGAAAAACTTCTGGGGTTACAACACGCTGAACTTCTTTTCCCCTGCGGCGCGCTATTTTGGCCCACGCGGTATCCAGGGGTTTCGCGATATGGTACGCGCGCTACACGATGCCGGTATCGAGGTGATTCTTGATGTGGTGTATAACCACACGGCGGAGGGCAACGAACTGGGACCGACCCTGTCGTTTAAAGGCATCGACAACTACTCCTATTACCGCACCCTGGCGGATCAGCATCGTTACTACGTTAACGACACCGGCACCGGTAATACCGTCAACACCTCACACCCACGAGTGTTGCAGATGATTATGGATTCCCTGCGCTATTGGGCTGAATCGATGCATATCGATGGTTTTCGCTTCGATCTTGGCACCATTCTGGGACGTGAACCCGGAGGGTTCGACCCACGCGGCGGCTTTTTTGATGCCATGACCCAGGACCCGGTGTTAGGGAAACTGAAACTGATCGGTGAACCCTGGGATATCGGCCCTGGCGGTTATCAGGTTGGCGCATTTCCACCTGGCTGGGCGGAGTGGAACGACAAATATCGTGACACGGTACGTGAATACTGGAAAGGCGACAATGTCTCCAGCGATTTTGCCGCGCGTCTGCTCGGATCCGGCGATTTGTATGATCAACGTGGTCGCCGCCCGTGGGCCAGCATCAATTTTATCACCGCCCATGACGGCTTTACCCTGAATGACCTGGTGTCGTACAACGAAAAACACAATGAGGCCAACGGCGAAGAGAACAACGACGGTCACAACGACAATCGTTCGTATAATTACGGCGCAGAAGGCCCAACCGACGACGAACACATCAATGCGGTGCGTGAACGCCAGAAGCGCAATTTTCTCGCTACCCTGCTGTTTTCCCACGGTACCCCCATGATGCTGGCCGGTGACGAGTTTGGCCGCAGCCAGATGGGCAACAATAACGGTTACTGCCAGGACAGCGAAATCTCGTGGGTTCACTGGGAAAACCTGCCCGCCAGCGCCGACGCGCTGCGCGAATTTACTCGCCAGCTTATTCGGTTGCGCGCCAGTCAGCCGCTGCTGCATCGCGAGAACTGGCGCGACGGCATGGTGATTGAATGGTTCAACGCCGGTGGCGGCCTGCAACAGTCGGAGCACTGGGAAGAAGGCACGACCCTCGGCATGTATATTGGCCGTCCCGACCTGCAAACCGTTGAGGGTATCTGGCATGACGTGTTGATGCTGTTTAACCCATTTGAAGGCAACGTGCCGTTCCGTATCCCACAGTTTGGTGAAGGAGGCTGGGTGCTGGAACTGAGTACCAGCGACAATTATCAACCCGGATTAGTGATCACCAAAGAGAAAGATTTCGAGCTGGAAGGCCGCAGCCTCGCGCTGTTCAGACGCCCCTGAGACGTTGTGGAAACACCGCAATCAGCCAGTCAATAAACACCCGCAACCGCTGCGTCACATGGCGGTTTTGCGGGTAAACCACATGAAACGGATAGGCGGCCGGTCGCCAGGGTTTGAGGATCTCCACCAGCGCCCCTCGTTGCTGCGCTTCCGCAGTGGCATAGGTAAAGGTCTGGATTATCCCCAGCCCGGCCAATGCCGCCGCCAGATGTGCGTTGCTCTCGTTGACACCGATACGGTGCTCGCTCTTGATCTCGGTTCTCTCCCCCTCACGCATAAAGCGAAACGGAAACGGACGCCCACTTTGTGGTGACAGGTAGCTGATCAACCGGTGGCCGTTTTTTAACTCATCCGGGTAAGCTGGCACGCCAAAAGCTTTCAGATAGCCGGGTGTGGCGCAGGTAATCATGGTGGCATTGCCGATATGGCGGGCGATCAACGATGAATCGCTCAGCGGCCCACCGCGAATCACGCAATCGACGTTGTCGCTGATCAAATCCACTGCGCGATCCGACACCCCCAGATCAATGCGGATATCAGGATAACGCGCGAGAAAATCGGGGAGCGCCGGAATCAGCACATCGCGGGCGGTTGAGCCGCCAACATCAATGCGCAGATGTCCACGCAAACGGCTGCTGACCACGTTAAACGACGCATCGATATCCTCCAGGTCGCGCACGATACGCAGCGCTTTTTCGTAGTAATCGCGCCCTTCCGCCGTCACCGTGACGCGGCGCGTGGTGCGTTGCAGCAAGCGAATCCCCAGATGCGCCTCCAGCTCCTGCACCAGCTTGCTCAAGGTAGCATTCGGCATATCGAGTGAATCCGCCGCGCGGGTAAAATTCCCCGCTTCCACCACGCGGGCAAACGCCCTGATCGCCAGCAGTTGATCCATTGCGCCCTCAGTTATTATCCATGTATGTGAATAGTCCTTTTCATTTTACACGATTTATCACTAAACGCGGCAAGGTTACATTGCGTCCATGCACTACACGACACGTTAAATCATCAATCTGGAGAGACAAACATGAACGCATCACTGAAAGGTAAAATTGCATTGGTTACCGGTGGCACCAGCGGTATCGGTCTGGCGTCAGCACAAGTCCTGGCAGCACGCGGCGCGCAGGTGTTTATTACCGGACGCCGTCAGGCAGAACTCGATGCCGCCGTCGCCAGCATTGGCGCAGCCGCTACCGGCATTCGCGCTGATGCGTCGGTCCTGAGCGATCTCGACGCCGTATATGCTCAAATCGCCCAACAGGCTGGCCGCCTTGATATCCTGTTCGCCAACGCCGGTGGCGGCGATATGTTGCCGCTCGGCAGCATCACCGAAGAACATTTTGACCGTATCTTTGGCACCAACGTACGTGGCGTATTATTCACCGTACAAAAAGCGCTGCCGTTGCTGAGTGACAAGGCGTCGGTAATTCTTACCGCCTCCACCACCTCGGTGAAAGGCACCGCCGGATTCAGCGTCTACAGTGCCAGCAAAGCCGCAGTGCGTAACTTTGCCCGCTCATGGGCGCTGGATGTGAAAGAACGCGGCATCCGCATCAACGTGGTCAGCCCTGGTCCGATTCGTACCCCAGGGTTAGGTGAACTGGTTAGCGAAGAGCAGCGTCAGGGTTTGTTTGATGCGCTGGCCGCGCAGGTGCCGCTGGGCCGTCTCGGTGAGCCGGAAGAGATTGGTAAGGTAGTGGCGTTTCTGGCCTCCGACGATTCCAGCTTTATTAACGCCACCGAACTGTTTGTTGATGGTGGTATGGCGCAGATTTAGTTGTCATTACGCGGTTAAATACCCGCCATCCACCGGTAAAATAATCCCGGTAATAAACGACGCCGCCGGACTGCACAGGAAGGTCACCGCCTGTGCCACATCGTCCGGCTGGCCCCAACGTTTCAGCGGCGTGCGTGACAGAATCGGTTGCGCACGTTGCGGATCATCCTGCAACGCCTGGGTTAATGGTGTTGCAATCCACCCCGGCGCAACGGCATTAACGCGGATTCCCTCCTCCGCCCAGGCAATCGCCAGTGACTTGGTGAGCTGCATAATCCCGCCCTTGCTGGCGCTGTACCCCGGAACCAAACCGCCACCAAAAAAACTCAGCATCGACGCAGTATTAACGATACACCCCTGGCTTTGCGCCAACTTTTCACGCGCGGCACGACAACAGCGCATTGTTCCGCTGAGGTTAATATCAATCACTTTTTCAAACACCTCCACCTCATGCTCCCTGCCCCGGCTGATAATCCCGGCACAGTTCACCAACAGGTCGAGTTGCGGTAACGCGCCGAACACATCCATGATCGCCTGGTTATCACGCACATCCAGTTCCTGAATGCGAACCCGTTCGCTGGCGGCTAACTGATGCTGCTCGCTGCCGACACCCGCCGCGATCACCTCCGCACCGAGGCTGGCAAGCTGGCTGACAATACCGGCGCCGATGCCACTGGTGCCCCCCGTGACCAGCGCGGTTTTCCCGGCAAACAATGTCGGGTGAAAAGTCATCATGCGGGTTCTCCCTGTCTAACGAATAAATTGATCGACAAAATCGCTACCCAATCCGACCGCGTCGTAGTGCTCACGGCACATCGCGATTTTAGTGAACACATCCTCGAACCCAATATGCTCTCCCCAGGGATCGACGTAATACATACAGCCATGTACCTGGAACAGGGTGATCATCTCTTCCACGTCCGGGTCAACCACCAACGTATGCGTCTCGCCTGGCGGTTCGAAGACGTAACCGCCTTCTACCGCTTCCCAGTCATGTTCGAGATAGCGCCAGCGTCCTTTCAGCACAAAAGCATGAACCGGGGCAGGATGACGGTGACGACTCAGCACCCCGGACTTGCGTACTTTCAGCAAGTTCATCCAGTAACCGGCAGACCGGTTGAGGCATAGCGGGCGAAACCAGACGTTTTCTGCCTGGGGCACCCAGATACGGTCGTCCAGTGGTACCGCGTTCGGGATGACCAGGTCCGGCACCATTTCGGCGGGCTGGCTGAACTGATAAGGCATACGACGCAGGGTTTCTGCGTCCGGTGAGGTGTCATTACGCTTCATCGCTGACTCCGTTTTATTAACAATTAAGTTACATAGATTTAGTCGCTGATAACGGCTGTTGGCAACAGGCCACAGGTTGAAATGTGGACACCATCACGAAAATCTGACATGTTATAATTAAGTATAACATCAGCGTATCCTCCTGAATACAGGAGCGCCATAGCGCGCAAATTCCGCCATTTGTGATCGCTATCTAAACAATAAACTCTGCCTCTTGCCGCTTTCACCTGACCCATGACTATTATTCTGACATGTCAGTTAACAACAACAGGATATCGCTATGTCATCGCATCAGGTTGTGGGCAGGAAACGTTGGTTTGTTGCTTTTGTGTTACTTTTGGGCGGTTTTATCAACTATCTCGATCGCGCCAGCCTGGCGGTGGCCGCGCCATCGATGATGGCTGACCTGCATCTCACCAACACCGACATTGGGTTAATGGGGTCGGTGTTTTCCCTGTTTTTTGCCTTTAGCCAGTTTCCGGCTGGCTGGCTGGCGGATCGCTTTGGTCCCCGTAAGGTGTATGCTTCGGCAGCCTCCTTGTGGGGACTGTCGACTATGATCACCGGGTTATGCACCAGCCTACCGGCGCTGCTGGGCGCCCGTGCCTTGCTGGGGATGACCGAAGCCCCCGGCTGGCCGACCTCCGCCAAAATCACCTCGATTTGGTTTCCGCGCAAAGAACGGGCGCTGGCAAGTTCCATCTGGGATGCTTCCTCACGGTGGGGACTGGCATTCGCCCCACCGCTGCTGGTGTTGATGAGCCTGCATTTTGGTTGGGGAGCGCTGTTTTATCTGGCGGGTAGCCTTGGGGTAATTTTTGGCCTGATCTTCTTCTGTCTCTATCGCCATCCGGAGCAACATCAGGGGCTTGGTGATGCGGAGAAGCAGTACATTGTCGCTGGTGGCGGTGGCAGCGTCTCCAACATCCCCCGCGGCAAACGCGTGAAATGGCGTGAGTTGTTCCGCTATCAATCGATGTGGGGAATGATGCTTGGCTGGTTTTGCTACATTTGGCTGTTCAATATCTTTGTCACCTTTCTGCCCCTGTATCTGATGAAAACCCAGCATCTCTCCCTGAGCAGCATGGGGGTGTACGCCAGCATTCCTTATCTCGCCGGTATTGTGGGTGCCGCGCTGGGCGGTTATGCGGTGAAATGGCTGATCGATCAGCGCAAAGTGGCCGAACCACTCAAGGCGAAAAAAGTGGTGATTATGGTCGCGGCCTTAATCAGCGGCGCAACCACCGTTGCCGTGCCTTTTTGTGATTCGCTGATCGGCGCACTCAGCATGATGACAGTGGCGATGTTTTTCCTCTCCGCCGTCTCCTGTACCTGCTGGGCGATCCCTGGCGATGTCGCGACCAATGATATTGTCGGTTCCGTATGCGGCATCCAGAACTTCGGCGGCTTCTTTGCCGGCGCGCTTTCACCGTTGGTCACTGGCTATATTGCCGATGTCACCGGTTCTTACGCGCTGGCCTTTATCAGCGGGGGCGTCATCGCGGCCCTGGCCGGGTTGTGTTACTGGCTGCTGGTACGTAAACCGATTGAACATCGCGATGCGCCTGTCGCCCGTGACACCGTGCCGGTCAGCAATCTTTGAAAAATGCGTTAATGGCCGTGGCGGTAGCCAAATCTTATTTGTCAGGTGGGTAATTCTTGCTATCCATGAAGGCGAGGAAATCACTTAACGAAAGGGAATCAGATGAAAAAATCACTTACCGCCGTTGCTGCATTGCTGATGGTTTCAGGTTCTGCGCTTGCTGCCACCCCGGCCAGTTGCGTGAAGGTGGACCAGCAGCAAATCGAAGCTTTATTTGATAAATGGAATGCAGCGTTAAAAACGGGCAACGCGAAGCAGGTTTCCGACCTGTATCTGGAGGATGCGGTGCTCCTGCCGACGGTATCAAACCGGGTGCGTCTGACTGAAGCGGAGCGTATTGATTACTTTGCGCATTTTATGGCCAATAAGCCGAGCGGCAAGATTGATAGCCGTACCATTCGCATCGGTTGTAACAAAGCGGTTGATACCGGCACCTATACCTTCACTTATGCCGACAAGCCTGCGGTTTCCGCCCGTTATACCTTTACTTATGCCTGGACGGGTAGCGAATGGAAAATATCCACCCACCACTCGTCCGCCATGCCGGAGGGATAACCCCGATCAATTGTGCCAGTTCTGCTGGCTTACGCCATTAATATCATGCACCAGGCCAGGATGCAGATCCCTGGGGGAACTGCATCCCAACTGCGCCAGGGTGCGATCTATTTCGGCAATCATCGATTGCAGCGTGGCATTCACCAGCGCTTCACCTCCCGCCGCCACGGCATACAGCAGTGGCCGCCCGAGCAACACCGCATTGGCACCCAGCGCCAGCGCTTTCACCACATCAGTCCCCCGCCGAAAACCGCTGTCGATAAGGATGGAGAAATCTGGTCCCACCGCTGCGCGAATGGCTGCCAACACCTGCATCGGGCTGAAGGTGCCGTCCAGCTGACGGCCACCGTGATTGGACAATACAATGCCGTCGAACCCCAGTTGTCGGGCAATCAGCGCATCCTGTTCGGTCATAATGCCTTTGATATACAACGGCCCCAACCATAACTCGCGCACCCAGCGCAGGGTTTCCCAATTGAGGGTGGGATCCATCTGTTGGGCAAAATAGGTGGCAGCGTTCAGACCACGTTGATATTCCGCAGGAAGATAGGGTTTGAGATTACCAAACCCCGGCATTCCGGCCGGACGTAACGTGCGCCATACCCAACCTGGATGGCTGGCGACATCGGCCAGGGCTTTGACGGAGAGTTTAAGTGGTCGCCGGTAGTGTGATTTATCGCGCTCACGGTTACCGAAATGTACCGCATCCACGGACACCACCAGCGCGGAACATCCCGCTGTCTGGGCACGTTCAATCAGACTCGCAGTGACCTGGCGGTCTTTCAACACATACAACTGGAACCAGCGTGGTCCCTGACTCACCGCAGCGCTCTCTTCCAGCGAGGCAGTGGACACCGTGCTCTGGATATATCCGATCCCATTTTGTGCTGCGGCGCGCGCCAGCATTAAATCGGCCTGGTAACGCAACATGCCATTGTAGCCGGTTGGTGCCACCAGTAACGGTGCCGCCATTGAGTCATTGGCGAGTGACGTTTGCAGACTGCGCCTGCTGGCATCCTTCAATACCGCCGGTTTAAACATCCAACGGGCGAAGACCTCACGATTATGGCGCAGCGTTTGCTCGTCATCGGCACCACCATCAACATAATCAAAGGCAAATCCCGGCAGCGCACGCTGCGCTGCCCGGCGTAAATTTTCCCAGTTAATCACCATATTGGCGAGTTAATCCCTGTTGGTTAGGTGGTTGAGACAGAGTAGATGGGGGGATGGGTGTTGTCGATAGTTTCTGGTGTCGTGCATCCTTTGCTGCGGCGCAATAAATCGCGCCGCTAACCATCGGTTCAGAATCTGAGCTGCGCCCTGTCATTATAAAAGCGTCGATAGGCCAGGTAGACCGCGATGATGGTAGAAAGACTGGCGGTGCCAATTAACATAAAGGTCACCATAATCTGGTACTTGATGGCTTTAACCGGATCGATCCCGGCAAAGATTAAACCGGACATCATGCCGGGTAAACTCACCAGTCCTACCGTTTTTGCCGCATCCACCGTCGGGATCATCGCGGCGCGAATGCTCTCGCGGATAAGCGATGCGGAAGCCAGTTTTACCGAGGCACCAAGGCTCAACATCTCCAGAATTTTTTGCCGGTTGTCAGCGAAACGCTGGTTCAGGTTGCTGTAACATAAGCCCACCGCCACCATAGCATTACCGGCAATCATCCCGGAAATAGGGATCACCTGCATTGGCATAAATTCAATGGCGCCGCTCAGCACCAGAATCACCAACGTCAGCGCCGTACCGCTGGTGATGGCGACAAAAGAAATCACAAAGGCATGATCAATATTACGGCTGCGTTTGCGCGCGTTCGCCGCCGCATTGACGCAGATAAATAACACCATCAACACCGTTAACCCGTCATTATTGACGTCAAAAATCGATTTCAATACATAACCGACGACCACCAGTTGCACAATGGCGCGGCACACACTCCAGATAATGTCTTTACTCAGCCCCAGCTTCTCTTTCTGGCTAATCAGCACCGCAATCAGCACCAGGACCAGCGCCATAACCAGTGAGGAGTTGGTGATATTATGCTGACTCATGGTCGTTCCTCTCTGGTGCGTGCAGTTTCAGCACCCGTGATGCCTGGTGGATTTCCTCAACGTCATGGCTAATCCAGATCACCGCCACCCCCTTGTCAGTCACCATCTCGCTGATCAGTCGATGGATCAGTGCTTTATTGTCTTCATCGAGGGCGCTGGTGACTTCATCCAGCAGCAACACCTGCGGCAGAAACTGCAAATTACGCAGCAAACCCACCCGCTGTTTTTCACCACCAGAGAGTTGATCGATTTTTTTATCCAGCGTGTCAGCGGGCAAATTGACTTTTGCCAGGTCGTTAATGAACGCGTCACGGTTGGGTTTCTGTTGCCGAATCTGCCACGGCAGCGCCAGATTGTCATAAACGGTACTGCCGAACAGCACCGGCGTCTGGAAGCAGTACGACACCTGTTGCCGATACGTTTCGGCTTTCAGTTGCGTGATATCCTGGTTTTGCAAGCGTATCTGCCCGCTGCTGGGGGCGAGCAGCGATGCAATTATCTTCAGCAACGTGCTTTTCCCACTGCCTGAAGGACCGGTCAGCAGTAAAAAATCACCGGGGTTGAGTTGCAGTGAAACGGGCGCCAGTAACTCGCGACCTTCCTGTGAAAACGTAACGCCTTGCACATCCAGCAAGGGAAAATCGTTGGCCATCGTTATCCATCCCTAACAATCTACATTTGCAATGACGGGCTACCGGTCACTGACCAGACAGCCCTGCGCATATTACCAGAAAGGTGATGAGGATAAGCTTAAGGTGCGGCGTCATATTG
Source organism: Pantoea phytobeneficialis (assembly GCF_009728735.1). Lineage (NCBI taxonomy): Bacteria > Pseudomonadati > Pseudomonadota > Gammaproteobacteria > Enterobacterales > Erwiniaceae > Pantoea > Pantoea phytobeneficialis. The sequence continues at coordinate 515,040 of NZ_CP024637.1, forward strand.
CAGGAATACCAGACGCCCCTCGCGATAGACCCGTTGAGCCAGGGGCAAATCGTCGGGCATATCGCCACCTCGCTCTAACAACAGCACCAAAGATACCGGGCCGCGTAATTGATGTGAGGCAAGCCACTGACGGAAATCCGCCCTGGAGACAAAACGCGACTGAGAATCGGGATACGCCAGCCCGTAAAGCAGCTCATTTTTCTTCGCGTAGAAATGGATATCGTTGCGCTGTAAATGCCAGGCGATGGCGGAAGCAATGCCGGGATCGTTACTCAAAATATAACGGCTGACCGCGAGTTTTTCGGCTATTTTGCTGACAAACACCTCGGGTTGGTTAGCATTCTGCACACTTTCGGGAATCGCTTTGCCTACGCACAGCGCCAGCGCCAGCGGGCAAAGCGCCGCCAGTTGCCAGCGTTTAAGACTGGCGAAACCGGCCACTGCCCAGCCCGCAAACGCAACGAGCGCCAGGGTTAGCGTCAACATCTCATGCGATTTAAACAGCGACTGCCCCCCTATTCCCCAGGGAGCCAGCACCACCACCAGGGCAAACAGTCCGAGGCAACCAAACAGGATATTGATCCAGGCGTTCAGGCGCAGAATCCGGCTCGCCCTGCTGGCAAGGGTGTGACCGTGATGCGCCATCAGAATCGCCAGTGGCGCAAAACAAGGCAGGATATAGGTGAGCAACTTGCCTTTCGCAATACTGAAAAACAGCAACGGCAACAGGATCCAGCACAACAAATAGAGGCCACCTGGCAGCGTTTTTCTTTGCTTCCAACCACTGCGCAGTGCACCGGGCAGCAGGGCCAGCCACGGCAGCGACCCGGCGATAACAACAGGCAGGTAGAACCAAAACGGTGCCTGATGTTGCGCGTTGGATTGTGCAAAGCGCTGGATATGCTCCACCCAGAAGAAGTAGTGCCAGTAATCAGGTTGCTGATGATGAATAGCCAACGCCCAGGGTGCACAGAGCAGCGCGGCACTGACAATCGCCACCGGGCCGAATATCAGCAATTCGCGCCAACGATGATGCCAGACAGCCCAGGGAACGATAGCCAGTACCGGCACCGCCAGCGCCAGAAAGCCTTTGGCCATAAAGCCCATGCCACAGGCCAGGCCCAACAGCACGTAACCCAGCAGCCGCTGTCTGTGATTCACCGCCCCGGCAGCAAACCAGTAGCTGCACATCGCGGCCACTAACCATAACGACAGCATTGGATCGAGCACCGCATAGGTGCCAATACCGTATACCAACAATAAGGTGAGGAAGATAAGGCCCGCGGTCAGCGCCACCGCACGCTGAGCATAAATGCGCCCTGCCAGCCAGTAAACCAACAAGGCGCTGAGTAACGTGGCAACCACCGAACCAATGCGCACACCAAAACGGCTATGACCAAACAACCACTGCCCAATGTTATTAAACCAATATCCGGCAATGGGCTTTTCGAAATAGCGAATGTCGAAAAAGTAAGGGGTAATCCAGTTGCCACGTTGCAGCATTTCCCGACTGATCTCGGCATAGCGCGTTTCATCAGGTTGCCAGAGGTGGCGAAATTCGAGCGGAATAACGTAATAAAGGAGCAGCAAAATAAAAAGCAAACACGATTTGGTGGTAACGGTCATGCACATTTCCCTGTGAGTCATTCACATCGCACTGGTCTTCCCGGCCAGTGCCTGTATCCATATCGGGAATAAGACCCTGGTTTTGTCGTTCGGTTTCACTGACAGAATATAAAAATGCCAGCACAAACAATGAAGCCTGGATTATGAGGAAGTATCGACGGTTGGCGCCATGCTTAATCTGAAAACCACAATCGCCACCACCACACCAATCAGGGTGTCGAGCGCTCTGGCAGCGAACAGAGAACTCACTTCGCTAAAATCCCGGCCCCCGGCCGCAATCGTCAATGCATTGGCGGTGATAAACACCGTGGCGGCGGCGTATTGCAGCACCACCCCTATCTCGATAGCGAACTGCAACACGCCAACCGTCAACGCGATCCATAACCCTTGAGGATTGAGCGTCAGAATGCTCCACGCCAGCACCAGTCCAACCAGCGTACCCAAAAGCCGGTTAAAGGCACGCCGGGAGGTTCCCGGTAAACCATCCGGCTGGTTAAGCACCACCACCACCGCCGCCATTCCCCAGTACGCATGTTCCAGCCCGAGGATGATGCCGATCGACCCGGCCACCAGCGTGCCAAAGGCGACCCGTGCCGCGGTACGTCTGGCGTTTTCTTTGATTACCTTATCCGCAGCCGGGCTGTTGTCGGCTTCGGCCCGTTCTAACAGGCAACCCAGCATATGCGCCAGCCACGAGATTGCACCACCACACAGCACCCACAAGCCACTCAACCCGGGATCGACGCTACTGTCTGGCATGCCAGTGCCGCTGGCACAGGCCAGAGCAAACATATAGGCACCCGGCGGGCCAATCTGTTGTCGGTTGCAGATCAAGGTCGCAAGAGAGGCAATACCGGTCACGGTCACCACACCGAGCCACGGATAAGGCGCGACGAGAATCCCCAGGGTGACGATAACCGCCAACGCCACCGCAATGATCGCCAGCAGACGCGCGCGTCTGCCCCAGGGGAGGCCATCGCCGTACAACGCCGTAAATCCCCCGATGGTCGCCAGCAGGCCCGCCTGAAGATGTCCGGCGTAATAACCCAGCACCACTGGCAAACCGCAGCATAGCCCCGCGCGCAATGCGAAAGGCAGACGGTGCCGCAGAGCGGCTGAAAGTGGCTTGCTCATCGTTTTCTCCGCGATAGCGTGTTAGCACTCCATTTGTAGCGGCGCGCTTTATCGCGCCACAACGGTCTGAGCTAAACGATAATACCGGACGATCAATTCTAACCCGTTGATTAATGGTAGCCCGTTGCACTTTGCCTGCCATGTTAATTTTTTGTTGTTATTCTTGTTACCCGTATCACATAAAGTAAAAAACATAAAACCTGAAACAGATCCCGCAATTGTCTCATCCCGGCCCGCTTCCTATAACTAACCGTCGATTGACCCTTAGCGATATAAAGACAGGCGGGACTCTTTATGCAAACAAGCTTAACGATAAAAGAAAAAATCAGTTACGGACTGGGCGATATGGCCAGCCATATCGCGATTGATAACGTCATTATTTTTCTCACGTTTTATTACACCGATGTGGTGGGGCTACCGGCGGTGTTTGTTGGCACGCTGTTTTTACTGGCGCGTGTCGCCGATGCGGTGATCGATCCCGCTATGGGCATGGTGGCGGATCGCACCCGTTCACGTTGGGGACGATTTCGTCCGTGGCTGCTGATGCTGGCGGTGCCGTTTGGTGTGAGCTGCATGTTGATTTACGCCGTGCCGGAAAGCCTGTCGCTGACGGGAAAAATGATTTACGCCGCGGCGACCTACAGCCTGATGATGTTGATGTATACCGCCATCAATATTCCTTATTGCTCGATGGGGGCGATTATCACCACCGACGACACCCAACGTATCTCATTACAATCGTGGCGCTTTTTCCTCGCCACTCTCGGCGGCGCGATGTCCACCTTTTTGATGATCCCGTTAGCCACCTGGCTCGGCGGTGGTAACAAACTGGAGGGCTATTTCGCCGCCATGTCGATTATGGCAACGCTGGCAACCCTGATGTTTTTTATCTGCTTTCTGAATACCCGTGAGCGCGTCAACGCGCCCGCCAGCCACGGCCACTTTCTTGCTGACCTGCGTGATTTGTTACGTAACGATCAGTGGCGCATTGTGGCGCTGCTGGTGTTCTGCAACATCTCATTCGGCGTCGTGCGTCTCGGTGCCATGATGTACTACGTCACCTATTTTCTCGGTAACGCCAGCCTGTTTATGTGGCTACTGGCGGCACACATTGTCGGCAAAAGCGTTGGTAGCGTGCTGGCAAAACTGTTGACGCGCAACGTAAGCAAAATCACCGCCTTTACCCTCAGCGCCATCGTCACCGGCGTGTTAAGCATCAGCATCGTGTTTCTGCCCGGCAACCTTGTGCTGCTGGTGGGCATGACCTTTATCGTCTCCAGTTTCTATCAGGTCACTACCACGCTGATGTGGGTAATGATGTCGGATGTGGTTGATTACGGTGAATATCGTCAGGGCAAGCGCCTCGACGGCACCGTGTTCTCGACGCTGCTGGCGGTGTTGAAAATGGGGATGGCAATCAGCGGGGCGATCGTCGGCTGGACTCTCGGCCTGAGCGGTTATGTTGCCCAGGCCGCACATCAGCAACCCAGCGCAATGATGGCCATCGTCGCGCTATTTTCAGTCATCCCTGGCGTGCTGGCACTGTTCAGCGCGCTGGCGATGCGCGGTTACAAACTTAACGACGCCACCATGCGAACCATCAATCAAAACAAACTGGCAGCACAGCCCGCCACAACCGGCCCCACCGTGCTGCAACCACAGGAGTTGTCATGAGCGAATTACGCGCCGAATCCCAGCGTATTATCTGGACCTTTGACCGTCAGACCCTGGTTATCGAACCCTGGGGGGCAAATAGCCTGCGGGTACGAGCGACCTGCCAGGCGGCACTGACTGACAACGACTGGGCCTTGTTAGCGCCAACGCCTTGCGAGCCAGACATCCAGCGCGAGCCTGAATCGCTACGTATTCGTAACGGCAATATCACCGCCGTGGTCAATATTCGTGGTCAGTTGGCCTTTTACAACCAGCACGGTGAACTGTTGCTGGAAGAGTTCTGGCGTCAACGCAGCACCGTCGGCATAGGTGCGACCGAAAAGAGCCAGGACAAGTACATCAGCGCATTGAAACTGGACGCCCGCACCTTCCGCCCGATTCCCGGCGGGAAGTATCAGCTCAGCGTGCGCTTTGAAGCGCGGCCAGAAGAGAAAATCTACGGCATGGGCCAGTACCAGCAGGATTGTCTGGATCTGAAAGGGTGTACGCTGGAACTGGCACAGCGCAATTCGCAGGCCAGCGTGCCGTTTATGGTTTCCAGCCTTGGCTATGGCTTGCTGTGGCACAATCCGGCGATCGGTGAAGTGACCTTCGGCAAGAACGGCACGCGCTGGCAGGCCGAGGTGACGGACCAGATGGATTACTGGATCACCGCAGGCGATACCCCGGCGGATATCGTGCGCCAGTATGGCCGTGCCACCGGCACCGCACCCATGATGCCGGGCTTTGCTACCGGTTTCTGGCAATGCAAGCTGCGCTATCGTACCCAGCAGGAAGTGCTGGAGGTGGCGCGTGAGTATCGCCGCCGTCAATTGCCCCTTTCGGTCATCGTTATCGACTTTTTCCATTGGCCGAATCAGGGAACCTGGTGTTTTGATGCCCGTGACTGGCCCGATCCACGGGCGATGGTAGCAGAACTGAAGGCAATGGGGATTGAAACTATGGTTTCGGTCTGGCCTACGGTGGACAGCCGCAGTGAAAATTATCGTCTGATGAAATCCAAAGGCCTGTTGGTAAACAGCGAGCGCGGCGTCTCGGTGAACCTGGATTTTATGGGCAACACCACCTTCTTTGATGCTACCCATCCCGCCGCCCGCGAGTTTGTCTGGCAGGAAGTGAAGCAAAACTATTACGATCACGGGATTCGCACTTTCTGGCTGGATGAGGCTGAGCCGGAATACCGCGCCTACGATTTTGATAACTATCGCTATCATCTCGGTCCGGTACAGGAAGTGGGCAATATCTATCCGCAACTGTTTGCGCGTGGTTTTTATGAGGGGTTGCAACAGCAGGGGGAAAGCGAAATCGTCAACCTGGTGCGCTGCGCCTGGGCAGGTAGCCAGCGTTACGGCGTACTCGCCTGGTCGGGTGATGTTCACTCCTCCTTCCACGCGCTGCGCAATCAGTTCACTGCCGGACTGAATATGGCGATGGCCGGTATTCCGTGGTGGACCACCGATATCGGCGGCTTCCAGGGCGGCAACATTCACGATCCGGCGTTTCACGAATTGCTGATTCGCTGGTTCCAGTGGGCGGTGTTCTGCCCGGTGATGCGGCTGCACGGCTACCGCGAACCGCAGATTGAACCAACCGAAGCCTGGCGTGACGGCATTGCACAGTGCAACAGCGGCTCGCCCAATGAGGTGTGGAGTTACGGCGACGAGAATTTCGCCCTGATGAAAAGTTGCCTGCTGCAACGTGAACGGCTGCGCCCCTATATTGACGGGCTGATGCGCGAAGCCCATGAACTGGGCGATCCGGTGATGCGCCCGCTGTTTTATCACTATCCTGAGCAAGCCGAGAGTTGGCAGGTGGAAGATCAGTATCTGCTGGGCCGCGATCTGTTGGTGGCCCCGGTGCTGCACGCTGGACAGCGCGAACGCGACCTCTGGTTACCGGCGGGCGATCAGTGGATTGCGCGCAATGGCGAGCGTTACCAGGGGGGACAGCGTATCACCGTTGCCGCCCCGCTCAGCGCCATCCCGGTGTTTTTACGCGTCGGCGGCAGCGCTGACGTGCTCGAAAACCCCTAGCGCAATAAATCGCGCCGCTACCGCCCGTAGCGGCGTGATTTATCACGCGTATTTTTTTACGGTTTTTCCGCCAGTTTCGTCAGCACCGCACGCCAGCTAAACGGCACCACATCCAGGTAACGCAGATGATGGGCGCTAAGCTGGGCCGGTAAATCGGCCTGCACATGACGGATAGCCTGACTGAGGGTGCCCGCCAGCCCGACATCCTGAAGCGTTTTCACCACTTCCTGCATCTCTTCGGCACGGCGCACGCCGTGTTCTGCCACCCGACTGATCAGATAATCTGGCAGCTCGGCCTGCCATCCCAGCGACGGGAAACTGGCATGCAGCGATTCCAGCACCGCGTCTTCCACGCCATAACGTTGCGCTGCGCCGAGGCACTCGGTGGTTAACGCTTCCAACCCTTTAATCATCACGCTGCGACACATCTTGATGGCAGAAACCGCACCGACCTCTTCGCTGGCGGCGCGCGCCTGACATCCGAGTTCACTCAACTGCGCGGCAATCTGCCTCGCCTGCGTGCCGCCGAGTAGCAGTGGCGTCGCGAGCCGTTTTGGCGGAACCGGGGCCATCACCGCCACATCGATATAACGCCCCGCCCCCTGAGCCACGGCACGCGCCGCCGCGCGTTTCGTCTCCGGTGCTACGGAGTTGAAATCCAACAGGGTTTGCCCCTCGCGTAACAGCGCGGCAGCCTGTTCGGCGACCGCAAACGCGTTACCGGCGGTCACCAGCGACAGCACCAGCTCCGCCCCTGTCAGCGCCAGCGCAAGGTTGCCCGCAGGCTGTACACCAACCTGTTCGGCCTGCGCCTTCAGCGCATCACCTTCCGCATTAAGAAACTTTTTGTCCCACACCTTCACCTGTGCGCCCAGGCTTGCCAGGTCCTGCGCATAGATCCGTCCGGCCTCACCAAAGCCGATAATCGCGATGTTAGTCATTGACCTTCCCCTGCCAGAGTGAACCCGGTACCGCTACCGCACCGATAAACAGCAGTCGGGCGGTGCGAATCAAACCGCTGCGGATAACGTTGCCGGCTTCATCACGCTGCAACATCACGCTGAATTCGCCACTCGGGTGTTCCACCGCCAGCCGTTGTTCACGGCCCGCCTCCAGCCGCGCAATGCCCTGCGCAACCGACCCCGGGATCAGACAAGCCGTTGCCACGCTCACTGCGCCCAGCACCCCGATGGAGGCGTGGCAACGATGCGGAATAAAGGTGCGCGTCGATACACAGCCACCGTGATTCGGTTCGGCTATCAGCGTCATTTTTGGCACGGTACGCGCAGCAACATCGCCCAGATTCATCCGCGGTCCGGCCTGTAGACGGATCGACTCCAGCCGCGCTTTGAGTTCGTCATCATTATCCAGTTGTTCACGGCTTTCACGCCCGGTACGCCCGAGATCGGCAGCACGTACCAGCACCACCGGCATACCGTTATCGATACAGGTCACGGCGACACCGGCAAAGTGATCCTGCGCCTGGCCGGTGGGCAGCAGTGCGCCACAACTCGAACCGGCGATATCGGTAAAATTCAGCACCTGTTGCGCCGCATAACCCGGAACGCCATCAATCTGAACATCGCCTTCATACTCCACCGCGCCATCCGGCGTGGAGAGTTGCGCTTCGGCGATCTGCCCGGTATTGACCATAAAAATGCGCACCCGCGTTAGCGCCCCCTGGACCGCCACCACGCCTTTCTCGATAGCAAACGGGGCCACCGCCGCCAGAATGTTGCCGCAGTTCTGCCCGTAATCAACCAGCGCTTTATCGACATTCACCTGGGCGAACAGGTAATCCACATCGGCATCTGCACGGGTTGACGGCGAAATGATCGCGACCTTGCTGGTCAGGGGATCGGCACCGCCGATCCCGTCGATCTGACGTGCATCAGGCGAGCCCATCACCGCCAGCAGCACCCGATCGCGCAACGCCGGGTCGGTTGGCAAATCCTGCGCCAGAAAACAGGCGGCTTTCGAGGTGCCGCCACGCATTAACACACAGGGGATCAGCGTCTGTTTCATAGTTAGCTATTCTTCAGTTCAGCCAGCGTTTCGACATAGCGCAGTCCCTTCGCCGCCAGTTTTTGTCGCATCTGATAGATATCCAGTCCCAGCTCACCTGCGGCCAGCCGCTGCCGTTTGCTCTCCTCCACCTCAATGCGCTGCGCCGCCGCCTGCGCAACGGTCGGAATGTCGGCACGGGGAACAATCACCACACCGTCATCGTCAGCTACCACTACATCGCCAGGATGGACTAACTGACCGGCACAGATCACCGGCACATTGACCGAACCCAGCGTCTCCTTGACTGTGCCCTGCGCGTAAACCGCGCGTGACCAGACCGGGAATGCCATTTCACGCAAGGTTTGGCTATCGCGGATGCCGATATCCCCCACCAGTGCGACCACGCCTCGCGCCTGCAACGAGGTCGCCAGCAGATCGCCAAAGAAGCCGTCATAGCAATCTGAGGTGGGAGCCACCAGCAACACGTCACCGGGCTGGCATTGTTCCACCGCAACGTGGAACATCCAGTTATCCCCCGGCGATACCAGCACCGTCACCGCGCTGCCCGCTATGGTGGTGCCCTGCTGCACCGGACGAATGCGCCTGTCCAGCAAGCCCTGACGCTGCTGCGCTTCATGTACCGTCGCCACGCCGAAGCGCGCGAATTGCGCGATCAACGCCGCATCGGCACGCTCGATATGCCGTACCACCACACCTTTCTGGTTGACATCACTCATGCCAGATCCTCCGTCACGCGCGGGAACAGGCTTTGATAACCCTCACCGTGGCTGAGTAAGCGTGAGGAAGCGATACCGACATTACGTTTTGCCTGCACGCCACGTTGCAGCGCCACGCGGGTGTAGTACTCCCACAGATGCTCCTGACCGGCCATGCATTGAATCGCGGCGTATTTCTTTTCCCACACCGAGGTGATGTCCAGCAGCACGTCCGGTTTCCAGTGGCACTGCTCGGGCTGATGCGGTTCAAAACAGTAAACCGGCGGGGCGCCAATAATCGGTTCTCCCGGACGGTAACCCTCCGCCTGGGCAATGATGCGTGCTTCCTGGGTCAGATTGGCCGCCAGCGGGTGGTCATAGTTATAGGGATCAGCCACAGAATGGGTCAGGACAAAGTGCGGCTGAATCTTGCGGAACACATCAGCCAGACGGAAAAGCGTCTCTTTATCGGCACGCAGCGGGTAATCACCAAGATCAAAAAACTCAATCGAGGCACCGAGGATGTCTGCGGCTGACTGCGCTTCGCTGCGACGGTTCGCTTTGACGATCTCCTCCGTCATATTGCCTTTACGCCACAGTTTGGCGGATTCACCCCGTTCGCCAAACGAAAGACAAACCACATGGACGTCATAGCCACGTTCAGCGTGCAGCGCGATTGCGCCACCTGCGCGCCAGACGAAATCGGCGGAGTGAGCACTGACGACGAGGGCACTTTTTTTAGCGGTGTTTTCCATCTTGTATTCCTGCTGTTGCGTTTTTTTTCATCCTGACATGCAGCCATCCGCGCGAATAATGCCTTTCATTGCGCGAGCTATGATTTTTATTTATGTTGTGATTTTGATCGCCGCAGGACGTGAGGCTGAACCGAAAATGACGCAGCAAGATAATGATATTAAAATCATGCAACTACGTGCTTTTTGTATGATTGCAGAACGCGGTACAGTGTCAGAAGCTGCGGAGAAATTATTTCGAACCCAGTCGGCGATCACCCGTTCTATTCGTGATCTTGAACACACTTTAGCGATGCCGTTGTTTGAACGTCATGCCAGCGGCATGCTGCTGACCGAAATGGGAAAATGCGTGTTGCCGCGTGCCCAGCGCGCGATCAACGAATTGCAGCACATTCCCGCGGCGCTGGCACGGCTGAAACAGCGTGACCACCAGCGGGAAGAGGCAGAACCGATTTGGTTATTTAATGTGCGACGCCTTCAGGTGTTTCTCCGGCTGTATCGCCTGCACCATACGCAAAGCGTGGCTAACTCTCTCAACATCAGCCAACCAGCGGTGAGCGCCGCCCTTAAGGTGCTGGAAAAGGGTGCCGGGCTGACGCTGTTTCAACGTACGCCAAAAGGGATGATGCCTTCTACCGCGGCGCGCGAGATGGCCCCCTTTATCAGTCGCGCGCTGAATGAAATCCGTCATATCCCGGAAGATCTCGCCGCTGCAACCGGGATTTTGCGTGGCACGGTGCATGTTGGCGCGCTGCCGCTGTGCCGCAGCACCCTGCTGCCGCTGGCGATAACCCGGCTGGTGGCGGCGCATCCGGGCATTAAAGTGGTGACCAATGAAAGCGCCTTCGACGCCTTAATTACCGAGCTGCGCGCCGGGGATATTGATTTCATTCTTGGGGCATTACGTCAGGACGAGCAGGTGTTGGATATCCACAATCAGGTGTTGTTTGCTGAATCGCTGGTGTTGCTGGTAAGGCCCCAGCACCCTCTGGCGGGACGCACCCTGACGGCCAACGATTTGGCTGATGCGCAGTGGATATTGCCGCGCGATAACACCCCTTCCCGTCACTTGCTGGACGCGGCTTTCGCGACGTTGGGAATGGCCGCCCCCACCCCGGTGGTGGAAAGCGGCGATCTGGCGATTGTGCGCGGTCTGCTGCTAAATTCCGATATGATAGCCGCCGTTTCCTCGCACCAACTGGAGTACGAACTGCAAGCCGGAATTTTGCAGCCGTTGAGGTTTGCCTTACCGGACACCCGCCGTGAGATTGGCTTAACCCTGCGCCAGGGCGCACTTCATGCTCCGGCGGCTGAAGCGCTGATTCAATACATTGTTGAGGTGGCATCGTAGCGGCGCGATTTATCGCGCGGGTTTGCCCACATCGTGCACAGCATCGCGCAATAAATTGCGCCGCTACGGTTGCGTTCGGCCCGTTGCGGCGCGGTTTCCGGCACCGCGACGCGACGAGCGGGTTACGACTCCACTTTGTTAATCCCCAAACGCTTCATCCGCGAAAGTAAGGTGGTTCGCTTGATGCCCAGACGCTGGGCTGCACCACGCGGTCCGGCCACCACACCGTTCGTTTCACGCAGCACCCGCATAATCAGCTGATATTCATCCTCTCCTTCGCGTGGCTCGGTGACGGGCGCGGCGATTTTTTTGGCGGTCGGAGTGTCCAGCATTTCCGGCAGCGACAGATGCAGCACATTGCCGCGCGTCATCAGCACCGCCCTTTCAATCACATTCTCCAGTTCTCGCACATTTCCCGGCCACTCCATGCGTCGCAGCATACTCAGGGTTTCCGCGGGAATGCTGTCAATATTACGATTCAGGCGGTGAGCGATTTTGAAAGTGAGCGATTTCACCAGCAGCGGGATATCTTCCGGTCGCTCACGCAATGGCGGTAATCGGATGGGAAAAACGTTCAACCGATAGTAAAGGTCGTTACGAAATTCACGGTCAGCCACCATTTGCTTCAGGTCACGGTTAGTCGCCGCAATCAGTCGCACATCGACCGTTTGCAGTTTGTTGCTGCCAAGGCGTTCAAACTCCTTTTCCTGTAACACGCGCAGCAGTTTCGGCTGCAACTCCAGCGGCATATCCCCCACTTCATCAAGGAATAACGAGCTTTTATCCGCCAGTTCAAAGCGACCAATTCGCTGGGTATTGGCCCCGGTAAAGGCCCCCCGTTCGTGACCAAACAAATCGCTTTCCAGCAGCCCGGCAGGCATCGCGGCGCAATTCATTTTTACCATTCGCCGACGATTGCGTTGGCTTTGGTTGTGAATGGCGCGCGCAATCAACTCCTTTCCGGTGCCGGTTTCGCCAAGGATCAACACCGTGCTGTCGCTGGCTGCCACAATCTCGACCTGTTTCAGCACATCCATCATCACTTCGCTGCGGCCAATAATTTCACCAACATCAGGGTTCCCGGCATTGATCGACTCCGTGGCCCACGAACCTTTATCCGTCAGGCTCTCCTTTAGTCGATTGATTTCCTGCCATGCCAGCGCATTATCGAGCGCAATCGCAATGCGTTCAGCGATTTGATGCAACAACTCAAGGTTGGCGGCGCTAAAGCCCCGTTCACCGCATTGCGCCAGCTTCATCACCCCCAACATATTGTCACCAAATTTCAGCGGCATCAGGCACAACGTCTGAGCCTGATTATCCCAAAGCTCCAACAACCTGCGCTCGTAGGAAGCCGCTTGTTGCTGCGGGTAAAGGTTCAGCAACAACATTTCACCACTGGCAAACACCTGTTCGGAGAGCGTACCCGCTTCAGGCACTTCACTCAGATCATGAATAGGTGACGCTTCATCGACAAAATGGGTGGAATAAATAGTGAGCCACGCTTTACGGCTGCTGCGCACCACGATGCTGATGGAATCAATGGCAAAGTGGTGATGGATTTCACGCGCGGTTTCCTGCATCACCTCGTCAAGATCCAGTTTCGACAGCACTGCATTGGTCACCGCCACCAAAATGCGAAAGTCATCCCGCTCACGACTCAGCACCTGGCAATGGTGATCGATATCCTGGGTGCTGCGAATCTGCTGGGCGCACAACCCCACCACCTGCGTCAGGGTATGCAGACGTTCCAGCTCTTTCTCGCTCCAGCCCTTGTTGCTGTCGCGAATAAACTCACAGCCACCGTAGATCTCGCCACTGGAAACCAGCGGTAGCAGGCAGTAGCGCCCAAAAGGTGTATAAAGCGGCAGGCTAGCTACTTGGGGCCAGGCCGCCTCAAACTCACGCCAGGGACAAATCAGCGCTTCAGGACGGGAAAGGATGCGTTGCATCGGTCCCGTCGCCAGTAAGCTCTGCTGATCCGGCGTGAGCGTCTTATCTCTGCCATAAAAACTGACTTGCCGGTGTTGCGGATGATAAAGCAACACATTCACGCGGTCCGCCAATGCCCCTTGTTTAACCAAACGGGTCAGGCAATCAGCAAGCGCACTAAAATCGGGCTGTTGCAGCAGGGTCTGGGTGATATCAAACAATCCCTGCTGCCCGATATCGCTCATCGGGGTATATGCCATGTATGTCGTCCATTGAAAGACCTCCCGCTAAATATGGAGGTGAGTCCATCGTCCAATATTGATGAGAATTAAAGTTTATGTGGTTTTCTTTCGGGGAGACCAGGCATAGATCAACAAATTCGTGGCAAGGGTTCTGCATGCGGGAGTTCCAGGGTACGTCTGACGCCATAAAGTCCGTTCATTCTGACGCCGGGCTTTTCAGTCACGATGCCGATAATTGCGGCACGCTCACCCAAAGGATGGCGCTGCAATGCAGCGACGACTGCCGGTGCCGCTTCGGCTGAAGCTGCTATCAGCAGTTTTCCTTCATTGGCAAAATTCAGCGCATCCAGACCTAACAATTCGCAAACACCTCGCACCGCCGGGGAGAGCGGTAGCTGACTTTCGTGGATTTCCATCCCGCAGTGGCTGGCAGCGGCGAACTCATGCAGTACCGCATTGACGCCACCGCGCGTGGCATCACGTAACGCCTTCACGCCGCTGATGCCGACCAACGGCGCAATCAACGTGCACAGTGGCGCGCAATCACTTGCCAAATCCCCATCCAGCCCCAGCTGTTCACGCAAATTGAGGATCGTGGCTCCGTGGTCACCCAGGGTGCCACTGACGATCAACACATCGCCAACGTCAATCTGTGCTGCGCCCCAGCTTAATCCGGCAGGAATCGCGCCAAGACCGGCGGTATTGATGAATAGCTTATCGACCGCGCCACGCGGCACCACTTTGGTGTCGCCGGTAACGATGCTGACCCCCGCGTCTCTGGCCGTCTGCGCCATGCTGGTCACCACCCGTTCCAGCGTCACTAACGGCAGCCCCTCTTCAAGGATAAAACCACAGGAAAGCCAGCGCGGCTGCGCGCCACTGACGGCAATATCGTTGACCGTGCCGCACACCGCCAACTTGCCGATATCCCCGCCAGGGAAAAAAAGCGGATCGATAACGTAGCTGTCGGTGGAAAATGCCAGCCGATCCCCTTTACCGGTCAGCTCGCTTAACCCCAACCGCGCCTGATCTTCCTGCTCCGCCAGCCAGGGATTGTCAAAAGCCTGGAGAAACAGATCGGCGATCAGTTGCTGCATCATTCTGCCGCCACTGCCATGTGCTAATTCAATTGATTTCATCATTCACTTCCTGACTTCTGTACTGATACCAGGCCGCGCAGGCCCCTTCCGAGGAGACCATCAGCGCACCAAAGGCGTTTTGTGGATTGCAGCCCTTGCCGAACATCGGACATTGATGCGGTTTACAACGCCCGGTGAGCACATCGCCACAACGTGCGCGCGGGTCGTCACTCACCTGCTGCTGCTGTGGCCGGAATCTGACCTCCGCATCATAGGATTGATACGCCTCCGTCAACTGAACACCGGATTCCGCAATCACCCCCAATCCGCGCCATTCAGACGCCCCTCGGAGGCAAAAAACCTCGCGCATGGCTTGCTGCGCCAGCAGGTTTCCCTCATCCGGCACCACACGTTTGTATTGATTCTCCACCCGGCTTTGCTGCTTGATTTTTTGCTCCACCAACATCAACACGCCCTGCAATAAATCCATCGGCTCGAAACCCGCCACCACCAGTGGCCGCCGGAAATGCCGGGGGATAAACTCATAGGCGGCAGTGCCGATCACCATGCTGACATGACCCGGTGCCAGGAAGGCGTCGATGCGGTTATCCGGCTGCGACAGCAGGCTGCGCAGGGTGGGGATAAGCGTAATGTGCTGGCAAAAGAAGAAGAAATTGGTGACCTGTTGCGCTTTGGCCTGTTGCAGCGTAATGGCCGTGGCGGGCATGGTGGTTTCAAAGCCGAGAGCGAAAAACACCACCTTACGGTGTGGATTCAGACGCGCCAGCGTCAGGGCATCCATCGGTGAATACACCACCCGTACATCCGCCCCCTGCGCTTTGGCCTGCATTAGCGAACCCTGTCTGCCCGGCACGCGTATGGCGTCGCCGAAGGTACAGAAAATCACTTCAGGATGGCGGGCAATTTCAATGCAGCTATCAATGCGCCCCATCGGTAACACGCATACCGGACAGCCCGGACCGTGGATAAAATCGATGTTATCAGGCAGCAACTGATCGAGGCCAAAACGGAAGATGGCGTGGGTATGTCCCCCGCACACCTCCATAATCTGCAACGGATGCTGTGCATCGTAATCCAGCAATGGCGCCCGCTTATTCAGGGTTTCAATCAGCTGCATCACGCGGGTGGGATCGCGATATTCATCAACATAACGCATCAGCCACGCTCCTCGCCGTACAGCAAGGCCCCGACATCAGGTTCCATGTCGAACATGTTTTGCAGCGCATCGAGGGTGTCACGCGCCTCCGCTTCATCAATGATGCTCATGGCAAAGCCAACGTGCACCAACACCCACTGGCCCACCGCCGCATCACCCACCAGCGTTAAATTGACATCGCGCTGCACGCCACACACATCCACTTTCGCGTCATTACCCTGGCGCTCAACAATCTGGCCCGGAATGCCTATGCACATCGCTCGCTCTCCAGCCAGTTAATCCACGCTTCCATGCCTGCGCCGCTGGTGGCGGAAACCAGCATGATCTGGATATCCGGGTTGACCTCGCGGGCATAGGCCAGACAACGGTCGACATCGAATTGCAGATACGGCAACAAGTCAATTTTGTTAAGCAACATCAGCGAAGCCGCAGAAAACATATACTTATATTTTAGTGGCTTATCCTCACCTTCCGTCACCGAGAGCAGCGCAACTTTGTGGCGTTCACCCAAATCAAAACTCGCCGGACACACCAGGTTGCCGACGTTTTCAATAAACAGCACCCCGTTGTCTGCCAGCGGCAGACGCTGCATCGCCGTCTGAACCATTTGCGCATCCAGATGGCAACCTTTGCCGGTATTCACCTGAATCGCTGGTGTGCCCGTGGCGCGGATGCGTGCGGCATCATTTACCGTCTGCTGATCTCCCTCGATCACCGCGCAGGGCACCTTGCCCTGTAACCGTTTCAGGGTTTCGGTCAGCAGGGTGGTTTTACCGGAGCCAGGGCTGGACACCAGGTTCAGCACCAGTTGACGCTGCGCAGTAAAAGCGGCGCGATTCGCCTGCGCCAGCTGATTATTTTTATCCAGCACATCAAGCTCCAGCTCCAGCATCTTACGCTGGCTGATACCCGGTGCATGGGCTTCGGCCACGCCGTGCCCATAATGCAGATCGCCATGCTCACTGAGGTTTATGCCAGAAATCCGCGGCACCCGACGTGGTGCCGGGGCAAACGGGGCGCTGCGAAACGCCGAATGCGGGTTACGCTCATCGCCTTCGATATACAGGTTGCCTTCACCGCAACCACAGGTACTACACATGATTGATCTCCTGATCGATTTCCAGCCGCTTAATTTGCACGCCATCATCCGCCACGATGCGCAGTTGATGACCGCCACATTGCGGGCACCGTCTGACGCGCTGCGTAAGCAGCGTGATGTACTGCTGGCAATCGTGACACCAGCACTCCGCCTCCTGCTGATGAAGATGAAGTTCACACCCTTCAGCCAGGGTGCCCCGGCACGTCAGTTCAAAGCAGAACTGCATCGCGCTGGTCTCCACGCAAGAAAACGCCCCGACCTCCAGCCAGACCGCAGTGACACGGCGTGCGCCATGTTGTCGTGCGTGGTTATCGATCAGTTCGACTGCGCGTTGACAGAGGGTAATTTCGTGCATGCTGCCTCCTGGGTTCACTGAGGGCTGCTAATGCAAAGACGGTGCCAGCGCGGCGGCGTGTCGATGTCAAAGATGACGAAATGACATGTCACTGACGGTTTTTTTGCAACGGTGATTTATAGATTAACCATAAAATTCAATACGTTAAAAACATGGCACGAAATGTGCCTTAGGGGAATATCCGCACAAACAGAGTGATTTAATAATGGATATTAGGGAACTGAGTGACAAAGCAGCCTACATCGCTGATAAGCATCAACGCTTGCAGGCACAGTGGAAACAATACGGCAACGCCTTAGTTCAGGGGATAACCCTGTCAAAAGCCAAACTGCACCACACCATCGCCTGCACACCGGGGGATGACTTGCGCTTCTTCTTATTTGAACACTTCGTCATTCATATTCAGCCAGGCGAAGGCTTTAACAATCACCGTATCGAGTACTTTCTCGCACTGCCGGATGACAGCGATAAGATATTGATTGGTCATGCCAATATCGACAATGACGGTTGCATCGACAATGCCTTCAGCAATCGCGATCGCGAGAAAGTACTTACCCACTATCTGGAACTGATTCAGCCGATTTACGACAGCCTCTATCTGGCGGTCCATGAAAACACCCCGGTGTCGATGGAACGGCTACAACAAGCCGCCGTGGCGTAAAGAGGTTGAGGGTGTCGAAAACTGTCGAAGCGACAGGTTATCGGCATGATTTCGTCATTAATGACGACAGTCACCAGAGGAATCCGTTGGTGAACCGTTTTGTAATCGCTGATTCAACATTATGCATTGGTTGCCATACCTGTGAAGCGGCCTGCGCGGAGACGCACCGGCAACAGGGTTTACAGTCGATGCCGCGTTTAAAGGTGATGCGCAACCGGGACGAATCCGCCCCGCAGTTGTGCCGCCACTGCGAAGACGCCCCTTGTGCCAGCGTCTGCCCGGTGAATGCCATTAACCGTGTGGATGGCGCGGTACAGCTGAACGCTAACCTGTGCGTCAGCTGCAAACTGTGCGGCATAGCCTGCCCGTTTGGGGCTATCGAATTTTCCGGCAGCCGCCCGTTACACATCCCGGCAGACGTCAACAGCCCCAAAGCGCCTGCCGCCCCTGCCGATCCCCTGCGCGTTAGTTCGCTGCTGGACTGGGTTCCTGGCATTCGTGCTGTCGCGGTGAAATGTGATCTGTGCAGCTTCGATGAGCAGGGTCCAGCCTGCGTGCGCACCTGTCCGACGAAAGCGCTGCAACTGATCGACAACACCGATATCGCCAAAACCAGCAAACGCAAGCGTGAACTTACGCTGGCGGGTGCGCTGGGTGATTTAAGCCTGTTCAGCCAGCCAGAGGCACGTAAATGAATGTTTTTTTTCTGATCCACTGGGCACTGACCGGTCTGATGCTCAGTGCGTTACTGGCGGGCATCTCCGCGTTTAACCGGCACATCAGTGGCGTTGTTGCCGGTATCGGTGGCGCGATAAGTTGTGCGTTGCTGCTGGCAGCCAGCGTCCAGGGCCTGCTCGGATTCAGCGCCATCCTGACGCTGTGGCGTTGGCAGCTACAACTGAATAGCTTTAACAGCATATGGTTAGTGACAGTGTCACTCTGCGGCCTGTTTATCTGCCTGTTTAACGTAAGCTGGCATCGGCATTCTCAGGTTAAAGCCAACGGTTTGCTGGTCAATCTGATCCTCGCCGCCGCGACTGTTGCTCTGCTCGCCGCTAACCTCGCCACCCTGGTGGCGATGGCCGAAATTGTCGCGCTGGCAGGCTACTTCCTCACCGGATGTCGCAAGTCCGGCCAACTCTGGTTTGCACTGGGTCGCCTTGGCACGCTTCTGCTGGTCGCTGCCTGTTGGTTGCTGTGGCAGCAGTTTGGCACGCTGAGTTTTGACGGATTACGCCTGGCGCTCCAGGGGGCGGCGCTCTCTCCGCTGGTGTTGCTGTTAAGTTTGCTCGGCTTTGGTCTGCTGGCGGGCATTATTCCGCTGCACGGCTGGGTACCCCAGGCGCATGCCAATGCCCCGGCTCCGGCCGCAGCGCTGTTTTCCGCCGTAGTGCTGAAGGTAGGGTTGTACGGCATGATCAGCGTTTCACTGATCGCCGACGTGTTGCCGCTGTGGTGGGGGGTGCTGGTGGTGGTGCTCGGTATGGTGACCGCCTTTACCGGCGGGCTGTACGCCCTGATGGAGCACAACATCAACCGCCTGCTGGCTTATCACTCGCTGGAAAACATCGGCATTATCCTGCTGGGCGTGGGTTGCGGCTTTATCGGCATTGCGCTGCACCAACCGGCGCTGGTGGCGTTGGGGATGATCGGTGGCCTCTACCATCTGTTTAATCACAGCCTGTTTAAAACCACGCTGTTCCTCGGCGCTGGCGCGGTGTGGTTCCGCACTGGTCAGCACGACATTGAGAAACTGGGCGGGATTGGCAAGCGTATGCCGCTGATTTCGTTGGCGATGCTGGTGGGTTTGATGGCGATGGCCGCCTTGCCGCCGCTTAATGGCTTTGCCGGTGAATGGGTGATCTATCAGTCATTCTTCCAGTTAGGCAACCAGGCTTCCTTTATTGCGCGTGTCCTTGGGCCGCTGCTGGCGGTTGGACTGGCGATCACTGGCGCGCTGGCGGTGATGTGTATGGCCAAGGTCTATGGCGTCACCTTCCTCGGCGCACCCCGCAGCCCGGAGGCCGAACAGGCCACCAACCCGCCCGGCCTGATGAATATCACCGTCGTTCTGCTGGCGTTGGGTTGCGTGATTGCCGGTGTCGCGACTCCCTGGTTGCTGCCGTTGCTGCAACATGCCATCCCACTCCCACTCAACACCGCGCAGACGCTGGTATCGCAACCGCTGATCGCCCTGCTGCTGATTATGACGCCACTGCTGCCTGTGCTGTTGCTGGTGCTGTTCCGTGGCGAACGCCTGCCGCACCGCACTCGTGGCCCGGCATGGGTTTGTGGCTACGACCACGAAGCAGCGATGGTGATCACCGCATCGGGTTTTGCCCAACCGGTGAGAGCGGCCTTTGCGCCCCTCCTCGCCTTACGCAAACACCTTAATCCGGTGCGATGGGTGCCTGGCTGGCGGGGTGACGGGATCGCCATCACGTTCCGGCGTCTGGCATTTATTGAACTGGCGATTTTGCTGGTCGCGGTCATCGCCTGAGGAACCACTATGACGACGTTATTTTTTGCCCTTACCCAGGCGTTGGCCTTATTTCTGGCTGCGCCCTTGCTCTCCGGCATTTCGCGCATGGCCCGCGCGCGCTTGCATAACCGGCGTGGTCCTGGCGTGTTGCAGGAGTATCGGGATCTGTTCAAGTTACTCGGTCGCCAGAGCGTGGCACCCGCCGCTGCGGGTTGGGTTTTTCGCCTGATGCCGCTGGTGATGGTCGGCGTGATGTTGACCATTGCTACTGCGCTGCCGGTGGTTACCCTCACCTCGCCGTTGCCGCCAGTTGGCGACCTAATCACCTTGATTTATTTGTTCGCCATCGCCCGCTTCTTTTTCGCCATTGCGGGCCTGGACACCGGCAGTCCGTTCACCGGCATCGGTGCCAGCCGCGAGACGATGCTCGGCGTGCTGGTGGAGCCGATGTTGCTGCTCGGCCTGTGGGTGGCGGCTCAGGTGGCAGGCAGTACCCATATCAGCAACATTGCCATGACCGTCCATGCCTGGCCGCTCAGCCACAGTCTGACGCTGTTGCTGGCGCTGGCCGCCTGCGCCTTCGCCACGTTTATCGAGATGGGGAAACTGCCGTTTGACCTGGCGGAAGCCGAGCAGGAGTTGCAGGAGGGGCCACTTTCCGAATACAGCGGCGCAGGCTTTGCCGTACTGAAGTGGGGCATTTCGTTAAAACAGTTAGTGGTGCTGCAAATGTTTGTCGGGGTGTTTTTGCCCTGGGGGCAGATGCACGCCTTTAGCTGGGGTGGAGGGGTACTCGCCGTGGTACTGGCCATCGTCAAACTGATTGCCGCTGCCCTGCTGATCGCGCTGTTTGAAAACAGCATGGCACGCCTGCGGATGCTCGAAACGTCACGTATTACGTGGGCCGGTTTTGGTCTGGCCTTTTTAGCCTTCGTCTCCTTGCTGGCGGCGTAATTGCAGAGAACTTATTTCATGTCTGAAGAGAAAATCGGTCAACACTACCTTGCTGCACTGCACCTCAAGTTCCCCCACGCGGTGCTGGAGGAGAGCTGGCAGACCAAAGATCAAATCACCATTACCGTCAAACTCAACATGCTGCCGGAAATTGTCGAATGGCTGTATTACCAGCAGGGAGGCTGGTTATCGGTGCTATTCGGCAATGATGAACGCCAACTCTGCGGCAGCTATGCGGTTTACTACGTACTGTCGATGGAGAGCGGCACCAAATGCTGGATCACCGTCCGGGTGGCGGTAGACGCCCATCGACCAGAGTTTCCATCGGTGACGCCACGCGTCCCTGCTGCCGTCTGGGGTGAACGCGAAGTCCGCGATATGTATGGCTTGCAACCAATTGGGCTGCCGGACGAACGTCGTCTGGTGCTACCGGACGACTGGCCCGATGAACTCTACCCATTGCGTAAAGACAGCATGGATTATCGCCAACGTCCGGCCCCTACCAGCGATAGCGAAACCTACGAATTTATTAATGAACTGGGTAGCAGCAAGAACAATGTGGTGCCCATCGGACCGCTGCATGTCACCTCCGATGAGCCTGGCCATTTCCGCCTGTTTGTCGACGGTGAGAATATTATCGATGCCGATTATCGCCTGTTCTACGTCCATCGCGGCATGGAGAAACTGGCAGAAACCCGCATGGGATACAACGAAGTCACCTTCCTCTCCGATCGCGTGTGCGGCATCTGTGGCTTTGCCCACAGCACCGCCTACACCTCTTCGGTGGAGAATGCGATGGGGATTGTGGTGCCCGCGCGCGCGCAGATGATCCGCTCGATTTTGCTCGAAGTGGAGCGTCTGCACAGCCATCTGCTGAACCTCGGTCTGGCCTGCCACTTTGTGGGTTTTGACTCCGGGTTTATGCAATTTTTCCGCGTGCGTGAGTTGTCGATGAAGATGGCGGAGATCCTGACCGGCGCACGTAAAACTTACGGGTTGAACCTGATCGGCGGAATTCGTCGTGACCTGATGAAAGACGACATGATACAGACGCGCCAACTGGCGCAGCAGATGCGCCGCGAGGTCTATACCCTGACCGACATTCTGCTCAGCACGCCCAATATTGAATCGCGCACCGTGGGCATTGGCCGTCTTGATCCGGGTATCGCACGCGATTTCAGTAACGTCGGTCCGATGGTGCGCGCCAGCGGCCACGCTCGCGACACCCGTTCCGACCACCCGTTTGCCGGTTACGGCCTGCTGCCGCTGGAGGTACATACCCTTGCCGGTTGTGACGTGCTTTCGCGGCTTAAAGTGCGCATCAATGAAGTGTTCACCGCGCTGAATCTGATTGATTTCGGCCTTGATAACCTGCCTGGCGGCCCCCTGATGGTGGAAGGGTTTACCTACATCCCGCAGCGTTTTGCTCTCGGTTTCTGCGAAGCGCCGCGCGGTGACGATATCCACTGGAGCATGACCGGCGACAACCAGAAGCTGTTCCGCTGGCGCTGCCGTGCGGCGACCTACGCCAACTGGCCGACGCTGCGCTATATGTTGCGCGGCAATACGGTGTCCGATGCGCCATTGATCATCGGCAGTCTCGACCCCTGCTACTCCTGCACCGATCGCATGACGGTGGTGGATGTACGCAAAAAGAAAAGCCAGGTGGTGCCGTACAAAGAGCTGGAGCGCTACAGCATTGAGCGCACCCATTCACCGCTGAAATAGTCGGGAGTCATCATGTTTAGTTTTATTAAAAACGCGCTCAAAGGCGGTATCGCGACCGAATCTTATCCCTTGCGACCCATCGACGTGGATGACAACTTCCGCGGTAAACCCGAGCACAATCCGCAGCAGTGCATCGGTTGTGCTGCCTGCGTTAATGCATGTCCTTCCAATGCGTTAAGCGTGGCAACCGATCTCGAAGCCGGGCAACTGGCGTGGAGCTTTAACCTCGGGCGCTGCATTTTCTGCGCCCGCTGTGAAGAGGTGTGTCCAACCGCCGCAATTACCCTGTCGCAGCAGTTCGAACTGGCGGTGTGGAACAAAGCCGATTTGCTGCAACAGGCGCTTTTTCCGCTGTGCTATTGCCGGGAATGTGGTCATCCCTTCGCGGTACAAAAGGAGATCGACTATGCCATTGCCTTGTTGCGCCATAACGGCGACCAGGGGGCGGAAAACCGGCGGTCGGCGTTCGAAACCTGCCCGGCATGTAAACGTCAGCACAGCCTGGCCTCATCCGGCAGCGCCGTGTTTCACCGTCAGTTACGAGGAGCCAACGGATGAGTAACGTATCAGGTCCACGCGACCATAACGGCCTGCCACTGCCGCTCTCGGTGGAAGAGTCGATTGCCAGCATGAAGGCTTCATTGCTGAAAAAAATCAAACGATCAGCCTACGTTTATCGCGTTGACTGTGGCGGTTGCAACGGCTGTGAAATTGAGATTTTCGCCGCACTTACCCCGCTTTTTGACGCCGAACGCTTCGGAATCAAAGTGGTCCCCTCACCGCGCCATGCTGATATTTTGCTGTTCACCGGCGCGGTCACCCGCGCCATGCGCTCACCAGCGTTACGTGCCTGGGAATCCGCCCCGGACCCGAAAATTTGTATCTCCTACGGGGCCTGTGGCAATAGCGGCGGTATTTTCCATGATCTCTACTGCGTCTGGGGCGGGACGGACAAAATCGTGCCGGTAGACGTGTATATCCCAGGCTGCCCACCCACACCCGCCGCCACCCTGTACGGCTTCGCCATGGCGTTGGGTCTGCTGGAGCAAAAAATCCATGCCCGTCCGGCAAGCGAACAGGATTTGCAACCCGCACGCATCCTGCATACGGCGATGGTACAGCCGCTGCGCGTTCGCATTGATCGCGCGGCGCGCCGTCTGGCGGGTTATCGCTATGGACGACAAATTGCCGACAACTTCATGCACAAACTGACCGACGGCGATGGCGCAGTGCAGCAATGGCTGGCGGAAGAGAACGATCCACGTCTGACGGAGATTGTTACGCATCTGGAAAATCTGGTGCAGATGGAGCGCGTGTAATGAGTGAGTCCGTGGTGTTTTGCCAACTTAGCCGCAAATTTGTCGATGAAAATGACGCAAC
This sequence comes from Pantoea phytobeneficialis, assembly GCF_009728735.1. Classification (NCBI taxonomy): domain Bacteria; kingdom Pseudomonadati; phylum Pseudomonadota; class Gammaproteobacteria; order Enterobacterales; family Erwiniaceae; genus Pantoea; species Pantoea phytobeneficialis. Next base: position 539,422 of record NZ_CP024637.1, read on the forward strand.
GCCGGCAGAAGCACAACAGGTGATGTACTACAGCCTGGCCATTGGTCATCACCTTGGCGTGATTGATTGCCTGGAAGAGAGCCTGGTATGTCCCTGGGCGGCTTATCTGGCGTGGATTGCCACGCTTCCGGCGGCAAGCCAGGCCAGCCGTAAGATGGCCGGCGTGCCGCGCTACGGGGAAATTGTGATCGACCACAGCCATGTGGTGATGCTGGCACAGGCATTTGATACCGCCAGAGCGTGTCAGACGCCGCAGCAACAGCAATGGAGCCAGGCACTGTTGGCGATGCTCCAGGCCATTCAACAGGAACCGGCTATCTATCTGATGGTCAGGAGGCGTGATGACTAAGGTTTTATTGTGTGTCGGCAACAGCATGATGGGTGATGATGGCGCAGGCCCGTTGCTGGCGGAGAAATGTCGCGCCGCCCCCTGTGGCGACTGGCTGGTGATCGACGGCGGCAGCGCGCCGGAAAACGATGTGGTCGCCATTCGCGAACAACGGCCCGATTTGCTGCTGATTGTTGATGCCACCGACATGTTGCTGTCCCCCGGTGAAATCCGCGTTATCGACCCGGATGACATCGCCGACATGTTGCTGATGACCACCCACAATATGCCGCTCAATTACCTGATTGATCAGCTTAAAGACGATGTCGGTCAGGTGGTGTTTCTCGGCATTCAGCCTGATCTGGTGGGCTTTTGCTATCCCATGACCGAGGCGGTGAAGAACGCGGTAGACCAGGTCTATCGACATCTTGACGACTGGGTGGGTGACGGAGGGTTTGCAGCGCTCACCAGCGAAGCGTGATGGCACACAACCGTAGCGGCGCGATAAATCGCACCGCTACGACATGTGCCGACAGATGTCATCGTCAAAAGTGTCAATGCCAACAAGGCCGACAAGCAACTCATTGTTATTAAACAACTAAAAAACTGGCACGGTTTGTGTATAGCTCCCTGACAATAACAAGTTCAATGCAGGAGTTTATGATGAACCGCTTCATCATTGCTGATTCAAGCAAGTGTATCGGCTGCCGTACGTGTGAGGTAGCCTGTGTCGTGTCCCATCAGGAAAACCAGGATTGCTCGGCGCTCACCCCGCAGACCTTCCTGCCCCGCATTCATGTCATCAAAGGCGTGAATGTCTCTACGGCCACCATGTGCCGCCAGTGTGAAGATGCCCCTTGCGCCAACGTCTGCCCGAACGGCGCAATCAGCCGTGATAAAGGTTTTGTCCATGTGATGCAGGAACGCTGCATTGGCTGCAAAACCTGTGTCGTCGCCTGTCCTTACGGTGCGATGGAGGTGGTGGTTCGCCCGGTGATTCGCAACAGCGGTGCCGGACTGAACGTCATGGCGGAAAAAGCCGAGGCTAACAAATGTGACCTCTGCCACCAGCGTGAATCAGGTCCGGCGTGCATCGACGCCTGTCCGACCAACGCCATCATGTGCGTCGATCGCAACAAACTCGAACAGATGAGCGCAGAAAAACGCCGCCGCGCCGCGTTAGATGCCCCCTCATCGCTGTCGTTTTAATCCTGGCTTTTCAACTTCTTACAGGTTGGCTATAGATGAAAAAAGTGACTACCGTCTGCCCCTATTGCGGTGCAGGCTGCAAACTGAAACTGGTCGTCGAGAACAACAGAATTCTGCGTGCCGAAGCGGCCGATGGTGTGACCAACCAGAACGAATTGTGTCTGAAAGGCTACTATGGCTGGGACTTCCTCAACGACACCAAACTGCTCACGCCACGTCTGACGCAGCCGATGATCCGTTATCAGAAAGGGGGCAAACTCCAGCCCGTTAGTTGGGAGGAAGCTATCCGCTACACGGCCAAACGCCTTGGCGAGATTAAGCAGCAGTTCGGGCCACGCGCCATTATGACCACCGGTTCCTCACGCGGCACCGGTAACGAAACCAACTATGTGATGCAAAAATTCGCCCGTGGCGTGCTGAACACCAATAACGTCGATTGCTGCGCACGCGTGTGCCACGGTCCCTCCGTCGCCGGGCTACAGGTGACGCTGGGGAACGGCGCGATGAGCAACTCCATCGGTGATATCGAAAACTCCAAATGCCTGCTGGTAGTGGGCTATAACTGTGCCGACTCTCACCCCATCGTGGCGCGCCGCGTGATCAAAGCCAAAAGTAATGGCGCGAAGATCATCGTCTGCGACCCACGCCGCATCGAAACCGCTCGTATTGCCGATCAACATTTGCAAATCAAAAACGGCTGCAATATGGCGCTGGTTAACGCCTTTGGTTACGTATTGCTGGATGAGCAACTTTACGACAAGGAGTATGTCGCTAAATACACCGAGGGGCTGGATGCCTATCGCGAGACCGTTAAAGGTTACGCCCCGGAAGATGTCGAGCATTTGACCGGTATCCCGGCCCAGCAGATTCGCCAGGCAATGCGCACCTACGCCGCAGCACCTTCCGCCACCATTATGTGGGGCATGGGGGTGACGCAGTTTGGTCAGGCGGTGGATGTGGTGAAAGGCTTGTCCAGCCTGGCGCTGCTGACCGGTAATCTGGGCCGCGAACATGTCGGCGTCGGGCCGGTGCGCGGTCAGAACAACGTGCAGGGTGCCTGCGATATGGGCGTCATCCCCAACCAGTTTCCCGGCTACCAGGACGTGGTTGATCCGGCGGTGCGAGCGAAGTTCGCCAGCGCATGGGGCATTGATCCGGCAGTGATGGACGACAAAGTTGGCGTGCGCATCACAGAAGTGCCGCATCTGGCGCTGGAAGGCGAGATGAAGGCTTACTACATCATGGGGGAAGATCCGCTCCAGACCGAGGCGGATTTAGGCCTGGTGCGTCAGGGTTTTGAAGCGCTCGACTTCGTGGTGGTGCAGGACATCTTTATGACCAAAACCGCCGAAGTGGCCGACGTGCTGCTGCCCGCCACCTCATGGGGTGAACACGGCGGCGTGTTTACCTGTGCCGACCGGGGTTTCCAGCGCTTTGAGAAAGCCATCGAACCGCAATACAACGTCAAACGTGACTGGGAAATCATCAGCCTGATTGCCACAGAAATGGGCTACCCGATGCATTACGACAATAACCAGCAGATCTGGGATGAGCTGCGCGATCTGTGCCCGCTGTTCTATGGCGTAACCTACGAAAAAATGGGCGAGATGGGACACGTTCAGTGGCCTTGCCCGACGCTGGACCATCCCGGCACCCCTTATCTCTACAAAGGGAATAAGTTTGATACCCCAACCGGTAAGGGGCAGTTGTTCGCCGCTGAGTGGCGCGCCCCGGCGGAAGTGCCGGATAAAGACTACCCGTTGGTGCTTTGCACCGTGCGTGAAGTAGGGCACTACTCCTGTCGATCCATGACCGGTAACTGCGCGGCGCTGCAAACCCTCGCCGACGAACCCGGTTATATGCAAATCAACCCGCTGGATGCCGAAGCATTGGGGATAAAAGACCAGCAACTGGTGTGGGTCAGCTCACGACGCGGCAAAGTGATCAGCCGCGCCGACGTCAATGAACGCATCAACAAGGGTTCGGTGTATATGACTTATCAATGGTGGATTGGTGCCTGTAATGAGCTGACTCAGGACAATCTTGATCCGATTTCCAAAACACCGGAAACCAAATATTGCGCGGTCAACGTCAGCGCGATTGAGGATCAGGCGTGGGCTGAACTCTATGCGCAGACCACCTATAACCAGATGAAAGCGCGCCTGCGCGAAGCGGCAGAAGCGTAACAAGGGCTTCGTAGCGGCGCGATTTATCGCGCGGGTTTTTCCATTATCGCGCAATAGATTGCGCCGCGACGGTATAAATTCCTATGAATAACAACGGTATCGCATTACGTATTCGCGGCAAGGTCCAGGGCGTCGGTTTTCGCCCCTGGGTCTGGCAACTGGCACAACAACTCCAGCTCAAAGGCGACGTCTGCAACGACGGCGCGGGCGTGTTGGTGCGTCTGACCAGCCCGGCAACAACGTTACTGGCGGCGCTGCATCAGCACTGCCCGCCGCTGGCGCGGATTGATAGCATTGAACAACAGACAATGTGCTGGATAAGCCTGCCGGAGAGTTTCACCATTCGTCACAGTGACGAGGGTGCCATGACCACGCAAATCGTCCCCGATGCCGCAACGTGTCCCGCCTGTCTGCGCGAACTGCATGATCCCACGGACCGACGTTACCGCTACCCCTTTATTAACTGTACCCACTGCGGTCCACGCTACACCATTATCCACGCCATACCTTACGATCGTCCCGCCACGGTAATGGCCGCGTTTCCCCTGTGCCCGGCCTGTGAACGGGAGTACCGCAACCCGCTAGACCGCCGTTTTCATGCTCAACCGCTGGCCTGCACGGATTGCGGCCCGCAGATAATCTGGCACCACAACGGGCAACGGTGTAAGGGAGATTCGGCACTGCAACAGGCCGTGACGCTGCTGAAAAAAGGCGGGATTGTCGCCATTAAAGGACTGGGTGGGTTTCATCTGGCGGTGGATGCCCGCAACCCGCTGGCGGTGCAGCGCCTGCGGCAGCGTAAGCAGCGGCCAGCAAAACCTTTTGCTGTGATGATACCGGATACGCTGGGCTTACCGGATTCGGCCACCGCGTTCCTCACCTCACCAGCCGCGCCGATTGTGCTGGTCGACCGTCACCTGTTAAGCGGGTTAAGCGCCGGGATTGCGCCAGGTCTGAATGAAACCGGTGTGATGCTGGCGGCCAATCCTCTCCAGCATCTGTTGATGGCGGATTTTGGCGGCCCACTGGTGATGACATCCGGCAATCTGAACGGTTTGCCCCCTGCAATAGAGAATGATCGCGCGCTGGCGGAGCTGGCGGGGATTGCCGATGGATGGCTGCTGCATAATCGCCCGATCCTGCAACGCATGGATGATTCTGTGATGCGCGCCAGCGGTGAAATGTTACGGCGCTCGCGTGGGTTTGTGCCCGATGCCCTGCCGCTACCGCCCGGTTTCAACCAACTGCCACCGATACTGGCACTCGGCGGCGATCTGAAAAATACCTTCTGTCTGGTGCGTGACGACCAGGCGGTGCTCAGTCAGTACTTTGGCGATTTAGCGCAAAGCGGCGTCGAAACCCAGTGGCGTCAGGCATTGCAGCTGATGTGCGAGATCTACCACTTTACGCCACAGCAGATTGCGGTTGATGCGCATCCGGCCTGGCGTAGCGCACAACTGGGGCGTGAGATGGCGCTGCCGCTCTCAGAAATATTGCATCATCACGCTCACGCTGCCGCCTGCCTGGCCGAACATCACTGGCCGCTGGAGGGTGGCAAGGTGCTGGCGCTGGCCCTTGATGGTATTGGCTATGGCGCTGACGGTCAGCTCTGGGGGGGTGAATGCCTGCGGGTGGACTACCGGGAATGTACGCACCTCGGCGGTCTGCCACCCGTGGCGCTTCCGGGTGGCGATCTGGCAGCGCGGCAGCCCTGGCGTAATTTGCTGGCACAATGCGAAGCCTTTGTGCCGCACTGGCAACACTATGCGGAAACGGCGGTGGTTCGTGCCCAGCCCTGGCAGCCGTTGGCGCGGGCTATCACCCGCGGGGTCAATGCCCCGCTCGCCTCCTCCTGTGGTCGCCTGTTTGATGCCGTGGCAGCCGCCCTGGGCTGCGCGCCCCTCCAGCAAAGTTATGAAGGCGAAGCCGCCTGCCTGCTGGAGACAATGGCCCTCGACCACGGTCCTTGCCCGCATTCCGTGACGTTGCCGCTGGTGCAGGGATGTCCCGATATGGCTACCTTCTGGCAGCAATGGCTGGGATGGCAGGCCAGCGCCCCGGCGCGTGCGTGGGCATTTCATGATGCCCTGGCTCAGGGGCTGGCCGAGCTGGTTCGTCAGCATGCCAGTCACCTGGGCATTTCCACCCTCGTTTGCTGTGGCGGGGTGATGCATAACCGTCTGTTACGTGAACGCCTGCGCTGGTGGCTTTCTGATCTGGAGATTCTGTTTCCGACACAGTTGCCTGCGGGCGACGGTGCGCTTTCACTCGGCCAGGCATTGATTGCCGCCGCGCGTCTTATACCTCATACACAAGGAAAAAATGATGTTGTTGCGTGTTCTTCGTGAAACCCCGCGCGCTGGCGCTTTATTGGGCGCGCTGGTGGCCGCGAATTTTGCCGCCTGGATTTGGGCATTGGTGGTGTTCCAGCAAAGCACCGCATTGATGGCAACCTGCCTGCTGGCATGGTGTTATGGACTGCGCCATGCGGTTGATGCCGACCATATCGCTGCCATCGATATTGTCACGCGTAAAATGATGCAGCAGGGAAAACGTCCGACAACTATTGGCGCCTGGTTTTCCCTGGGTCACTCAACCATCGTTATTCTGGCATCGATTGCCATCGCCGCCACTGCCGCCGCTTTCCAGAAAAATATGGCCTGGTTCCATGAGGTGGGAGGCGTGATCGGCACCGCAGTGTCGGCCTGTTTCCTGCTGGCGATGGGGCTGGTTAATCTGGTGATTCTGCGCAGTGTCTGGCGTAACTTCCGCCAGTGGAAACGCGGCGAGCCGCTTACCGCCGACGCGCTGGAAAGCAGCGGGGGTGGCCTGATGAGCCGCTTATTCAACACCACCTTTAAGCTGGTGAATAAAAGCTGGCATATGTACCTGGTCGGTTTTCTATTTGGCTTAGGCTTCGATACCGCCACAGAAATCGGCGTGCTGGGTCTTTCGGCCGCTACCGCCTCTTACGGCATCTCAATGTGGTCGATTCTTATCTTTCCGGTGATGTTTGCCAGCGCCATGATGCTGGTGGATACCCTCGATAACCTGGTGATGCTCAATGCCTATGGTTGGGCGTTTAATAAACCGCAGCGCAAACTGTATTACAACATGACCATTACCGGCACGTCGGTGGTGGTGGCGCTGTGTATCGGTGGCGTGGAGGCTCTGGGGCTATTGATCGACAAACTCGGATTGCAGGGTGGTATCTGGCCGTGGATTGGCAAACTGAGTGACAACCTGGGTAATGCGGGCTTTGTGGTGGTTGGGTTGTTTGTCGTGTGTTGGGGCATTTCGATGCTTAATTACCGCTTGAGGAACTATGACGCGTTGTAATCAGTTAACGGTTTAATCCCTCTGCTTTCAGGCAGCCAACGAAGTAACAATTTGTTAGCTGCCATGTTTATCTATTACTAACCCTTATCTTTTCCCCTCATTTTTTGACAAAAAATGCATTTTTTCCCCTGCTAAAGCCCGCTTTTGCCGAAAGGCCTTACATTTAACAATTGTAAAATGTTAATGATACAAAGTCGCAACATAAAAATTGACTGCTTGTTTCAATGTCCTGAAAAACAACCTTTGTTTCAAATTTGTTCAACTTAATTAGGAAGCAATATGAAAAAAAGAGCCAAAACACTGCCGGGGGTGACACGACGGCAGGTGTTGACGTGGACAACGTTGGGTGTCGCTGCCACGGTGACACAAGCGGCTGATGCCGTGTCTCTCAAAGGTACACCGGGCTGGACGCCCTTTTCTGACAATCCTCCCGAATCATTCGATCAACAAGGCTGGCTGTTCTTTACCCCTGAAGAAGCGCAAACCCTGGAAGCGATCGTTGACCGTCTGATCCCTGCCGATGAACTCAGTATCGGTGGCAAAGAAGCCGGTTGTGCCGTGTTTATTGATCGCCAACTGCACGGTTTTTACGGGACATTTGAACGGCTGTACATGCAAGGCCCATTTCACCAGGGCACACCGCAACAAGGTGACCAGTCTCCGCTGATACCACAGCAGCGTTATCGCCAGGGCATCGCAGCGCTCAACCGCTACGTGCAACAGAGCGCACAAAAGAACTTCGCCGACCTTCAACCGGAGCAGCAGGACCATTTGTTGCAGGCAATGGAGGCAGGCAAGGTGCATTTCGACGGCTACGATGCGCAATCCCTGTTTAACGATGTGCTGACTAACACCATGGAAGGCTTTTTTGCCGATCCGATTTATGGCGGCAACAAAGACATGGTTTCGTGGAAGATGCTGGGATTCCCTGGCGCGCGTTACGACTATCGCGACTATATCGATCGCCATAACGAGAATCTGGGATTAGAACCCATCAGCATGATGCAATGGAAAGCCAGGGGATAACAGCATGAAAAAATTACCAAAAACGGATGTCGTGGTCATTGGCCTCGGCTGGGCTGGGTCGATCATTGCGAAAGAACTGGCCGATGAAGGCCTCGAGGTGATCGGCATTGAACGTGGCCCCTGGCGCGATACCGCGCGTGACTTCAATGTCGCCACCGTGACCGACGAACTGCGCTATGTGATGCGCGAAGAACTGATGCTGCGCACCCGGCAAAATACCTGCACCATGCGTAACAATCCATCACAGACCGCACTGCCGATGCGCACATGGGGATCATTCCACCCCGGTAACGGCACGGGTGGCGCAGGCAACCATTGGGCAGGCATCACCTTCCGTTTCCAGCCGGAGGAATTTCGCCTCAAAAGTCATCTGACCGAACGGTATGGCGCAAATGCCATCCCCGATGAACTGGTACTCCAGGACTGGGGGACAACCTGGGAGGAGATGGAGCCGCATTATATGCAGTTTGAGCGGGTGGCCGGTACATCGGGCTATGCCGCCAACCTCAATGGTGAAAAACGTGCTGGCGGTAACCCGTTTGAAGGTATGCGTTCCGGTGATTACCCCACGCCGCCACTGCGTCAGCCTTACGGCCCCACGCTGTTTGCCGAAGCCGCAAAGAATATGGGATATCAGCCTTTTCCGGTTCCCTCATCGTTGGTGTCAGAGGCCTATACCAATCCTTACGGCGTGACGATGGGTCCCTGTACTTTCTGCGGTTTCTGCACCAACTACGGTTGCGCCAACTATTCCAAAGCCAGTGCCATTACCACGGTACTTCCGGCGTTGATGCGTAAGGAAAATTTCACCGCTTACACCAACTGCGAGGTGCTGGAGGTGCTGACCGATTCATCCGGTAAGAAAGCCACCGGCGTGACCTATATCGACTCCTCTGGTGATAAGTGGGAACAACCCGCCGACCTGGTGATTGTCGCCGCGTTCACGTTTGAAAACGTGCGCCTGATGTTGCTGTCAAAGATTGGCGAAGCCTACGATCCCGTCACAAATCGCGGCACCACTGGCCGCAATTACGCTTATCAGACCGCAAATGGCGTAACGTTGTTTTTCGACAACAAAAACTTCAACCCCTTTATCGGCGCAGGTGCCGTCGGCATGGGGATTGACGAGTTCAACAACGACAACTTCGACCATAGCGGCCTTGGCTTTCTCGGCGGAGGCAGTATTCGCGTCACGCCCATCGGTTCTGCGCCGATTGGTTACCGGCCAGTGCCGCCGAATACACCAAAATGGGGTTCCCAGTGGAAGCGTGCGGTCAAAGATAACTACCTCAGCACCATGTCGATCGGATGTGAGGCGAGCAGTTACACCACGCGTACCAACTATCTGTCGCTCGACCCCAATTACAGCGATCCCCACGGGCGTCCACTCCTGCGTATCACCTTTGACTTCGCGGAGAATGATCTGAAGATGGCGCAATACTGCACCGGTAAGGTGGCAGAAATTGCGCAATCAATGAATCCGCGCCAAATCGTCGCCAAACCGATGTCCGGCCACTGGAACAGCGTTCCCTACCAATCATCCCATGTGGTGGGCGGTTTCATTATGGGAGCCGATCCCAGTACCAGTTCGGTGAACAAACATTTGCAGGTCTGGGATGTGCCTAATTTGTTTGTCGTCGGTGCATCGGCCTTCCCGCAAAACCCTGGCTATAACCCAACCGGTACTGTCGGTGCGCTGGCATTTAAAGCGGCTCACGCCATTCGTCATTACTATCTCAAACGTCCCGGGGAGATGATCACCGCATGAAAACGCTCACGTCTCTCTCACTCGCGGCGTTACTGGCTACGGCCAGCTTCGTTGCGCAGGCACAACCGGAATATGATCAAATCAGTCGTGGCAGCTACATCGCTACACTCGGCGATTGCACGGCGTGCCACACCACCGATGCCACACAGCCTTTCGCCGGTGGTGTAAAACTCCAGACGCCTTTTGGCACCCTGGTGGGAGCCAACATCACGCCGGACCCCGCAACCGGTATTGGCAACTGGAACTATGACGACTTTAAACGCGCCATGACGGCAGGCATCGGTCACGGAGGCAAACGGCTGTATGGTGCGATGCCGTTTACGGCTTACACCAAAATGTCCGATGCGGATCTGCGCGACCTTTGGGCCTGGATGCAAACATTGCAGCCGATTCACCATGAGGTAGAGACCAATCAACTGCCGTTCCCCTTCAATATCCGCAGCAGCCTGATGGTGTGGAACTGGATTAATTTCGACAAAGGAGAATTCCAACCCCATCCCGACAAATCAGCACAATGGAATCGCGGGGCGTATTTGGTTGAAGGCCCAGGCCACTGCGGCACCTGCCACACCCCCAAAAATCTGCTTGGTGGCGATAAAGGCGGCCAGTTTCTCACTGGCGAAGTGGTTGAAGGCTGGTATGCCCCCAACCTGACCAACAGCGACCATAGCGGGCTAGGGAAATGGACAACGGAAGACATCGTCAGCTACTTGCGTACCGGCGTCAACCGCTTCGACATCGCCTCAGGACCGATGGCCGATGCGGTCAGTCATTCAACACAACATTGGCGTGATGACGATCTTCAGGCCGTCGCAACCTATCTGAAAGGTGGAGATAAACAAAGCGAAAAAGTCCCGCAACCCTTGCCAGCCAGTGATGAGCGCATGCAACTTGGTGCGCAGATTTATGCGTCCAAATGTTCGGCCTGCCATAGCCCGGGTGGACGCGGCGAGCAAAATATCTTCCCGCAATTGAAAGATAACCCTTTGCTTAACCAGTCGGATGCAACGTCGTTGATTCGCGTGGTCGCAGCGGGCAGTCGTGGTGTAAACACCGACATCCGCCCGACTGCACCCGCTATGCCCTCTTTTGCTGGTGTGTTGGGTAACGACCAGATTGCCGCGGTGGTGACGTATATCCGCAACAGTTGGGGTAACGCCGCAGCACCGGTTGATGCCACGGCGGTTCAGAAAGTGAAAGACAACCTGCAATAACCTGTTTGGGTGGCAGGGAAGCCACCTCGTTCGCGGCAACATGACTGGCAAAATTGCGCCAAATCAATTCCCCTGCAAATCACGCGAAATTCTTCTGGTTGGTTTTCATCATCAGGATTAGCCTAAAGTTGCATTTAAAATACAACTTATAAAGGGCTATGATTATGTTCTGTGTGCAATGTGAGCAAACCATTCGAACCCCGGCAGCCAACGGCTGTTCGTATGCGCAAGGTATGTGTGGCAAAACCGCCGAAACCTCCGATTTACAGGATCTGCTGATCGCCACATTGCAGGGACTGTCTGCCTGGGCCGACAAAGCCCGTACCTATGACCTGATCGATCACGACATCGACCATTTCGCCCCGCGCGCCTTTTTCTCTACCCTGACTAACGTTAACTTCGACTCCCTGCGTATTGTCGGCTACGCGCGTGAAGCCATCGCCAAACGTGAAGCCCTGAAGGCGGCCTGCCTGGCGATTGACCCGCGAGCATCTCTCGACCATCCACTGGCGGATTTACAGTTGGTCAGTGACGATCTCGGCACATTGCAGCAACAAGCCGCCAGTTTCGCGCCCAATCGTGATAAGGCGCTGATTGGCGACAATATTCTCGGTCTGCGTCTGCTGTGCCTGTACGGCCTGAAAGGGGCGGCGGCCTATATGGAACACGCCCATGTACTGGGTCAGTATGACAACGCCCTTTACGCCACTTATCATCGCATCATGGCGTGGCTGGGCACCTGGCCTGCGGATATGGATGCCCTGCTGGCCTGTGCGATGGAAATCGGCCAAATGAATTTCAGCGTGATGCGTATTCTCGATAGCGGCGAAACCAACACCTATGGTCATCCCACGCCGACGCAAGTCAACGTCAAAGCCGTCGCTGGCAAATGTATCCTGATTTCCGGCCACGATCTCAAAGACTTATACAACCTGCTGCAACAAACCGAAGGCACTGGCGTTAACGTCTATACCCACGGTGAAATGTTGCCCGCGCACGGCTACCCGGAACTGCGCAAATTTAAGCATCTGGTCGGCAACTACGGCAGTGGCTGGCAGAACCAGCAGGTGGAATTCGCCCGCTTCCCTGGCCCGATTGTCATGACCTCCAACTGCATCATCGACCCGATGGTCGGTGCCTATGACGCGCGTATCTGGACACGTAGCATCGTCGGCTGGCCAGGCGTGAAGCATCTGGAAGGGGATGATTTCACCGCCGTGATCCAGCAGGCACAACAACTCAATGGCTTCCCGTATAGCGAGATTGAACATTTGATCACTGTCGGCTTCGGTCGTCAGACCTTAACCGGGGCGGCGGATACCTTGATCGACCTGGTCAGCCGGGAGAAATTGCGCCATGTATTCCTGGTAGGTGGCTGTGACGGTTCGCGTAGCGAACGGAGCTACTTCACCGATTTCGCCACCCAGGTGCCGCACGACTGCCTGATTCTGACGCTGGCATGTGGCAAATATCGCTTCAACAAACTCGATTTTGGCGACATTGAAGGGCTGCCCAGATTGATCGATGCCGGCCAATGCAACGATGCCTACTCAGCGATCATTCTGGCAGTGACGCTGGCGGAAAAACTCGGTTGTGGCGTCAACGATCTGCCGCTGTCGCTGGTGCTGTCATGGTTCGAACAGAAGGCGATTGTCATTTTGCTGACGTTGTTATCGCTGGGCGTCACCAATATCGTCACTGGCCCGACGGCCCCTGCCTTCCTGACACCAGACCTGCTGGCCGTGTTGAACGAGAAATTTGGTCTGCGTCAGGTCACCACCGTTGCGCAGGATATGCAGCAGTTACTGAGCGCCTGAGGAGATCAACATGACCATGCCAACTCCGCAATGCCCGTGGCGTATGCAGGTGCATCACATCCACCAGGAAACACCGGATGTCTGGACGCTGTCGCTGTTGTGTCACGATTATTATCCTTATCGTGCCGGGCAATATGCGTTAGTCAGTATCGCCAACAGCGCGACCACCCTGCGTGCCTATACCCTCTCCTCCACACCCGGTGTCAGTGAATACATCACCCTCACCGTGCGTCGCATTGCAGGCGGTGCTGGCTCGCAATGGCTTACCGGTGAAGTCAAACGCGGTGATTATCTGTGGCTCTCAGATGCTCAGGGGCACTTTACCTGCGACAACGAAGCGCAGGACAAGCTATTGCTGCTGGCTGCGGGTTGTGGCGTGACACCGATAATGTCGATGCGTCGCTGGCTGGCAAAGTACCGTCCGGCTGTCGATGTGCAGGTCATTTATAACGTACGTTCGCCGCAGGAGGTAATTTTTGCCGACGAATGGCGCGACTACGCGGTCACGCTGGTGGCAGAGCAGTCGGCCAGCGCCGGTTTTGTCTCTGGCCGCCTGAGCCACGCGCTATTGAGTGAAGTCCCCGACCTCGCCGGACGCACGGTATTTTGCTGCGGCCCGGCACCCTATATGGCGTGGGCGGAAGAGGCGGTGAAACAAGGCGGCGTGACGCGCTTCTTTAAAGAACAATTCTTCACCCCGACAACATCGGTGGCGGCGGCGACCGAAGGGCTAACATTCAGCAAACTCTCCGCCGGTAAGACCTTTTTCGCCCCGCAGGGCAGTTCGCTGCTCCAGGCGCTGGAGAGCAACAACGTGCCAATCATTGCAGCCTGCCGTGAGGGTGTGTGTGGCTGCTGTAAAACCCAGGTGCTGGCGGGCGAATACCACGTCAGCAGCACCGCGACCTTAACCCAACAAGAAATCGATGACGGTTTTGTGTTGGCGTGTTCGTGTCAGCCTGAAGGAGACATGGTGCTGGCCTGATCGACTGATACGTAGTGGCGCGATAAATCGCGCCGCTACCGTTGGCATTAATCCACCAGATCCTGCAACTCACTGGCGGTGACGCGACTCGACAATGCCGTAAGTTGACCAAACAGCGGGTCCCATTCCTGTATGTCCAGTTGCGCAATGAGATTTTCACGCGCAAAAGGATCGGCATTCACCAGCTTGCTCACTTCTTCACGGCTATCTGCGTTGAAAATCAAAAAACCAGCGCGTAGCGGGGTCTGCTTCAGCGGCCCTGAAGCGATAAGTTTCCCTTGTTTAATCAAGTCCTTCAGATAAACCACATGTTCCCGAACAAAGCTATTCCACTCGGGACCTGCCGGATGGTCCATTCTCACAATATAGATACTCATGATTCACCTCTGCTTATTTGCTGATTAAAAGCGAGTGTAATAAGTACTATTGATACTTAAAATGACCTGATATTGCGTTCTGAAACAACCAGGAGTTGTTAATGTTGGACAAAATCACCGGGATGCGCGTATTTGTCGCCACCGTACAACAGGGATCTTTTGTTGCTGCGGCGGAAAAGCTGGCTATGTCTCCGCAGATGGTGGCCCGGCACATCGCTTCAATGGAAAAGCAGCTGGAAACACGTTTACTCACACGAACAACACGTCAGCAGAGTCTTACCCCGACTGGCAACCAATATTTCAAACGCTGCCAGACGATTTTACAGGCGATTGCCGATGCCGATAGTGAAGCCCGTGGCAGTGCTGACGTTCCCAGCGGTACCTTGCGGTTGAATGCACCTGTCACCTTTGGACGCTATGCCCTGACTGACTTTCTCACTGATTTTCTGGCGCGCTATCCCCACATCAATATCGAACTCACGCTGTCGGACGACGTGATCAATCCGGCAGCGGAAGATTTTGATGCGGTGATCCGCATTGGTGAACTGGATAAAAACTTGCGACTGGCCGCGCGGCCCTTAGCCGCCTATCGGCTCATTACCTGCGCTGCGCCAGAGTACCTGGCGAAACAGGGGTGGCCGCAACACCCCGCCGATCTGGCACATCATCAATGCCTGACATTCGCGCCCTGGCAGGCAGGATTGAGCGATCGCTGGCCGTTTATCAGCGAGGGATTACTTTATGACGTTGACGTTAATTCCCGGCTGAAGATTAACGATTGGGGCGCCTTGCTGGAGGCCGCTATCCGGGGAGCAGGCGTGGTCATGGGTTATGATAAAGCGCTGGCTTTGCCACTCAAACGGGGGCAATTGGTTGCTATTCTGGCTGACTACCCATGCCCGGAACGGGCAATGCATCTGCTCTGGCAACCTGCGCGCGTCAACGAAACCCGTTACCGGGTGTTTATTGACGCGTTATGCGAATACTTTCACTGACTGCGCGATAAATCGCGCCGCTACCGGATATCGGTTCTCACCCCTGATATCCACACTGGCATGAAAGCGCCAATGCCGCTTCCCGCATCTTTTCACCCAAACTTTCAACCAACCCCGTCCGGGCTTCGCTGCTGAGAAAACTGGTAGCGATGCCCGCAATCGCCTTGCCGGTATGATCGTAAATCGCTGCGCCAACGCAGGTCATCGCGGCGTGAATCTGACCGTTATCAATCGAAAAATGGCGCGCGCGGATCGCGATCAACTCCTGGCGCAACTCATCAAGGTTACTCACGCCGGCAGCTGTCATGGGCTGAGGGAAACCGTTCGCGAACAATGCCGCCAGCGCGTCGTCGGGCAGTTCGGAAAGCAACATCTTGCCGGTGGCGGTAAAAGGGGCAGGCAACCGCATACCAATACGGAACGTATGACCGAGGGGTTTTTCTGAATTTCGGCAACTGATGTAGACCACTTCATCGCGGTCGAGCACAGTCAGCGTGATGGTATAGCCAGCCAGCTCGCTGTCGCTGGCAAAGTATTCCCGGAACAGCGCCACGATATCCATCTGTGACAAAAAACCGTCTGCCCAGCGCATCAGATGCGGTCCGAGGCGGAACGCTCCATCGGCGGTCCTGACTAACAGCCCCAGTTCCGTCAGGACATTCAACTGCCCATGCGCGGTACTTTTTGGCAGGGCCAGTTGACGCGTGATATCCGCCGCGGAGAGTGCGCCGCCCTGCGCGGCGACCAGATCAAGAATGGTCACCGCCCGACGCAGTGCAGGAACAGTATCAATATTTTTGCGCGTTTGATCGCTTTTTGTTACGGAATCCCCTGACATACTGCCCCCTGTCCAACGTTCACTATACAGATCTTAGTTCAATATATTGAACTTATCTTAAGGGGGAGTCGATGATCAAACTAAAAAACCCAACATTGCTACGCGACCGTTGTCTGGTAAATGGCGAATGGGTCAGCGGCAGTAAAGGTGAAGTGATTGAAGTAGATAATCCTGCCACCGGCAAAATTATTGCCACCGTACCTGCTCTCTCGGCATCCGATACGGAGAACGCAATCCATGCAGCACAAACAGCGTTCCGCAGTTGGAGCAAAATGGCGGCCAAAGATCGCACCGCCGTACTGCGCCGCTGGTTCACTCTGATGGTCGACAATGCCGACGACCTCGCAGCCCTGATGACCGCAGAACAAGGAAAACCGCTGGCGGAAGCTAAAGGCGAAGCGCTGTATGCCGCCTCCTTTGTCGAGTGGTTCGCCGAGGAAGCCAAACGTGTGTATGGCGAAACCATTCCGGCTCCGACCAATAACAAACGGATTGTGGTGATCAAACAGCCGATTGGCGTCTGTGCCGCCATCACCCCGTGGAATTTCCCGGCCGCGATGATCACCCGCAAAGCCGCGCCCGCCCTGGCCGCAGGTTGCACCATGATCGTCCGTCCCGCCGAAAAAACACCGCTGACCGCGTTGGCGCTGGCAGAACTGGCGCAACAGGCTGGCATGCCGGCCGGCGTGTTCCAGGTGATCACCGGCGATGCGCGTGAGCTGGGCGGCGCGCTTACCGCCAGCGATATCGTCACCAAACTCTCCTTTACCGGCTCGACCCAGGTTGGCCGCCTGTTGATGGCCCAGTGCGCACCGACCATCAAAAAGCTGTCGCTGGAGCTGGGGGGTAACGCCCCCTTTATTGTGTTTGAGGACGCCGACCTCGATGCCGCTGTCGAAGGGGCGCTCGCCTCCAAATACCGTAACGCCGGGCAGACCTGCGTCTGCTCCAACCGCCTTTATGTGCAGGACGCGGTTTACGACCAGTTTGCGGAAAAACTCGCAGCGCGAGTAGCGGCGCTGAAAGTGGGCGAAGGTCATCAACCGGAGGTGCTGATTGGGCCGCTGATCGATGGCAACGCCGTCAAAAAAGTCGAGGAGCATATCGCCGATGCGCTGGCAAAAGGGGCACGACTGGTGACCGGTGGTAAGACTCATGCCCTCGGCGGGACATTTTTCGAACCCACCGTGCTGGCGGAGGTCACCCAGCAGATGAAAATCGCGCGCGAGGAAACCTTCGGCCCGGTCGCCCCGCTGTTCCGCTTTCACAGCGAAGAAGAAGTGATCGCGATGGCGAACGATACCGAGTTTGGCCTTGCCGCCTATTTCTATACCGAAAATGTGCGCCGCACCTGGCGGGTAGCCGAAGCGCTGGAATACGGCATGGTCGGTCACAACACCGGACTGATCTCTAACGAGGTCGCGCCGTTCGGTGGCGTCAAACAATCCGGCCTCGGCCGTGAAGGTTCCCATCACGGCATTGATGAGTACCTGGAAATCAAATACCTGTGCTCAGAAATCGCCTGATTCGAGCAGCCAACAAAGAGGAGAGGAGATGACTATCAATCCATTTGAGTTCCGCACCGTACCCTCGATTGAGATGAAGTGGGGAGGTGCGCAGCAACTCGGCACCAGCATCGCCAGTCGTTTTACACAACGCAACGCCTGCCTGATCACCGACGCCGGGTTGGTTAAAGCTGGTCTGATTGCGCCGATCGTCGAGAATCTCACCACTGCCGGATTTAGCGTCAGCGTGTTTGATCAGGTGGTGGCGGATCCGCCGGAGGCGATTGTCCACGCCTGCGTTGACGCCGTGAAACAGGTCGGTACCGATATCATTATCGGCCTCGGCGGTGGCTCCTCGCTGGATATCGCCAAAGTCGCGGCGGTAATGGCCGAAGGTGATCAACCGTTAGCCGAGATGTACGGTATCGGTAAGGTGACCGGTTCCCGACTGCCGCTGGTGCTGATCCCCACCACCGCTGGCACCGGCTCTGAAGTGACCAATATCGCCATCATCACCACCGGTGAAACCACCAAGATGGGCGTGGTTGCGCCACAACTGTATGCCGATTTCGTGCTGCTCGATGCCGAACTCACCGTGGGTCTGCCGCAAATCCATACCGCCGCCACCGGTATCGACGCTATGGTGCATGCCATTGAGGCCTACACCAGCAAGCACAAGAAAAATCCGTTGTCCGATGCGCTGGCGCGTGAAGCGCTACGACTGCTGGGGGCCAATCTGATCACCGCCTGCCAGGATGGCAGCAACCGCGCAGCGCGCGAAGGGATGTTGCTCGGCGCGACCCTTGCTGGTCAGGCGTTTGCCAATTCACCCGTTGCCGCGGTGCACGCCCTCGCCTACCCGTTGGGAGGGCACTACCATGTCGCGCACGGTCTTTCCAATGCGCTGATGCTCGGGCCGGTGTTGCGTTATAACGCCAGCGCCGCAGCACCGCTGTATGCCGAACTGGCGGAAGTGCTGGGCGTGGCCGGCAGCGGCGATGCCGCTACGCGTGCCAGCGCCTTTGTCGAACATATGCTGCAACTGATGGAGCGCAGCGGCGCACCGCGTCGCTTACGTGATGTTGGCGTCACCGAGGAGAGTTTGCCTCGCCTGGCAAGTGATGCCATGTTGCAAACCCGTCTGCTCACCAATAACCCGGTAGAGGTGCTGGAGCAGGACGCGCTGAATCTGTACCGCGAAGCCTTTTAAGTTCTTACCCCTAAAACAAAAAAGTACCCACGACTAACCAGAGGAATGCCCAGTATGAAAGATATACGACTCTACATGCTCCAGTCCGGCACCCTGAAATGTAAGGTTCACAACATTAAGATGAACCAGGGTTCGGGGGCCGATTATGAAATCCCGGTCCCCTTCTTTCTGATCACCCATCCTGATGGTCACACCATTATCGATGGCGGTAACGCGATTGAAGTGGCCACCGATCCGCGCGGTTATTGGGGCGGGATTTGTGATGTCTACTGGCCGGTATTGGGCGAAGACCAGGGCTGTGTCGATCAGGTCAAAGCGCTCGGCATCGACCCGGCGGATGTGAAATATGTGGTGCAGTCGCACCTGCATCTCGACCACACCGGTGCCATTGGCCGCTTCCCGAATGCCCGGCATATTGTGCAACGCGCCGAGTATGAGTATGCCTTTACCCCGGACTGGTTTGCGGCGGGCGGCTATATCCGCCACGATTTCGATCGTCCCGGCCTGAACTGGCAATTCCTGAACGGCACCGATGATGATTTCTACGACATCTACGGTGATGGCACCCTGACCACTATTTTCTCGCCCGGTCACGCGCCCGGACACCAATCCTTCCTGGTCCGTCTGCCCAATAGCAAACCCCTGCTACTGACCATAGATGCGGCCTATACGGTGGATCACTGGGAGCAAAAAGCGCTGCCCGGCTTCCTCGCTTCGGCGGTGGATTCGGTGCGCTCGGTGCAGAAGCTGCGTGCGGTCGCCGAGCGGGCAGATGCGATTGTCGTCACCGGCCATGATCCGGATGCCTGGGCCGGATTTAAAAAAGCCCCCGAATACTATTCCTGAATCCCGAGGGGCGTTAAGCCCCTTTTTGTTGCCTGCTAAACGAAATTCATACGTTAACTTTACCTCTTCAGCGGCCAAACCCAGCCTGGCCGCGTTTTTCCTCTCTCACAGATTGTCAGCCAGCTCACAATATAAATCTAACTCATACCCCTAAAAGCCTTTTTTGACAGACACTGCCTCCTGCCATGCTTAAGGTGTGATCGGATTGTTAAATTTCTCTCACCATGACAATAGCCGTCTGACACGGCATAACAGAGAGCGTACCCATGAACACAAACAACCTGGTCGATATCAAAGCTTGGATCGACGCCCGGCCGATTTCACGCTTTCAATGGCGTGTGTTATTCCTCTGCCTGGTAATCATCATGTTCGACGGTTACGATGCCGCCGCTATGGGTTTTATTGCTCCGGCGCTGATTGAACATTGGGGTATCTCCCGCGCGGCGATGGGACCGATCCTTGGGGCGGCGATGTTTGGCGTCGCCATCGGCGCGCTAATCGCCGGACCGCTTTCCGATCGCTTTGGCCGTAAACGTATCATTCTGCTCTCCTTCCTGGTGTTCTCGGCGTTTAGCCTTGCCTGCGCTTTTGCCAGTACGCCGCTGCAAATGGCGCTGCTGCGCTTTCTCACCGGGCTGGGACTGGGGGCGGTAATGCCGAACTGCGTCACCCTGCTGTCGGAATATATGCCGGAACGCCGCAAAGGGGTGATGATCACCCTGATGTTCAGCGGTTTTAACATTGGTTCCGGTCTGGGTGGCTTTATCGCCGCGGGCTTGTTGAGTATCTGGTCGTGGCAAGCGGTGCTGGTGTTTGGCGGTATCGTTCCGCTGTTGATGTTGCCGTTATTTATCTGGCTGTTGCCGGAATCCGCCCTGAATCTGCTGGTGCGCAAAGCACCGCGTCGCCAGATTGCCGCGCTGCTGAACCGGATGGGCGGCAGCTTCAGTCATGACAGCAGCTTTGTGCTGCACTCACCTCGCGTGAATGGTCACAGTCCGATTTCGCAACTGTTCCGTCATGGTTTTGCGCGCGGCACCATTATCCTGTGGCTGACCTACTTTATGGGGCTGTTCGTGATTTACCTGCTGAACGGCTGGCTGCCAACCATTATGCGCTCTGGCGGCATTTCGCTGGAGCAGGCGGCGATTCTGGCCGGATTGTTCCAGCTCGGCGGGCCGTTAGGCGGCATTATTGTCGGTGCGCTGATGGATAAGCTGCACGCCAAATATGTGATTGGTGTGGTTTACCTGCTCGGCTGTCTGTGCCTGGTGGCGCAGGGGATGTTCGGCTTTAGTGGTGTGGCGCTTGGGGCCTTCATTTTTGTCATCGGCATGTGCATCAACGGTGCGCAAAACGGCCTACAGGTTTACTCACCGGCTTATTATCCCACGGAAATCCGCGCCACCGGCGTAAGCTGGATGCATGGCATTGGCCGTACCGGAGCGATCCTCAGTTCTTCTGTCGGTGGACTTCTGATGGGCGCTTTCCCTGGACAGTCGGCGATTTTCTTTGTCCTCGCCCTGCCCGCTCTGCTGGCAGCGCTGAGTATCGTGTTGCATCGCAACCTTCCTTTAACCCTAAAAATCAAAGGCGCCGGACTTGCCGACATCCCCGCGCTGTCACAAACCCTAAATAACCGATAGTAGCGGCGCGATTTATCGCGCCATTACGAAACAACGGATTAGAACGTCACCACCGTTTTCAGCTCACCTACCCAGGCATCCTGGGTTTCGCTCAGGCTGCCCGGACGGTGCCAGTATTGAATGCCCGGTTGTAACTCCAGCCAGCTCACGGGACGGAAGCGATAATAAAGCTCAGCGTTTACCGCATGTCCCGGCACCGGGCTGTACAACGGATCATAATAATCACCCACCCCTTGCAGGCTATTTTTCTCCTGCTGATTGCGGCTGTAGTGATTGCTGATATCGATATACGACACGCCCACACCAATCCAGTCTTCCGGGCGGGCATCAAACAACCCACGATAACGCAGGGTCGCCGCTGTGACATAGTGGATATAATTACTGCGCTGGTCGCCAAATCCCGCGTTGATGCCACCGCTTAAGCCGCGATTAGCGTCATCTGCATGGCGAGTGAGTTGCTGATTAAATCCGCCGTAAAAAAACCAGGTACGGTTATATTCTTTATAACCTTCAGGATCATTCGCCCCGGCATTTTGTGTTTTACCGCTGTAAAGATCGGATTGTTTGGCGTTAGTAAATTGCGTACCTAAATTATAAATACCGGGTAATTCATGAATGTGGGTTTTCCACTCCACTTCCAGCGGCAAAATAAACCCTTTGCTACCTTTGGTTGACCAACTCCAGGCATGGCTGCGATCGGTAGCCGAGGGATTTTGCTCCAGAATACCCGCTTTCAGGGTCAATTCAGGGGTGACTTTATACGCAAACGTGGTTCCCCAGGTGTGAATATTCCAGTTGCTCCACAACATTGAGTTGGCTGATTTACCACCGCACAACATCAGCGTCTGAAAATCACAGGGCACAATTTGGTCGAATGTCTGGACTTTATTCATCATCCCGATACGCCATTGTAACCGGCGATCGTCAAATGTCCGGCTGAAGGTTAACCAGCCCAGACGGGTAATTGAACCGGTTCCGGCACTTTCCTGAGTGGCATCATTAATATTCACCCGCGAATCCTGCACCCGTTTTGTCAGCAGGCTGTCATCGTGATTACGGTTAACAATATTGCCTTCAAGGGTGGCATCGGGAATACCGGTAAAGCGTTCTAAATCCTGGGTAAACGTGATGGCAAATTGATCAATATAGGCGAGGTGGTGATCGTGATTGTAGCCCCCGGCGATGTTGTACGCATTTTCATTGAGATACTGAAAATTATAGTTAAAGCCGTTATCGCTCAGAATGGGACGAATTCCCAGCATATCACCCAGTAAACCTTTACCCGGTGCTTCAAATCCCAATACCGTACCATTCCACTGCGGGTCTTCAGCGTGGGTATTTAGCGCAGTAAAAAGTAATCCAGCCAGAATTGTCGAACGAAAAACCCTCATGCTTTTTATCATGATTATCTCTTCTCTCTTTTTTAGGGCGTAGTTAACCCGGCAGATAAATATCTGCCTGAGTCAATTCACTGTCGGAATTTTGAGCAAAAAAAAACCTAAATCGCCGGACTCTGAATAACGAGAGCCAGGTGATTTAGGTTTTGCCTGTAAAACAGTAACAATCCTGAATGGGGAGCATCATCATCAAAGTACGACGCACAGGCAAGCGGTTATCGAAACCTTAATTAAATAATGTGAAGGAGATCTTATTAACATCGCTTTCAGGTCTGCGCATTAAAGCACATTCCGTAGCGGCGCAATTGGGGTTGTCCACATTACGGGTGCATATCCGCGCCAAAACCCTGTGGATAAACTTCTCCGGGCCGCGCCCCGCTTACCCGGAGAAATATCCGGTCATTTATTGACCGCCTTGCCGCCACTTTTCCTTAACGCAGAAAGGCTTCCGTTAATCGCGCCCAATAGGTTGCACCGATCGACAGGCAGGCATCATTAAATTGATACAACGGATGGTGCACCGCGTAGTCTGCTTCGCCGGTGCTGGTGCCCAGCCAGATATAGTTTCCTGGTACGTCCTCCAGCATAAATGCAAAATCCTCGCTGCCCATCAGCGGTTTGACCTCCGCGTAATCGGCAACACAATCGGCACCAAAGGTATCCCGTGCCACCTGGGTCGCGAAGTCCGTTTCCGCCGCATGATTGATGGTGACCGGGTAGCCAAAATCAGGCTGGATAGTGGCGGTCAGGCCAAAACTGGCGGCCTGCGCCTGTACCAGTTGTTCAATCCTCGCCTTCGCCTGCTCACGCACCTTCGCACTGAAGGTGCGCAGATTCAGTTTGAGTAACGCGCTGTCCGGGATGACGTTATGGGTGCTGCCACTTTGCAGGCTTCCTACCGTGACCACCACCGCATCCTGTGGATCAACATTGCGTGACACGATGGTTTGTAACGCCATCACCATCGCCGCCCCCGCCACGGTGGGATCAAGGGTGTTTTCCGGGGTCGCGCCATGCCCTCCTTTACCGTGGAGCGTAATGGTCATGCTGTCGGAGGAGGCCATCAGGGGTCCGGGTTTGGTAAAAAAATGTCCGGCAGGCAACAACGGAAAATTGTGCAGACCAAACACCGCATCGCAGGGGAACAAACGAAACAAACCGTCATCCATCATGCGGCGCGCCCCGCCGTATGACTCTTCCGACGGTTGGAAGATCACATGTAATGTGCCGCTGAAGGGACGTTTTTCCGCCAGATAACGCGCCGCCGAGAGCAGCATCGCGCAGTGCCCATCGTGGCCGCAGGCGTGCATTTTGCCCGGCACCTGGCTGCGCCACGGAATATCGGCTAACTCCTGCATTGGTAAGGCGTCCATATCGGCGCGTAATCCCAGCCGTTTGCTGCCGTTACCTGCCTTCAGCGTACCCACTACGCCAGTGCCACCCAGGCCACGATGCACGTCATAACCCCATGACGTCAGCAGTTCGGCAATGCGCGCGCTGGTACGAACCTCTTCAAAACCCAATTCCGGGTGCTGATGAAAATCACGGCGGATGGCAATCATCTCGTCTTCGAATGCGAGAATTTCTTTAATCAACATGTCAAACCTCAGCTTTTAGTCATCGGATAAAACCGGTTGCTCACGCCATGCCAGCAACGCCGACAGGGACACCACTGCACTCAACAGCAGATACCACGCCGGGGCCATAGCATCGCCAGTGACATTCAATAACCAGGTCACATTAAATTGGGCAAAACCGCCGAACAGGGTGACGCCAATGGCATAGATTAACGCCATACCCGAGGCGCGCACCGGACGCGGAAAGGCTTCGAGGATCAGCAGGAAAAAGGCCACCGCCGTGATATTCGCCAGAATCTGATCAAGGCTAATCAGGGCGATAGTCAGTGCAAAAGGTGCGCCGTGGTGCAGACTGGCAAAGATCGGCCATACCAGCAACAGCGATCCGATGCCACAACCCAACAACAATGGCTTGCGGCTCGGCAGGCGATCCGCCAGTTTCCCGGCAAAGAACGGCACCACCAGCGTTAATGTCGCGGCCATCAGGCTAATCCAGTACGACGTCCCCTCCGGCATGTGCAGGGTATGCACCATATAGGCGGGCATGTAATAGACGATGATGTAAAACGTGGTGGTACTTTTCATCACCAGCAGAATGCCCAGCAGCATAGTGCGGCGATGTTCGCGCCACAGACGGGCTGCCGGTGTTCCCTCGGCGTGAACAGCCGATGGCGTATGGGTTTCATTCAGGTGGCGACGGATATAGATCCCCACCGGCATAATCGCCAACCCAACGATGAACGGTATGCGCCAGCCCCAGCTATACAGGGCATCATGGCTTAAGCTATGAGTTAATAACGCCCCCATCGCCGCCCCGAGCAATGCCGCACCGCCCTGGCTGGCCATTTGCCAACTGACGCGAACGCCTCGCTGTGACTTGCCTCCCGCCTCCATTAACCAACTGGTCGCAGCGCCCACTTCGCCACCGGCGGAGAAACCCTGTAGCAAACGCCCGCAAACCAGTAAGACCGGGGCCAGCATACCGACCTGTTCATAGGTCGGTGCAAAGGCGACCAACGCCACGCCCAGCGCCATCAGCGCCATCAGCGCCATAATCAACGTCAGGGCCGCTTTACGCCCATGCTTATCGGCGTAGTGCCCCAGCACCAGGCTGCCGAGCGGTCGCATAAAAAAACCGACGCCAAAAGTCGCCACCGCCAGGAGTAACGAGGCGGAATCACTATCGGTGGGAAAGAAAAGGTGTCCAATAATGACAGAAAAGAAGCTGTAAACAGCGAAATCATAGATTTCGAGACCATTGCCGAGGGTCACGGCAAACAGCGATTTTGCATGAGCTCGTCGGCTATCCATAGCGGTAGCGCAGAAAGGAAGCGATACCGCAGCCTCCGCTTCGGCAGGCGCACATTTGACTTTTTTCATACGCATATCCTTCCAGTAACGTTCAATAAACGGTGGAAGGTGCACTATTGTCATAAATAAATTACATTTCAATCATGAGAAATTGTTATGCCCTGAGTTATCTGTCCTGAATGCTGATGGTGCGTTTTCTGCACCATCTCGTGAGTGAAGCCCGAGGAAAACGTGAAAATAAAACTCAATCAGCTCGATGTGTTACTGGAAGTGGCGGCTCAGGGCAGCATTGGCAAAGCCGCCCGCACTCTGCACCTGACACAACCCGCCATCAGTAAAACCATTCAGGAGATGGAAGCGGAGATCGGCATGCCAATTGTCGAACGTTCTTCGCGCGGCGTAGTGCTGAATGAGTATGGGCAGGTACTGCTGCGCCATGCGCGCGATATCGATCGTTCGTTGAGTCAGGCGCGTGAAGAGATTGACCACCTGCTGGGTAAAGCGATGCGCCAGCTTCGTGTCGGTTTCACCTCCGCCGCCGCCTGGGGGCCATTTACCACCACGTTACTTCAGTACCAGCAACGCTTTCCCGGCGTAAAACTGATCGCGATGGAGGGGCGTCCCCATCAGCTTTATGATGCGCTGGAGAATCACCGTATCGACCTCGCCGTGATTTCCTCCACTGATGGGATGCGTATTGCCCCGATGTATTATGAAATGCTCTATTCCCTGAGCAACGCCATCATCGCCGGTAAACAGCATCCGATTACCCACACCACGTCATTGCGCAATTTGCTGAGCTACACCTGGCTGGATTGGGATGAGCCGGGCGACCATTCCATTCTGGCGCAAGTTTTCCGCCGCTATAACCTGCCGCTACCTGAACGGGTGATCCACTGTTCATCACCCACCATCATGGCGCGTTTAATGGAAGAGGCTGAGATGGTCAGTATGTGGACGTCGGTAAGGCTGCGCTTTCCTGGTTATCAGGAAAGCTTGCGCCCCTTGTCCTTGAAGGAGGTACTTCCGGCCACCGACATCGGCATTTTGTGTGCCAATATTGGCCGTCTGTCGAGTGCCGGGCACAGCTTTTTGGAGCTGCTACGGGTGATTAGCCGTGACTGGTTACAGCAAAGTGATGCCCACGAAATGGTGGTAAATCAGGGCTGAAGGCATGACTCAACAAAGGAAGCAAACTGGCGTGCTTTCGCCGTCGCCATGCGCCCACCAGGGAAAACGGCCCATAAATCAATGTCGGGCAATTGCCATTCCGTCAACACACGCAGCACCGTGCCGTTGATAATTTCCTGCGAAAACATCCAGTCTGAGGCGATGGTGATACCCATATCGGCCAACACCGCCGCCCGGATACCCTCGGCGGCACTGAGATGCAAACGGCTTTCCGCGGTCACACTCTCTTCCTCACCCGCGCGGGTAAAGCGCCACTGGTTGTTGAGCTGACTGAACACCAGCGTCTGATGTTGCGTCAGGTCCTGTGGATGTTGTGGGTAACCACAGCGTGCCAGATAGGCAGGTGTCGCCAGCACGGAACGTCGCGTGGTCGCCAGCTTGCGCGCCACTGAGCTGGAATCATTCAAGGTTCCCATGCGCAGGCAGATATCAATCCCTTCCGCGACCAGATCAATCGGGCGATCGTCCAGCACAATATCCACCTTTAATTGCGGATGCTGGTCCATAAAACGAGCCAAATGGGGAATAACATGCAAACGGGAAAACGTCGGTGCGGCGGCCACACGCAAGACACCCGATAAGCCTTTTCCCGCCCCACGGGCCGCCATCTCAGCCTCTTCCGCCTGTTGCAACGTGATACGCGCCCGTTCGTAGTAGCGCTGTCCGGCCTCGGTAGGGGTCAGCCCGTGGGTCGTTCGCAGTAGCAAGCGGACTTCGAGATGCTTTTCCAACTGCGCGATGGTTTTTGAAACCGCCGGTTGACCGATGTTCATAATCCGTGCCGCTGCTGAAAACGATCCTGCATCAACCACCTGAACATACATCTGCATCGCCTGAAATCGATCCACCCTATTCCTCCTGGGAATATCCATTATCGTTTTTTGCTGTCTGCCATTACCGGGTGACATTAGCAGATACTTGTCTGCAACGACAACGGGATGCAGTCACCGCATCCTGACCACGGGAGAAAACCGATGTACGAACTCTATGCCTTCGCCACACCTAACAGCATCAAGCCCGCCATTATGCTGGAAGAGATCCAGCAAGCCTGGCAACTTCGCCCGGTCAATGTGCGTCAGGGGGAGCAAAAACAGCAGGACTTTCTGGCCTTAAACCCGAATGCAAAAGTGCCGGTGCTGGTTGATCACAGCAACGATATGACTCTGAGCGAATCGGCTGCAATTTTGGTTTATCTCGCCGAGAAACATCAACGCTTATTACCCGCTGCGGGTGCGCCACGCGCTCGTGTGTTCGAACAACTGTTTTTCCATGCTTCAGCCGTCAGTCCGGCTTTTGGTCAGGCGGGCTTCTTTAATCGTCTTGCCAGCGAACCCCAACCCCTGGCGCAGCAGCGTTTCAATACCGAGGCCGCGCGCGTCACTGGACTGCTGGACAACCTGCTCGCTACGCAGCCGTTCCTCGCCGGTGAAGCCTACAGCATCGCTGATATCGCTCACTACGGCTGGTTCTGGCGACGTGAATTTGCTGGCGTAAGCCTCGACGGATTGCCACATCTGGCCCGCTGGTTCGACACCCTTTCTGCTCGCCCTGCCGTTCAGCGGGCGACTGAAAAACTTAATGCTGTTATTTAATTACGCTAACTGAAAAGGAACTATGCCATGTCTCGCTTTGAAAACTATCGCCATGCCTTTGCCAATGCCCACTTAACCCGTTCTGCCAGCGGTGTGCTGGAAGTTAAGTTTCACACGGACGGCGGCGCGTTACTGTTCAACGGCCACACCCACGAAGAATTTGTCGAGTTGTTCCATCAGATTGGTGCCGACCCGGACAACCGCATCGTGATCCTGACGGGCTCAGGTGAGGCGTTTATGGAAAGCATCAGCCCGGAAGGCTTTGATTTCTTTACGCCACGCGGCTACGACAAAATTTACCGCGAAGGGAAGAAAGTCTTGATGAACTTGCTCGATATTGAAGTCCCGGTGATCGCTGCACTGAACGGCCCGGTTCGCCTGCATTCCGAATATGTATTGCTGGCGGATATGGTCCTGGCAACGCCGGATACGGTGTTTCAGGATAAGCCGCACTTCGAATTCGGTATCGTTCCCGGCGATGGCGTTAACCTGTTATGGCCAGAAGTTATCGGTAGCGTACGTGGTCGTTATTTCCTGCTCACACGTCAGGAACTGGACGCGACAACAGCGAAGGAATGGGGCGTGATTAATGAAATCGTACCACGCGACCATTTGTTGACGCGCGCACATGAACTGGCGGAGTCGCTGGCGACATTGCCGCCGCTGACCACCCGCTACACGCGTATCGCCCTGACGCAAAAATTACGCCGCCTGATCGATGAAGGCGCGGGCTATGGCCTGGCACTGGAAGGCATCAGTGCAGCGGATGTGGCGTTACAGGCCAGTTCCGGCGTCTGATCATCACGCAGATTATCCCCCACCAGCACAGGCCAACCTGTGCTGGTTTTTACGTTTGCAGGAGTTAAAAACATGAGCCAGAAAAGAACATTTCTGATTACCGGTGCCAGTAAAGGTATTGGCTTTGCACTTTCACAGCGTTTGGCGGCCAGTGGACATCAGGTGATTGGCATTGCGCGCAGTGCGCCAGCCCAACCCTTCCCCGGTCACTTTGTCGCGCTGGACCTGGCAGATAGTGCGGGATTCAAACAAGCCCTGGAGGACATCACTGCCCAATTCCCCCTTGATGGCGTCATCAACAATGTCGGCCTGGTCCGACCGCAATATCTGGCAGATGTCACCCTCGATGCACTGGATGAAGTATTAAAAGTGAATTTACAGCCAGCGTTGCTGGCAACTCAGGCCGCATTACCCGGTATGCAGTCGCGAGGTTTCGGACGGGTAGTTAACATTTCCAGCCTGACGGTACTTGGCGTGCCGCAGCGCACCTCATATGCCGCGGCCAAGGCGGCGCTGGTCAGCTTTACCCGGAGCTGGGCGCTGGAACTGGCAACCCAGGGGATTACCGTAAACGCCGTGGCACCAGGCCCCACCGAAACAGAACTGTTCCGTGCCAGCAATCCCCCAGGCAGTCTGGGAGAACAGCGTTACCTCAGTAGCGTACCGATGAAGCGCTTCGGGCAGCCGGATGAGATCGCCGCAACCATTGCGTTCCTGTTATCTGAAGAGGCGGGATTTATGACGGGGCAGACGTTATATGTCGATGGGGGAGCATCAATTGGGGTAGCGCAGATTTAAAGCCAGTGACAGCCAGTAACGGCGCGATTTATCGCGCCGTTTTCGTTGTTACGATACCCAGGCAGGGAAATCGGTATAACCGCGTGCATCGCCGCCGAAGAAGGTGTCACGATCCCAGGCAGTGAACGGGTGCCCCTGACGAATACGTTCTGGCAGGTCCGGGTTAGCGGTAAATAAGCGACCAAACGCAATCAGGTCAGCGTCCCCGTTTACCAGCATCGCCTCTGCCGCCTCCGGTTTAAATCCGCCAGCCGCAATGATCATTCCGCTAAAGAACGGGCGCAGTTCACGACTGGCGACCGGTTCCGCATAGCTGCCGTTCTCGCGATCTTCAGGTCCCACAATCCGTGGTTCGATAATGTGTAGATACGCCAGGGAAAAATCGTTCAATTTTTCCACCAGATAACGAAACGTGGTGGCCGGGTCGCTGTCATGCATATCGCCATAAATGCCGCTCGGTGAAATACGTACGCTGACACGCCCACTGCCCCAGACATCTGTCAGCACCGCCACCACGTCAAGTAAAAACCGGGCGCGATTTGCCAGACTTCCTCCCCACTTATCGTTACGCTTGTTGCTGCCATCTAACAGGAACTGTTCCGGTAGATAACCGTTGGCGGCATGCAGCTCCACACCATCAAATCCTGCCGCCAGTGCGCGTTGCGCCGCACGCTGAAATTCGTCGATGATGGCAACGATAGCGTTTTCATCAAGTTCCCGTGGCTCAGGGAATAAGCGCCCCTCATAGTTGCCCTGTGCATCTTTGCCGACGCCATAGGTATCGCGGGCAACCAGGGCAGAAGGCGCAACCGGTGGTCTTCCGGCGGAAAGTTCGGGCAGCGACTGGCGGCCAGGATGCCAAAGCTGCAACACAATCTGGCTCCCTTTAGCGTGCACCGCCTCAACCAACCGTTGCCAACCGGCTTGTTGTTCGTCACTGAAGATGCCCGGCGCATCGGCGTAGGCATTCGCAAACGGAGAAATGGCAGTGGCTTCTGCAATCAACAACCCCCCTTCGCTGGCACGCTGGCGATAATACTCCACCATCAGTTCACCGGGAACGCCGCCGACTTCCGTGCGCATCCGTGTTGTTGGTGCCATCACCACGCGATGTTGTAGACGAAGTTTTCCAGCGCTAATTGGGGTAAATAAAGTTTTCATTTTTGCTGCTCTCTTTGGCTAAAGAGAGCAGCCTAAAGTGCCTGTACTGATTCAGAAACCGGGCAACAGGCATAACCGCTATTCTCAAATGGAATGTGTATTCTCTGTTCAGCCCTGTGGTGAAACTATGCTGAATCAAAACATTGCAGATATAGTTAATGCACTATGCAGCGCATCGTTAACTTCAGGGAAATGACGAAATGAGCTGGTTTACCCCGTGGCCGCAGTTATATCGTGTGTTGATTCTCCTTGCCTGCCTGACCCTGATTTTGTTCGGGCTTCATCTGTCGGCGCACCTTATCAATCAGGTGCTGCTGGCGTTGCTGCTTTCCATCATGCTGGACCCGCTGGTGAGTTGGCTGGAGCATAAACGGATTCCGCGTATCCTCTCTTCGCTGGCGATCATTCTGGTGCTGCTGCTGGTGATTGTTGTCACCATTATTAAGCTCACGGTACTGACGCCGGACCTGATTCTGCTGAGCCGTCAGACGCCCCTGTTGTTAACCACCCGCTTGCAAGAGATCACCCAGGCGCTGGACCAGGTGGGCATTGCGCTGGCACCGGATGAGATGCTGGCTTTTATTGATGTTGGTGCGGTGGTGAAATGGATCACCGCTTTCCTCACCCAGATTCCCGGCGTGCTGTCGTGGTGGGTGATGGTGTTTCTGATGTTGTTGTTTATGTTGTATGAACTGCCACTGCTGAAAAATGCGCTGGAAAAACGCGCCCACGGCAAATCGGCGGCGCTCTACCGTGCGTTGGATGATGGCATCCAGAGCGTGATTGTCTATGCGCGGGTCAAAACCCTGACCGGCATCTTTGGCGGCATCATCGTCTGGGGGGGTGCGCAACTGCTGGGGCTGAAATTTGCCTTCTTCTGGGGTGTGTTGATGTTTGTGTTCAATTACATCCCGGTGCTGGGTTCATTTATGGCGGCGATTCCGCCGGTGGTGCAGAGCTATATCGCTTTTGATCTGGAAGTGGCGCTGGCGATAGCCGGTTTTTTTGTCCTGTTAAATCTGACGCTCAGTTCAGTGCTGGAACCGCTGATGATTGGTAAACGTCTCGATATGGCGTTGACCAGCCAGTTGCTGGCCTTTCTGTTCTGGCAGGCGTTGCTTGGCATCACCGGTGCTATCCTCGCCATTCCGCTGACTTATCTGATCAAAAAAGTCCTGCTGGCCAGCTATCGGCAACAGCAGGACTCGGCGTTATCAGATCAATGACTGCGTTTTAACGCCACGCCAGGAGCGCGTCAGACGTTTTTCTATTTCCACGATGATGAAGATAGCGATACTGACGATTAACGAGATAAACCAGTAATTAATCGGCAACGGACGGGTACCGAACAGCGTGTTCATCAGCGGTACATAGATGATGATGGCTTGCAGGACGATCAGCACCAGCGTCACCATCCAGATACCTTTGTTTTTGACCAGGCCGCCGTCAAGGGAGAAGCCTTCTGAGTTACGGCAGTTAATCATATAGGCCCATTGCGCTGTCACCAGCATTTGCAGCAACACGGTGCGGATAAATTCCTCACTGTAGCCGCGCGGCTGGAGCCAGGCTTCCAGCACGAAGGCGCTGATGGAGATCAACAAACCAACAAACACGACACGCCAGATGGCGTAACCATCCATCACATGCGCTTTGACATTACGCGGTGGGCGGCGCATCGCATTGGCTTCTGCCGGTTCAAACGCCAGGCCAAATGACAGGGTGGCGGAGGTTGCCATGTTCATCCAGAGAATCTGTACCGGGGTAAGCGGCAGCAGGTTACCCATCAGGATAGCGATGATAATCAACAAGCCCTGCGCCAGGTTGGTCGGCATAATAAACAGGATGGTTTTCTTCAGGTTGTCGTAAACCCGCCGTCCCTCTTTCACCGCTGCCGCAATGGTAGCGAAGTTGTCATCAGCCAGAATCATATCTGCCGACTCTTTCGTCACCTCGGTTCCTTTGATACCCATCGCAATACCGACGTTGGCCTGCTTCAGTGCCGGGGCATCATTCACCCCGTCACCGGTCATCCCGACAATTTCACCGCTGGATTCCAGCGCCTTCACCAACCGCAATTTATGTTCGGGACTGGTGCGCGCAAAGATGTCATAGGTTTTTGCCGCCTGCGCCAGCTCGGCATCATTCATATGCTCCAGCTCGTATCCGGTCACCGCAGAGTTGCTGTTGCCAATGCCCAGCATCTGCCCGATCGCCATAGCGGTTTCCTGATGGTCGCCGGTGATCATCTTGACGCGAATCCCTGCCTGCTGGCATTCGTGAATCGCCGAGATGGCTTCCGGACGCGGTGGATCCATCATGCATCCCAGGCCCAACAGCACCATGCCGTTTTTCAGCTCGTCGTGGTCGAGCGTGGTCACTGGCGCTGACGTTGGTTTCCACGCCGCCGCAACGGTACGCAGCCCTTCACTGGCATAGGTGGTGATGGCCGCTTCCCAATACGCCAGATCGAGCGGCTCAACCCCCTGCGGAGTTTGTTGTTGCTGGCACAGTTTCAGCAACACATCCGGTGCGCCGGTCAGCAAAATATACGACTGGCCGTCAGCGACACAGCTCACCGACATGTATTTATACAGGGAATCGAAAGGTAATTTACTGACCACCTCAACCGATTGTTTTTGCGTGATGCCCTTCGCCGCCAGCACTTTCATTGCGCCTTCGGTCGGACCGCCAACAATCACCCAATGACCATTGGCATCCTGCTGCAACTGGCTTTCGTTACAGGTATCTACCGCGCGTAAAAATTGCTGGAACAAGGGATCGGTCGCCGAATTTAATCCGCTACCGCCTTCCGCAACAATTTCGCCTTTCGGTTCATAGCTGTTGCCGCTCACACGCCATTTGCTTTTTGCCAGCACCACCGCTTTGACCGTCATTTCATTCATGGTCAGGGTGCCGGTTTTGTCAGAGCAAATCACTGACATCGCCCCAAGGGTTTCCACCGTCGGCAATTTACGGATGATGGCCTGTACGCGCGCCATCGACTGCACGCCAAGGGAGAGGATAATCGAGATAATCGCCGGTAAACCCTCCGGCACCGCCGCCACCGCCAGGCTGATGACCGACAGCGCCAGCTCAGGGAACGGAATGTCACGCAGCAACCAGGCAAAAATAAACAGCGCCACCATCATTAAGACAATGATGAAGAAAATGGCTTTACCGAGTTTGTCGATCTGCACCAGCAGCGGCGTTTTGACCTCTTTCACTGAGCTGATCATCTCATTGATATGACCCAACTCCGTATCGCCGCCACTGGCGACCACCACGCCTGATGCGGTGCCTGAACTGACCGTGGTGCCAGAAAATGCAAGGTTGAGACGATCGCCAAGGGATTTTTCTCCCTCCAGCGATGCCACGCTTTTTGACACCACCGTGGATTCGCCAGTAAGAATCGCCTCCTCGACGCGCAGGTTATGCACATCAAATAAGCGCAAATCTGCCGGAATTTTATCGCCAGGACGCAGCATCACCACATCCCCCGGCACGATATCCTGGGTGGATATGGTGGTTTGTTTGCCATCGCGCACCAGAATCGCTTCACTGGCTAACATATTCTGAATGCTTTTCAGTGACTTCTCAGCGTTACTTTCCTGAACAAAGCCAATTAAGGCATTGATCACCGCCACACCGATAATGACAAAGGTATCAACCCAATGTGCCATGACGGCGGTAATAAGCGCGGCGGCAAAGAGGATATAAATTAACACGTCTTTAAAATGTGCGATAAATTTCAATAACGCTGACTTCTCCGCTTTTTGCGGCAGCGCATTAGGACCGTATTTCTTTAAACGATCACTGGCGTCAGTTGATGATAAGCCAGCCGGTGAACTTGCTAAGTTCTGGAAAGTTTCCTCTGTGGAGTACTGATACCAGGGTTGTGCACCCTTATCCTGACCTTGAACATTTTCCATATTGACCCCTAGCTACTAAGCTATTGTTAAAATGAGTTTTTCTAAAAAAACACACATAATCTGAGGTAATTAGATTTGTAAGACACCTGCTGACATCATTATCCGAAAAAGCGATCTGACTAATGATTTGAATGAGATAAATTAAATCTAATCTATATTATCAGAATGGCAATGTTACTTTGTCTGCACCATCAGCTTCCGGCTGGATGCGTGCCCTTCCAGGATCATTAGATAAAAAAATAAAGGTAAACAGTAATGGAAATACAAACAGTTAAGTTGGTTTGTGGATTCGTTATCATGGCCGTTGTTGCCACCACGCTGGTCGGTTTGCTGACCTATGTTGTGGTATCGCATATTTCATGAAGATCGTTTGTTTAATCCTTGCGAGCTGTTTAATTCATGGCGTGGTATTTACGGGATGAGGGAAAATAATGATAAAATACAAGGCTCTACTTTTACTTGCCTGTACATTGCTAATTGCGGGGTGCGATGAAAAAAAAGAACCGCCGCCTCCCCAACCCCGCGTCGTTAAAGCGTTTACCATCACCTCAGGCAGCGCCAGCAATGTGCGCATCTTCCCGGCGCGTATCCAGGCGGGTGATAACACCGAACTGGCGTTTAAACGTGCAGGCCGTATTGAACAACTCGATTTACGTGACGGGATGGTGGTAAAAGCGAACCAGACCCTCGCCCGATTAAATGACACCGATGCACGTTTACGCGTGAAAGACCGGCAAAATAGTTTCCAACTGGCCGATCGGCAATATCAGCGTTTCCGTACCCTTTCCAATCGCAGCGCGGTGTCGCAAGCGGATATGGATGTACAGAAA
Source organism: Pantoea phytobeneficialis (assembly GCF_009728735.1). Classification (NCBI taxonomy): domain Bacteria; kingdom Pseudomonadati; phylum Pseudomonadota; class Gammaproteobacteria; order Enterobacterales; family Erwiniaceae; genus Pantoea; species Pantoea phytobeneficialis. Next base: position 575,295 of record NZ_CP024637.1, read on the forward strand.
TCCAATCGCGATGCCGCAGCCACCGCGCTGAAAGTGGCTCAGGAAGAGTTGCAATTCCTCACCCTCAGCGCGCCGTTTGATGGCGTGATTGCCCGCGTCAATGTGCGTAATCATCAGGTGGTTGCCGCCGGACAACCCATCGCCTTGCTGACCCGCGCCGACGTGCTGGATGTGATTTTCACCGTACCGGAGAGTTTATTCACCGCCCTCGATATCCAGAACGCCAGTTATCAACCTGAAGTGCAATTCAATGCCCTACCCGACAGAACGTTCACTGCCAGCTACAAAGAACACAGCACGCAAACCGATGCCGCGACGCTCACCTGGCAGGTGGTGCTGACCATGCCCCGTCCGGCCGATTTACCGAATGTGGCCGGGCTAAGTGGCACCGTGCGTATTCAGTTGCACAACCTGCCGAACGCACCACAGCAATCGCAGGTGGTGGTACCCGCTGCGGCAGTATTCAATCCGGATCGTAGCCCAACCAATCAGCCACATGTCTGGCTGATTGTTGGTGAAGGCGACAATTTACACGTCAAAGATCAACAGGTTGAAGTGGGCAACATCAGTGCCGAAGGCATTGAAATTATCAGCGGCTTGAAAACAGGCGACCGCGTGGTGTCTGCCGGAACAGGCGAGCTGCGTGAGGGTGAAGCGATCCGTATCTGGACCCGTGAGCGGGGGTTATAATGCGGATTATTGACAACTTTATTAATAAACCTGTCCGTATCTGGATGGTGATTTTGCTGCTGGGCGTAGGCGGGATTTACGCCCTGCTAAACATTGGTCGTCTTGAAGACCCGTTGTTCACCATCAAGGCGGCGGTGATCGTCACGCAATATCCGGGGGCGTCGGCGCAGCAGGTGGAAGAAGAAGTCACGCTCCCGTTGGAAAATGCCTTGCAACGCTTGCCTTCACTCGACAACGTTAGCTCGATTTCCAGCAATGGCCTGTCGCAGATCACCGTCTCAATTCACACCAGTTATCTTGCCAACCAACTGCCACAAATCTGGGATGAACTTCGGCGACGGGTGGGTGACGCGGCGCGCCAGTTCCCACCTGGCGTCAATGAACCCTTCGTCAATGACGATTTTGGCGATGTCTATGGCTACTTCTTTGTTATTTATGGCAAAGACTTCAGCAACGACGAACTGCGTAATTATGCCGACCAGTTGCGGCGCGATCTGGTGTTGGTACCCGGGGTCGCGAAAGTTGCCGTCGCCGGGGTGCAACAGGAACAAATTCGCATCGCCCTCTCCAGCACCAAAATGAGCAGCTACGGCATCACGCCCGCGCGCGTAGCCGACTTACTCAGCCGCAGCAATGTGGTGTCTAACGCAGGGAGTATCCGTCTTGAGGGAGAATCGATCCGTTTCAACCCCACCGGGGAGTTTCAGTCTCTGGAGGATTTAGCCAACCTGCCGATATCCCGTCCTGGCACCACGCAAACGCTCCATCTGCATGACATTGCCACCCTGTCACACGATGTCACAGACACGCCGGACAACCTCTACCATGCCGACGGTCATGATGCGCTGGCGATTGGTGTCTCTTTCGCCCCCGGCGTTAACGTGATTAACGTGGGCGATGCGCTGACACAAAAGCTTCAGGATTATCAACAGGACAAACCCGCTGGCATCTCGCTGAAAGTGTTTTATAACCAGGCACATGAAGTGAAGCAGTCGGTGGATGGCTTTATCCTTAACTTTCTGATGGCGCTGGCGATTGTAGTCGGTACGCTGCTGATTTTTATGGGACTGCGCAGCGGTATTGTCATCGCTGCCTCGCTTACCTTTAACGTGTTGGGCACGCTGCTGGTGATGTACCTGTTTGGGCTGGAACTCCAGCGTATCTCGCTGGGGGCGCTGATTATCTCCCTCAGTATGCTGGTGGATAACGCCATTGTGGTGGTGGAAGGCATCAAGATCGACCAACAACGCGGTAAACCGTTACAACAGGCCACCACGCAGATGGTCAAGCGCACGGCACTGCCACTGTTGGGAGCCACGGTGATTGCCATCATTGCGTTTGCTCCGATCGGCCTGTCACAAGACTCAACCGGGGAGTACTGTAAATCGTTGTTCCAGGTGCTGCTGATTTCTCTGCTGCTCAGTTGGATCACGGCGCTGACGCTAACGCCGGTGTTTATTAAATGGAGTGAAGCGCGCCGTAAAGAATTGCAGTTACCACCACAGGATGATCAATCTCCCTATCAGGGTGTGGTGTTCCGCATTTATCGCAGCACGCTGGCGAGCTTAATTCGGCTACGCTGGCTGACCATCACCGTGATGGTGGCCTGCCTCGCTGCCTCTCTTTATGGTTTCACCTTTGTAAAACAAAACTTTTTTCCCTCCTCCAACACGCCGATTTTTTTCACCGATCTCTGGTTGCCCTATGGCACGGATATCAATTTTACCGCCGCGACGGCGGCTGAAATCGAGCGTTTTATTAATCAGGAGCCAGGCGTTGATGCCACCGTCACCACCATCGGTCAGGGTGCGATGCGCTTTACCCTGACCTATGACGCAACCCGGCAGTACAGCAATTACGCTCAGATTATGGTGCGGGTCAAAGATGGCCGCCAACTGGAGCGGATTGCCTTAGCCACCGAACATTACATTCAGCAGCAATATCCGCAGGTGAATGAGCGTATCAAACGCATTCAGTTCGGCAGCGCCAGTGACAGTGCCATTGCGCTGCGTGTCATCGGTCCCGATCCGGATGTGCTGCGTCGTATTGGCAGCCAGATTGATGGTATTTTCCAGGCAGATGGCACCACCTTCCCGGTGCGCAATGACTGGCAGGAGCGGAGCAAGGTGATCCGACCGCAATATTCAGCGTTACGCGGTCAGGAACTGGGTATCGACAAGCGCGACATTGACCAGGCGCTGCGGATGAATTTCAGTGGCGATGCGGTGGGGATTTTTCGGGATGGCTCACGGCTGATTCCGATCATGCTCTTCCCGGCGCCGGAGGAGCGGCAGAATATTGATCATATCGCCAACATCCAGCTCTGGAGCGCCTCGCTGCAACATTTTGTCCCGCTCAGTAACGTGATTTCTGATTTCCGCCTGGAGTGGGAAGACCCGCTGATTATGCGACGCGACCGGATGCGCGTATTGACGGTACAAACCGATCCCGACCCGGCGCAAGGATTAACCGCGGCCCAGGTGGTGGCGCGCGTCCAGCCGCAAATTGAACAACTCCAACTGCCTCCCGGCTATCGGCTGGAATGGGGCGGAGAACTGGAAAGTTCACGCGAAGCCCAAAGCGGCCTGTTAAGCTCGCTGCCAATCGGGTTTCTCGTGATGTTTATCATCACCATTCTGATGTTCAATTCTTTGCGAGATGCGGTGGCGATATGGATCACTGTGCCGCTGGCTTTGATTGGCGTCACCTGCGGCTTTTTACTCACCGGCATTCCGTTTGGTTTTATGGCGTTGATTGGTTTGCTGAGTTTGTCCGGCATGCTGATCCGCAACGGCATCGTGTTACTGGAGGAGACGCGTCAGTTCCGACAGCAAAAAGCGTTGCAGGCGGCGATTCTCGATGCCGCCACATCGCGTTTACGCCCCATTTTGCTGACCGCGTTCACCACCGTGCTGGGTCTGCTGCCGCTGTTGCGCGATGTGTTTTTCCAGAGCATGGCAGTCGTGATCATTTTCGGGCTGGGTTTTGCGACGGTGCTGACGTTGCTGGTGTTGCCGGTGCTGTATCGTTGTTTCCATGCCAGGGATGCTGCTGATGAATAATATCGGGTTGAATTTGTTGAAAACCCTGGCATGTATGACGGCGGTCTCCTTTTTCACGATGTATCAGAGCTACGACCGCTACAACTATAATTACAGCCTCGCGCTGAATATCCTGAGTTTTATCTCCACCATCGCCACGCCGCTCTACTTTTTGTTGAGCGGCTATCTCGATGCCGGACAGAAGCACAGTCCGAACTGGCAGTTGGAGAAGATCCGGCGCATTTTGCTGATCTTTCTCTTTTGGTTTAGTTTTTTCTGGTTTGCCGGGGTGCAAAATAAAGGCTATCTGATTCAACCGTGGTTTGTGATTTCCCTGATTTTGATTTATGTCTCGCAACCGGTGATTGACCGCCTGCTTCTTTTCCCTGGCAAAATGGCGTCGATTATTTTTGTGCTGCTGTTGGCCGCTTTCCTGTATGACATTTTGGCCGTGCTCTACCCGAATACACGCGCTTTCTCGCTGTTACCGCAATATCGTATCTGGACCTGGGTGTTGTATTACTTATCTGGTCGTCTGATGGCGTTGCCAGGCGTGGTACAACTGCTGCAATCGATACGGGTGGTACGGCTCAGTTTGTTATTACTGCCTGTGGTGTATCTGTTTACCTGGCTTTATGAACGTTATTATTTTATCGCGCGCTTTATCACTACCGGCAATGATTTCGTACTGACCGGCTCCCAGGTCTATTTCCTGGTGATTCTGATGGCGATTAGCGTCAACGGGATAACGGTGCCTGCGCACTGGAAAAAGGTGCCCGCGCTGTTCGCCACCCTCGGTAAAACTATGACCGGGGTTTATATTCTGCATTACCTGGTGTTCAACATCCTCGCCTGGTCGATTTCCATCCGTTCGCTGGCCGATAAGATCATGGTGATTTGCCTGACTGTGGTGGTATCAATGATGATTTCGTTGCTGTTGTTACAGATTCCCGGAGTGAAAAAACTGATTAGCTTGTGAGTGAGGTGGCTGGCGGCACGCCGCACAGCCATCAACCCGCTCATTCATCAAGAATGGGTGAGAAACCACCGTAAATCATGCGTTTGCCATCAAACGGCATAGTCTCGCCCATCTCTTTCATGCGCGGATCGGCCATCAGTTTTTCATTAGCGGCATCACGTACCTCTTTGGAAGGATATTCAATCCAGCTAAACACCACCGTTTCTTCCTCTTCAGCTTTGACCGCCATACGGAAGTCGGTGAGTTTGCCGTCTGGTACATCATCCGCCCAGCATTCAACAATACGGGTCGCGCCGAATTCCTTAAACAAAGGCGCGGCCTTAGCCGCCATTGCCAGATAGGCCTCTTTTTTATCCAGCGGGACCGGCACAACAAATCCATCAACATAAGGCATAGGAATTCCTCCGTCGTTAATGACGCGGCCAGTGGTGGCCGCGAAGATTAAGTGTACGAAAAATAGACCAGTGGTGTTTGCGTGACGGGCGGCAAAATGACAGGTTGACAGCATCCAGGCTTGTTACGCTGATTTACGATACACTCGCCTTCATCCTCGTTAGTCAATACGGAATTTTATGCGCATTATCATTGATCAGGCTGACCAGCCCTTTATCCAGAGCTTATTTGGCGAGAAAGTTGAGAGCATCGAAACAGAATCTCCCCAGGCGAAACAACTGCATCAGGCCCTTCAGGTTGCCCGCCAGCAGGTAAATACCGAGGCAGAACTGGACTGGAAACGCAGCGCCTTATTCCTCGCGCTGTTTGTGTTCCTCTATGCGGGACTGGGTGCGTCGCTGACCTTAGATCTCACCGCCAACAGCTCCAGCCATAAAAGCATTGCTTATGCGCTGGAAGCAGTGCCGGTATTGATCGCCTTTTCCGGGTTTTTCCTTTCTCTGCTGTTCCTGTTTTTTACCCGCAGTAGTGCACGCCGGGTACGTAACTGGGAACGCGGCATTCTGTTGCTGGAAAAGTACACCGCCTGCAACCTGAGCCATCAAATCAATATGATGGGCGCGCGCACCACGCATTATTCTCAGCCAACGATCACCATCTCACTGGCGTTATTTATCAGCGTGACCTGGGTGGTGATGTATAACTTTTTCACTTTTACCACCAGCGGCGTAATTGGTAGCGTGATCTCCTTGTTTATCAGCACTATGACTTATGTGATCCTCGATCTTCAGTTACTTAAGTCCGGCCAGCAGAGCGAAATTGATGAACCGTTGATCCCCGCTGATGACGAAAAAGAGAAAGATTAAATCTGGTGTAGCGGCGCGATAAATCGCGCCGCTACGATTCTGCCTCCGATAGCACTTCTACCAGTATCAGCGGGCACTTTCTTACCCGACATGCTTGTGAGTATGCCAGCGAGCACACTGAACACAGATCCCGTACGTCTGATTGGTATTCATATTCGGTGAAATAACGAAACTGGCCACGCTCCGGCTCGGTTCGCCAGAAACGTTGTGGCTCGAGAATTTCATCAAGTTGCCTGAAAGTCAGGGCCGACGGGTTATGAAACCCGACTCTTACACGATAAATAGTCATGATTTGATTATTCGTATCCAACCTGACATCAGCCAGACGTTATTAGTTTTCAATGCGATAGATCTCACTTATCACTCAGGATGACAGGCCGGATGTTCAGGGTTAAAGTGCTTCTTTTGTCTGATTTTACGAGGGAAAATGAAACGTTTATTTGTCTACGGCACGCTGTGTCCGGGTCGTTCCAACGCGCATATTTTAGAAAATATCGGCGGAGAATGGCTGGCCGGGCATGTGACAGGGACTTTTTATGAACGCGGCTGGGGAGCAGCAGCGGATTTTCCCGGCATTGTGCTGGATAAAAACGGCCCTCGCGTAGACGGTTATCTGTTTTTATCCAACAACCTGGAACCTCACTGGCCGATGCTGGATGAGTTTGAAGAGGGTTATGACCGGGTCGAGGTGAATGTGACCACCATCGAAGGTCAACGGATCACGGCATGGATCTACCAATTGCAACCACGCACTGCCTGATGAACATCCGCGGTCACGGCGATAATGTCCGTGGCCGCCGGCCAGCCATGCCGATCAAAACAACCAAAACCGTCGTAGTCTGATTTAAAAGGAAATCTTACCTCATGAAATTCCCATGAGGGAAACAGGGTATAATATTGAAATTAATTTCACCCTGTTTTTCAACCCTCCCACTTATATTAACATCGATAAAAACAGCAACTGCTAATGAGATTGCACAGGGACAGTATCCAACATATATACGCCAGGATGGCTTAAAGAAGCTGGAATCGAACGTTGATCTCACTGCTAATCTATTATTATAAAAAACCCGATTCTATTTCTGCTAACGGAAGCGTTGATGAGAAAGGCATTATTACCATCGGCGCACTCACATTCTATAATGAATGGGTAGTAAAAAATATCAATAAAGCCGATGAGTTATATGATTTCAATCAAAATACATTAAGCACCTCCCCTCTCCGTTGTATCTCGAAAGAGAAACATGTAGAAGTGATAGAAATTGACAAGATGGTTTTAGTGTCACTGGGTGCAAAAGTTGGTGATAAAACCGTAGAGATTTCCGTTCCCTCATGAGGCCCTGATGGAAAGCAAAAAATAGTGGAAGGTGGATTACTGGTCCGAATTTGGCTGGGAAATACCGACAAAGGTGAGCCAGTGTATGAATACTATGGCCTCAGCCTGCTGGATCGAGAAGATTATATTCCTGAGTTTATCGTTCCTCCTGATTTTTCGGTAGATCGCTAATCTTCGCACGGTTCATACACCTATTTAGCCGCAGGCGGCAAAGCCTGCGGCTCATCCTCTGACTGCGAGCCACTGCGTGTTACCGATCCTCCATGCCGCACTGCCCGACAATGCGCTCCCCAATGTAGTTGCAGGTTTCATGCAACCGCCCCGTCACGCAGGTATAACTCGTCTCGCCATCCGATCCCGGTGAGATCCGCACTTTTCCACCCCCCGATTTGCAGCAACTTTTAAACTTCGATGCGGTAGCAAAAGTACATTGACGCCCGGAACTTTGACCTCCGGCAGCACTGGTTAACGCCGTCTGTATTGACTGCATCTGCTCAGGATCATCAGAGGTCGCAATCGCCACGTTATTAAGTTGCACACCCGTGGCCTGCATCACATCCTGACCGCTTGATGCGGCGACAGCAATGCCGGTCGCCGCGCCGACCAGTGAAGACACCAATTGCTGATTTTTAGCCTCATTCTCGGCTTCAATCCGTTGGTTATCGATTTGCGCTTGCGCATTGCTGGCGTCCAGCGCGGCCATATATTGTGACTGTGCAACATATCTGCCTGCGATATCCGCTGAGGTCTTACCTAATCCGGTGAAACCTTTTTCGTTCATCACGTCAGCAATCAGCTTATAACGATTGGCCTGAGTATCGTTATAATCACTTTGTCCACCGAAAGGATAAGCCGCCTCCGCTTTACGTTGCGAGGCTTGCAGCAGCGTATATTGTTGTTGTAACTGCTGGTATGATTTTGCGTAGTCTTTGTTATTCGCCATAAAATCCAGCAACGGACGATAATCGTTCGCTTTGGCATCTGGCATGGTATTTAACGATACCGCATAATCATTGATGGTTTTCGCGCTGGTATCACCGTTCTTCATCATTGCCTGATAGGCGGGAATATCCAGTGTCGCCATATCATTCACAAACAGGAAATTACCTCGCGAGTCAATAATATTGACATACTCTTTGTAGACATCAACCGGGCGGCTATTTTTCTTCGCCTTACCATCGTACAGTTTAAAAAGATTGCCGTAGGTCGAGACGGCCAGGTTCGATCCCCCGATTGATTTATCGAAAGGAGGAATAGCCGAGAGCAGTTGATTAAATTGTTTGATTCCTTTCTCATAATCACCGCTTCTGCTGGCGTTTTCTATGATGATACTTTCCAGTTCAAACGTTGTGACTCCCTGAACGTCTTTGTATTCCTGTATATTACAACTGGCAAGAAAATGACTGTAGGCAGCATCGAACTCACTGGCATTACTCCTTAACGAGGGAGAATGTAATGCTTTCTCCATATCGGAACATTTGGAGTATTGACCTGCTGAGCAACCAGAAAGTATGAAAGTGATGAGTAGAAAAAATATTTTCATATTGACACCTTATTAATTTTATTGGCGTCCTTTTTTCATCGCGAGCAAAGGCGTTTTAATTACCCACGTCACGCGACCGCTGAGTTCCTTTAAGAGGTAGTTTCATCCCGAAACCAAAAGCTAATCTACGGCAACAGCTATAGTGTGTGAAGTGAAGATTAACAAGGGTAAAATTAGCGAGATAATCATTAGTAGATTATTGTTTTTTAAGCTGCGTTAGTTCCAGTTATCGCCTGAATACCAACTTTTATCTGCATGGTTGGTTTTATTCTTTTAGCCGGGAGCTGGCTATTTTCGCGGGCCATCCCATCGACTCTTCGTTAAATGAGGTTGATTAATGACTGATAAAATTGGCCTGAATGCGCTATTGCGCCAGCGCGATGGGCACCATGCCCGCGTCACCTGGGAAGAACTGTTTTTCGATCTGGTTTACGTTTTTGCCGTAACGCAACTCAGCCATACCCTGCTGCATGACCTTAGCGCCAGTGGGATGTTGCAAACGCTTATTCTGTGGTTTGCGGTCTGGCTTGGTTGGCAGTACACCTGCTGGGTAACCAACTGGTTCAGTCCCGATACGCCACAGATCCGGGCGTTGCTTTTTGGCGTGATGGCGGCCGCGCTGGTGATGGCCGCCGCGCTACCAGAAGCATTCGGTGAGCGGGTGTGGTTCTTCGTTATCGCTTACATCATCATTCAGGTGGGCCGTACCGCATGGATTGTCTGTATCCTTGGCCCGCAGCATGCCCTGACAGCGAATTACCGCCGGATGCGGGTATGGCTGGTGATCTCAGCGCTGATCTGGTGTGCCGGAGCACTGAGCAGCGGCGGTTTACGCACCGCCCTCTGGGCCTTAGCGGTGCTGTGTGAATATCTCTCGCCAATGACCGGTTTTGCCTTTCCCGGGATGGGACGATCCGCCACACGCGACTGGACTATTGAAGGCGCTCATCTCACCGAGCGTTGCCAGCTGTTCGTCATCGTCGCGTTAGGGGAAACCCTGCTGGCCACCGGTGGCAGCCTGGCGGAGAGCGAGGCATGGACCTTCCCGGTGCTATCAGCCATGTGCGCTACTTTTCTTTCAGCGCTGGCGGTGTGGTGGCTTTACTTTGGCACCTCCGGCGAGCAGGCAACGCAAGCCATCACCCATTCTCCTGATCCCGGTCGCATGGGCGCACGTTTTCACTATATTCACGTCATTTTGGTGGGTGGCATTATCGTGATGGCGGTAGGGAATGACCTCATCCAGGAAGGCCCGGAACATCATGTAACGCTGCTGCATGGCGCGGTGATTAGCGCCGGGTCGGTCATCTTCCTGGTGGGTAGCGCCATCTACAAACGCGTGGTGTACGGCGCCATCCCCATTACCCATATTCTTGGCGCACTGGCGCTGTGTCTGGCCGTGGCGCTGATGCCGGTCCTGACGCTGGAACAGGCCGGTTGGCTGACCACCCTTATCATGCTGATCACCGCCCTGGCGGAATCACGGGTGCATCAGCGCCGCATGATTAAAATGAAAGGTGTATGATAACCATCATCTTCATTTTTAAGTCTTTATCCATGAAACTCAATGTCGACAATGATCTGACGGTACGCAAACTTTTCATTTTCTGCACTTACATGGAAAGCGAAAATCTGGCGCGTACCGCAGAAACCCTCGGTATCAGCACCGTCAGCGTGCACCGCGCGCTGCATACGCTGGAAGAGAGTCTGCGTTGCCCGTTGTTTACCCATAAGGGACGCAATCTGGTGGCGCTGCCCGCCGCATGGACACTGCTGGAGTACAGCCGTGAAGCGTTACAAACCCTGAGTCAGGGGCTGGATGAGACGCGCCGCACCGCAGGTATCGGGCTGGGGCATCTGCGCATCGGCACTTTGTATTCGCTGTCGCTGGAAACCGTGCCGCGTCTGATTATGAATATGAAGTTGCGCCGACCGGAGCTGGAGTTAAACCTGACGATGGGTTCGAATCAGGTACTGACGGGGATGCTGCAAAATAATCAACTGGACGCCATCATCATCTCGGTGACGGAAACGGAAATCAATCAGAAGGTGTTTGAGCAGGTCGGATTGTTTCAGGACGACATCTATCTGGCGGTGCCTGGCGCTGAACCCCGCGATGCCACAGAAGATGTCGATCTACGTGAGTACAGTGACAAACCTTTCGTCTCGCTCGATGAAGGATTCGCTACCTTCACTGGCTTTCAGGAAGCGTGCCATGTCGCGGGGTTTGAACCCAATATCGTCACCCGCGTCAATGACATCTTTTCGATGCTCAGTCTGGTGCAGGCCGGTATGGGATATTCACTGGTACCGGGCCGCATGCGTAAACAATACGAACACGATTTGCAGTTCCGCAAGCTGGCCGAACCGTATCAGATGCGTCAGCAGATCGCCATCGTCTTCGCCCGCAATCGCGAACATGACCCCAATCTGCTGGCGTTAGTTGCGGAGGGCCGGATGTACGCGCTGAGTTTACAGGATAAGGCTCAGCCCCGGGCGTAGAGATGTTGCACCAGTTCCACGCTGCTGCGTTCCAGCGCCAGACACTCGCCCTGCGGCTGTGTACTGCGCGTTAGTCCGGTCAGCACCCCACCTGGCGGCATCTCAAGCACCAGCCGCACCTCACGTTCTTCTGCGGCCACCATCGCCTCATGCCAGCGTACCTGGCGCGCCATATTCATCGCCAGATCATCAGCAATGCGCTCCGGTTGCCACAACACCCTGGCGCTGTTACCGCTGAGGTAAGCACAGCGTGGCGGTGTTAGCCGTACCTGCTGCATATGTTCCGCCAGTTTACGCGCCGATTCATTCAGTAACGCGCAGTGGGATGGCACGCTGATCGCCAGCCGACGTACGCAGTTTGCGCCTTGCGCCCGCGCCGCATCACCGACCGCTTTCATCGCCGCCTCACTGCCCGCGATCACGATCTGCGACTCTGAGTTGATGTTAGCGATAAAGCTGTACCGGTTATCCACCAGCGGCTCCACCTGTTGCAGCGGCAAGCCGTTGATGGCGGTAAGGCCATAACCGTGCGGATAGGCGCCTTCCATCAGATCACCGCGCCGCGCCACCAACCGTAACGCATCGGCGAAGTCCAGCGCACCGGCAATCACCGCCGCCGGATACGCGCCAATCGACAAGCCACAGACCATATCCGGTTGTACACCCTGCGCCATCAAGCCACGCGCCGCAGAAACCCCGGCAATCAGGAGCGCCAGTTGTACCGCACGAGTATGCTGTAACGCCTCATGGCTATCCAGCCGCGACAGTTCATCACCTAATACCTGTTGCGCCTGTTGCCAGGTGTCATCACGCGGCAGGTCACTGAGCATCCCCGGTCGCTGAGCGCCCTGGCCGGGAAATGTAAACAAGGTTTTCATGGCGTCTCCTCTGCCCAGGGGTTGTCCGTTAAACGCGGTCCGGTTGCGGTTTTTAGCAGCACGCGCCCACTGCGCAGCCACTCATTTAAGGCAAAACCGCCCTGCGGTGTCTCGATTTGGCTGTCGGCGCGACAGGGTAGCGTCGACAATACCTGTTGCCAGTGGGCCACATCAGCGGGTCGCAACGGGTTGGGCGCGCGGATCAGCAAATCCAGGTCGCTGTCCTGATGCAGCACCGGCAGGCCGGTAGCCAGCGCAAATCCGGTGCTGCCGGTCACGCCCCACTCCCACGGCCAGTGATGCTGACGCAGCACCACCAACGCCTGCACCGTTGGATGGTGGTTTAACTGCCTCGGCACCACCAGCATTTCCGGTGACACTACCCGAACCACTTCAGTCGGGGCCACCCATCCTGCCGCCCGTTGATGGCGTGCCTGACCACGCACGCCAACCGGAATCAATCCCTGTTTCATCACATCACGTCGCACCACCACCGGTTGCTGACAATGCCACAGCTCAGCTACCCAGGGGTCTGTCACCCCGAGCAGCGCCGTATCATGGCGCAGCCAGAGCAAGTCATGGGGACGTGCGGTGATGTTCATCATCAGATTCCTGCGGTTAAGGAGATAAACAGCGGCAGCGAGAGGATCGACAGCAGTGAACTTAACAGCAACACCGCTTCCGCATCCGGCGACTGCACGCCAAAACGGTTACCGAATACCACACCAAAGAAACCGGCGGAGAGCGCGATCATCAGAATCGCGGTGATCGCCACGGTGCCATGTAAACCAAACACCAGTACGATACCCCAGGCCAGCGCCGGTTGAATCAATAACTTGGTCACGGTGGAGCTGATCACCATGCTGTTGATTTTCAGTTTGCGCGCCGAGAGGATCACCCCGGTCAGGAACAACGCCGCCGCGGTGGCCGCCAGTCCGAGCGGTTTAATCGAGGCCAGCAACAGATCCGGCATCTTCACGCCAAACGCCGACAGTACCACCCCAAGCAACGGTCCCCAGACGATAGGTTTTTTCACCGAACGCCACATCAGCACCGGCAACATTGCCAGGGTGGAGCGTTGCGTTTCACCCGCAGCGCGCGCTTTTTCCCGTTCGAGGATCAGCAGGCAAAACGGCGTCATCAGCACCGAACCACAGGCGATGGACACCGCCACCGAGAGTGATGTCGCAGAACCTTCACCCACCACGCTGCCGAGAATTGGCAGCCCCAGCGCGGCATAGTTCGGCAGTGCCACCGTCAACGTGAGTACCGCAGCGTCCTGTGGCGACTTTTTGAATACGCCAGTGGCGATGAAATACAGCGCTGCATAGGCAATCCACATTGCCAGAGTCAACACGGCAATCAGTGGCATCTGCGCCACGATACCGCTCCACGGCGTTTGCACCGTGGCGCTGAACAACGCGGCGGGTAAAGCAAAATCCATAACAAAAATATTCAGTAGCGAGACGTTCTTGTTATCGACCATCCCGGCTTTGCCAGCCCAGAAACCCAGCAACATAATGACAAAAATGGGTGCGAGGGCATGAAGAATCACGTAAGTCATAAATCACCTGTTATTAGAAGAGTGAATACTGACGCGATGGTGTTTATTTAACAGACGCTACAGTTAGCCGGGTGTACCAACACACCCGGCCCTGTCGCTATCCGGCAGGTTTATTGTTTTTTATGTTTAACTACCAACTGGCGCGCATACGCGCGCGGACATCAGCCGAAGCCTGTCGATTGACAGCGACTTCACCGGAACCACGACGTGGATCCTTGCGGGCATCCTCGATCGCCGCCGCTAAGGTATCGCGAACGCGTTGTACATCAGACGCGCCAGGCGCATCGGGGTCGGCGATATTCAGCAGCGAGGACAGCAAACCCAGAGTGGCGTAATTGCTGATGTCATAAGCCATCGGCGGTACGGTGGCCGCCAGTTTTTCCAGCGCTTCCACGGTGCGCAGCGTAATACGTGCGGCGGATTCTTTACCCATGGCATGAACCAGTACGCCCGCGTCATTGAAGGCGATCAGGCGATTGGCCTGATAACCGTGCGCCAGAAACGCCCCGGACATCGCCTTACCGACAATCAAGCCGATCACCGGGTGACCTGCCAGACGTGCCTGGGCATACGCCCCTGCCGCACCCGCCAATGCCTGGTGGATACCAAACGCCTCTTCACGACGACCATAGGCCTGGCTCGGCACATCAATCACCGCCACAATCGGACGTTTGATGGCGCTGTTGGCATCGGCCGCGAGGGTTTCCTGTACCACTTTCGCCAGCGTCCATCCTTCCAGTAACCCCACCTCACCTTTGGCAGCGCGCGGATAGCGGTTATGTGCATCCGGGACGACCGCAATGTAACGGACACCGTCGGCGTCAGCGGCCAGCACCGATGGACACAACCCCTGAATCCGCTCTGCACCGCCGGTCAGTTGGTTAAACCAGCGTTCACCACGGCTGTTATTTGTGCTCATTTTTTCACCTCCGGGGCAAAGACCTGATGAATCACAGCCGTACTGGCCTGCTGTTGGGTGTCGAAACGCGTCAGGCGATCAAGGTAAAAGGCGTAGTTTTCGCTACGATGCTGCGCCGGAACGCCCTGAGCGATGGCGGCATCGACGGCGGTTTGCACCGCATTCACACCATCGCCAACCAGCGCATCAACCAACCCGCTTTGATAACGGATTTCGCCGCCAGTCATGCTCCAGATAAAGGGACGATCGCGGGAGTCGTACTCTGCTATCCCGGCTTCCTGTTCAATGACCTGTGGACCATTCAGGCCCAGACGCGCTTCACGGGTGACAATCAGATAGCTACATAACGCCGCCGCAATCGACATCCCGCCAAAGCACCCGACCGTACCGGCAACAATGCCGATGACCGGGGTATAACGGCGCAGATCCACAATCGCCGCGTGAATATCGGCAATCGCCGCCAGACCGAGGTTGGCTTCCTGTAGCCGCACCCCACCGGTTTCCAGACAAAGAATGGCCTGCGTCGGGATACCGTTACGGTTGTCCTCCGCCGCCAGCTCCAGCGCGGCGGCCATTTTGGCCCCGGACACTTCACCCATACTGCCGCCCTGGAAGGTGCCTTCGATTGCCACCACCACCGTCGGTTTGCCGTGGCGGCTGCCTTTCATCACCACCATGCCGTCATCGGCCTGCGGCACGATGCCCTGCTGTGGCAACCAGGGCGACATCACACCGGCGAACGGGTCGAGCAATTCGCGTGCGCTACCTGCATCCAGTAGCGCCAGCGCCCGTTGCCGCGCCCGTAACTCAATAAAGCTGCTGTCGTTACGCATGAGCGACCTCCTCAAACACCTGTTCAATGCGGATACGCGCCACACCCGGTGTCGCACCGAAGTCATGAATAACCAGTTGGCCCGCAGGCAAGTCGGTGAGCTGCGCCAGGCGATTGAACAATGCTTCCCAACGCGCGTGACTGTTATTGACTGACGTGGTGATAGCAATGTTCAGAACGTGGCTATCATCCGCCGTGAACAGCACCTCCATATCCCCCGATCCCACCACGCCCGCCAGCGCCTTGCCGCTGAGCGTACGGCCGGACGGGTATGACAACGTTATGTGTTCCATAGCTACCTCTTAATCATTAAATGTTGCTGCCTGAGCGCCGGTGATGCGGTCAAGAAACAGCGTGGCGGCCAGTAAATCGGCGGCCCCACCCGGCGAGGCATTGAACCTCAACATCGCGTTATCCAATTTTTCCAGCGCCTTGCGCCCTGCCGCCCCGGCATAGCCCCCGGCCGTCAGTACCTGGCGCGCACCCTCCTGCATGGCACGCAGCGCCGGTAAACCTGCCCGGTGCAGTACGCAGGTGTCGGTTAGCGAGGTCAGGATGGCCATCAGCGCATCAATGCGTGCTGCCGTTTCATCGGCTCCGGCACGGCGACTGGCATGGAGTTGCGGCAGCGCCAGCCGGGTAATATGGGGAAAACCTTGCTGCGCCTCTTCACGCGCACCCGGTACACGAAAACGATGTACCACCCGTAACCCTTTGCTGAAGGTTTTCGGGGCCGCGCGATCCGGCAAACGGGCAAGCTGGGCGGCAACCTCACAGACGCGGTGGCTGTCGCCAGTCCCCGCCAGCATCGCGCCAGCGCTGACCAGCAAGCCAAGCGCCCAGATAGCACCACGATGGGTGTTAACCCCGGCAGTGGCGGCCATCATTTGCCTCTCACCTTCACGTCCCAGTTGTCCGATGGTTTCCCGCAGCGCAATATCCGCCGGTCGTTGCCAGCTTTGTTGTGCCAGTGCATAGAAGGTAGGCGTCAGGCTACGCGCAGAGCGCTCCATCAGCGCCAGCGTGAGGTCGTGATGCGCCCCACTGCCACGGCGATCCACCAGCCCAGGTTTGGGCGTGAGGTTCACTTCTTCGATCAGACACGCGGTCGCCATCTGCGCCAGTTGATGCAGATGATGTTCAACCGGTGTGGGTGAGAGTCGTTTCATTACCAGCTCCGGAATTTAGCGGGCGGGTTGTAGAGGCCGTCTGACCACTCGACCAGGTCAGCGACGCTACCGGCAGCCAGCAGTGAACGGGTGGCATCTGAACGACGAATGCCGATATCTTCCGGGAACACCACTTTGCCGCTGCGACGTAATTCAGCCACGCGTTTAGCATCCACACCCAGACCGATATCGGTGATACCCGCCACCGCAGCCACCATCGCCCGACGTTCTTCCAGGCTGGTCGCCCGATAGAGGTAGGCAATACCTTCTTCGGTCAGAACGTGGGTCACGTCGTCGCCGTAGATCATCACCGGGGCCAACGGCATACCGGCGCTTTTCGCCACCTCAACGGCATCGAGGGTTTCCACAAAGGTCGGTTTGACGCCCGCCTGGAAGGTTTCCACCATCTGTACCACCAGCTTGCGCCCACGTTGCAACGGATCTGGCTCGTTGATCATTGCCAGCCAGGCGGGTGTGGCATGACGGCGTCCGTGGGGGTCGTGGCCCATATTTGGCGCGCCACCAAAGCCCGCCAGACGACCACGGGTGACGGTGGAGGAGTTACCGAGGCCGTCAACCTGCAAGGTCGAACCGATGAACATGTCCACCGCGTATTGACCGGCAAGTTGACACATCGCGCGGTTTGAACGCATTGAACCGTCGGCACCGGTAAAGAAAATATCGGGACGCGCGCGGATGTACTCTTCCATCCCCAGTTCACCACCGAAGCAGTGCACACTCTCCACCCAGCCACTTTCGATGGCCGGGATCAGGGTCGGATGCGGGTTAAGGGTCCAGTGCTTGCAGATTTTGCCTTTCAGGCCGAGTTGCTCACCGTAAGTCGGCAGCAGCAATTCAATCGCCGCGGTGTTAAAACCGATACCGTGGTTAAGTGATTGCACCTGATGTTCGGCGTAGATGCCTTTGATGGCGAGCATCGCCATCAGGATATGTTCCTGTTTAATCAGGCGCGGGTCGCGGGTAAACAGCGGTTCAATAAAGAACGGTTTATCCGCCACCACCACAAAATCAATCCAGGAGCCGGGAATATCGACACGCGGCAGATCGCACTCGTCATCCACCAGTTCATTGACCTGGGCGATCACGATGCCATCATGGAAGGCAGCCGCTTCCACCAGCGCCGGGGTGTCTTCGGTACTCGGCCCGGTGTACAGGTTGCCTTTTCGGTCGGCTTTGTAACCGGCGATCAGCGCCACGTTCGGTGCCAGATCGACATACAGGCGCGAATACAACTCGATATAGGTATGAATAGCACCGATTTCGAGGATGTTATCCTCCAGCAGCTGCGAAATACGCAGGCTCTGCGTACCGGCGAAGGAGAAATCGAGTTTACGGGCGATGCCTTTTTCGAAGATATCGAGGTGCTCGCTGCGCCCGACGCTCGGCATGATCATATGCAGATTATTAACTTTGGCGGGATTGACCTGCGCCAACATGCGCGAGAGAAAATCGGCTTGTTTCTGGTTGTTGCCTTCCAGCACCACCCGGTCACCCGAGGAGATCAACCGTTCAAGCATCTCTGCCATTTGATCGCTCGGTAGCACTTTCCCTGCCACCTTCACTTCTGCCAGTCTCCGCTGTTTTTCGATGCGCCGCGTATTCCAGACGCGCGGCGAATGCTGTCCTGATGACATGACTAACCTCCTGAATTCGCGAATCTCAATGATTGCTTCAACTGGATTCAGTCTGGCGTCAGGGCGCGGTTCCATCAATCAAGCAGCGGAGCAGATCGTTAGCCTGAGAGTAATGATTGGATATTCAGAAGTTTGATGGGGATCAACGACGTTGGCGTAGCGGCGCGATTTATCGCGCGTTTTTCCCCATCGTAAAGGTCAAAAGAGCGCGATAAATCGCGCCGCTACGGTTTACTTAACGTTTCTGCCAGAACGACTGTTGCAGCGCAAAGGTTTCCTCATCCAACGCAGCCACCGGGCCGATTAAACGGATAGGTTTCTGCCCATGCGCAAAAACCGCTGCTGCCGACAGACTCATGGTTGGGTTTTCCTCATGGCTGCCGGTGCATGCCAGTAAGCGCGTTTCACTCATGCCAAATACCACCCGACCGATATTGGCCCAGTAAATGGTTCCGGCGCACATGCAGCAGGGTTCAACGGCGGTATAAAGCGTACATTGCCACAAATATTCCGCCGGGAAGTTGCTGGCGGCGATGCGCGCCAGGGTCGATTCCGCATGGTTCACCGTGTCGATATTGCATTGCGTCAGCAAAACGGTTTGATTGTCCGGTGCCACCAGCACTGCGCCAAACGGATGTTTGCCTAATGCGATAGCGCGTCTGCCGACCTCATTTGATAAACGCAGAAAGTGGATATCCTGGTCATTAATCATGTGCGTGCTCCATAACCATTCAGGATGGCGTTCAATACCACGGCGGTGAAACCGCCCAGGAAGATGCCGCTGTCAAAAATCAGTTTTAAGGAGGGCGGCAGGACATGGAAAATTGCCGGAAAGGCCATCGGAACAATCCCCACGGCAACCGAGACAGAGATGATCAGGATGTTCTTTTCATTATTGAAATCGGTATTTTTCAGCTCCTGAATACCCGCGCTGATGGTCATACCAAACATCAGAATACCGACGCCACCCAACACCGGGCTGGGAATGGCGGCAATGATCGCGCCTAATTTCGGGAACACGCCTAAGCCCACCAGAATCGCCCCCGCAGCAATCAGCACCAGTCGACTGGTCACTTTCGTCAACATTATCAAACCGGCATTCTGCGAAAATGCATTGTACGGAAAGCTGTTCAGGCAGCCGCCGAGCATGGTGGAGAGTCCATCGGCCCGAATGGCATCCGCCAGGCGGCGGGAGGTGGTGGGCTGGCCGATCAGTTTGTCGATCAACAACACGTTGCCGGTGGTTTCGGTCATCACAATCAGCATCGAGAGACACATCACCACAATGGGTGCGATATGAAACTCCGGCATGCCAAAGGCAAATGGCAGGCTAAAACCCACCCAACCGGCAGTGGTGACCGCAGAGAAATCTGTCATTCCTGCCAGGTATGCCAGTGCCGAACCACAAAACAAGCCGAAAAGAATACTGAAGTTACGCAACACGCCACGGGTCGCGCAGTAGAAAATCAGCGTGATGATTAAGGTTCCGGCCCCCAACAGCAGTTTATCTACGCTGGCAAAATCAGGCGCATCCGGGTTGCCACCACCCAGCCAGATAGCGGCAGCGGGCATCAGCGAGATACCGATTAACGTAATCACACAGCCAATCACCACCGGCGGAAAAAAGCGCACCAGTTGGCTGAAAATCGGGGCCACCAGCAGGGTAAATAACCCGCAGGCAATCGCCGCACCAAATACTGAGGTCAGACCAAACTCATGCCCGACCATTAACATCGGCCCCAGCACCACGAAAGAGCAGCCCTGAATCAACGGCAAACGCGCCCCAAAACGCCCTATTCCCCACGACTGTAAAAGAGTGGCTAATCCCGAGGTCAGTAAACAGGCATTGATCAGCACGATAGTTTCACTGGCTGAGAGTTTCAGCGCTGATGCCAGAATCAGCGGAACCGTTACGGTGCCGGCATACATCACCAACACATGCTGGAATCCCAGCGACAGAATACGTCGGACGGTGAGCGGATTTTCCGCCTGCCCGCTGTTTAACACGCTTTCCATACAGCCCCCTGAAAATGAACCATTGAATGATTGACCGCCCAACTATATGTAATTAAAAATGGCAACCAATAATTAGCTGCTTTCAATAAAACTGAAAGGTGGGGTGTCAGGTGAAGTATTCATTGGATCAACTTATGACCTTTGAGCAGGTTGCCCGCTCAGGATCATTTTCTGCTGCCGCACGGTTGATGAAGCGTTCACAATCCTCGGTGAATATGGCGATGAGCAACCTTGAGGACGAATTTAACCTCAACCTGTTTGTGCGCACCCCACGCCAAATCAGCCTTACCCCGCAAGGCCAGACTCTGCGGGAATATGTCAAAACCATTCTGGAGCAATGCAACGCGCTGGAGCAGCGGGTCAGTGCCTTCAATATCCAAACCGAGGCACACGTTAGCCTGGCGATTGAAGTCCCCTACACCACCGTCGCCGCCGTACTATACGAATTTGCTATGCATTTCCCGGAAGTGGATATCCATGTGCGTGAACCCTTTCAGGGTGACGTGGAGGCAATGGTAAGAAGAAATGAAGTGGATGTCGGTATCTCCATGTCTCGCCCGGTTGACAGCGATGCCATTGAGTTCGCGCAGTTAGGCAAACTGATCATGGTGCATGTGGTCAGCTCACAACACCCGTTAGCACAACGTCTGCCGGTGTCATTTGCCGATCTCCATCGCTGGCGACATATCACCTTCGGTGAGCAGCAGAAAACCATCTCCACCACGGAATATCTCGGCAGCCCGATGACCTGGCGGGTGGAGAGCTACAACGCGATGATTGATGCCGCGCTTGCCGGGCTGGGCTGGGCTTCCCTGCCCCGCATTTTTGTGCAGCGAGAGCTGGAACAAGGTGTGCTGACGGAATTGCGCCAGCAGGAATACCCGCATACCGATTGGGTTGTCGGCGTGGACCTGCTATGGTCGCGCAAGAAACAGCCAGGCCGTGCATTAAGCTGGCTGATTGACCGGCTGATTAAAAATAAAATTTTTGAACGAGATGCGGCGGGAAATAGCACGACACTTTGAAAAAAAGGGCTCGCCATTTTTTATTATTTTGCTCCCGAGATGTTATTCACGGTGATTATCATCATGAATGTAAATCCATAAACATATATTTGCTGCCATCTGATTAATTAATTGTACTTTTTTATATCTGGAAAACTTCTTCCTGGCAGAATAATTCCCTGGGATTAAAAATCTAATCATCACGGTCAATTTAATTCGCCGATCATTTTCTGTACACCGCCACGCTCGTTGCTATTATAGCAACGCAAAGCACACACACAGCAACGTGCTGCGTACGAGAATTTTCCTGAATTAAATGTGCAGCATTTTAACCCGCTCCGTGCGGGTTTTTCTTTTCAATGACTCTCCATTCCCGTCTTGCAGACGTAAAGAATGCGTTAAGACAAATAAGAATGACAAAATCTGGCGACAAGCCTATGATAATCAACTTAAAAAAACGACCTGTCATTGTCGGAATAAACGGCTTACCAGGTTTACATAATTCGTTTTCATTTTAATTTTCGCATCTGAATCAGGGTCAGGGCGGAGGAATAATGTACATAAACGACAGTAGCGAAGATGGCTGCCAGCGTCTCGCGTTGCAGGTACTGCGGGACCCGGATGAAAGCCGGGATGATGTACTAAGAAAATTTACCAGCCTGGTCAGTAAAACCTTGGGTATCCCAAGTAGTTTTATCTCGGTAATGGACGATGACCACCAATATATAAAAGTCGCACACAACTTTTTGGTGGGGAAAACCGCCAGGGTTGATTCGATGTGCCAGTATGTGGTTGACGGTGAGGGTGCCATGATCGTCCATGACACCTGGCAGGATCCCCGTTTCGCAAACAATCCCTTTGTCGTGGGTGAACCTTTTGTTCGTTTCTATGCCGGGGTGCCGCTAACAAACCGGGAAGGTATGGTACTTGGCAGTCTGTGCGTGGTTGACCGCCAATCCCATCCATTCAGCCCGGACCAGGTGAATACCCTTAAGTTACTGGCTGAACTGGTGATGTCATTTCTTGAAGCATGGCATGCGGTGGGTTACACCGACCCGGTAACGGGTCTGCCTAACCGCCAACGCCTGATACGCGATCTTCAATCTCTCGCATCTTCCGGTGATAACACGCCGCGACGCCTGGTGTTGATCGATTGTATTGATATGCCCAGAGCCTATGAGCTGGCACGTTCTCTGGGGATGGCCCCGGTTGAGGGGCTGCTTAAAGATGTGGCTACGCTGCTGCCCTTACGCCTGCGCCCCGGTAATGATGCGTTGCTGTATACCATCGCGACGGGACGTTTTGCGGTATTAACCAAACAAGACGGTCGTTTAAGCGCCGCCTGGGTTGCCACAAGGCTTGAGGGTATCAGTGCCGATATGGGAGAAGGTTTGTCGGTCGATCTGACCACCCACACCGGAGAGACGGACTTTATCCCCTCGCGACTTTCCGCACATGAGATTCTGCGACGATCTGTCAGTGCCCTACATGAAGCCATCTGTCGTGGTGTCCCCGCCATGAGCTTCAGCCTGGCGTCCGATGAACGCCGGACAGAAGATTTCACCCTGGTCAATGATCTGGCTTCAGCGCTCAAACATGACCGCGAGCTTTACCTGGTTTATCAGCCGAAAATTTGCCTGCAAAGCGGTGAACCGCTCGGTCTTGAAGCGCTGATCCGCTGGGCGCATCCCATCAGGGGAGAATTGGCACCCGCAGAATTCATTCCCCTCGCGGAGCCGACCACGTTAATAGAAGAACTGACGGTATGGGTAGTCACCCATGCGATAGATCGTCTGAAACGCCTCAAGCATAGTGCGATTCAGCTCCCGATTACCGTGAACGTTAGCGTCCGTGACTTCAGCAAAAAGGGCTTTGCCGACTGGCTCGAAAAGCTGATGATTGACGCCCGCTTGCCAACCTCGTTGCTCGGTATTGAATGTCTGGAAACCGAACGAATTATTGAAAGCCCGGCTGCCATTGATGGCCTGGAGATGCTGAAACTTCGGGGATTTGGCATCTCACTGGACGACTTCGGCACCGGTTATAGCAACATCAGCTATCTGCGCCGCATGCCGCTGGATGTCATCAAGCTGGATCGCTCAATCATTAATGGCCTGTCCACCGACACCGCTTCACGTATCATCACCAAAAGCATCATCTCCATGCTGAAGGAATTGGATTATATGGTGCTGGCTGAAGGAGTGGAGAATATGGAAACCCTTGAGGCATTGAAGGAATTTGGCTGTGACCAGGCGCAGGGTTATTTCTACTCCCACCCTTTGCGGGAGGAGGAGTTGGATAACTGGCTGGCCTGGAAACTGCGTAATGTTACTTGTCAGCGTTAGCTGATTATCAGGCACCAAACGCACCGTCAATGGTGTGCATGGCCCCGGTCACAAAACTGGCTTCCGGTCCGGCCAGCCATGCCACCATTCCGGCCACCTCTTCCGGCCGACCATGACGCTTAATCGCCATAAAGCCGTGCATCAATTCTTTCAATGGCCCCTCAGCCGGATTCGCATCCGTATCGACGGGACCGGGCTGGACCACATTGATGGTAATCCCGCGCGGGCCAAAGTCACGCGCCAGGCCGCGCGCCATCCCCTGAAGGGCGGATTTACTCAACGCGTATGAGGCCATGCCGGGCACGGGCATGCGGTCACCATTAACAGAACCCATGATGATAATGCGCCCCCCGTCCGGCATCTGACGTGCCGCCTCGACAGAGGCAAAATAGGGCGCATTGATATTGATTCGAAACAGGCGCTCAACCTCGTCGGGGTCCTGTTCTAACGCATCACCGAAGGCGATGATCCCCGCGTTAACCACCAAAATATCCAGTGGCCCGCTGTCTCTGACCCGGCCAATCACCGCATCGCGATCCGCGCTGTCGGTCTGAAAAGCCTGACTGCCCGTCTCTTCCGCCAGCAGTCTGGCGGCTTCTGCCGATCCGGCATAGGTGAAGCTGACCCGAGCGCCTTCTGCGGCAAAGCGCCGCACAATCGCTGCACCTATGCCCCGGCTGCCGCCAAGTACCAACACTGATTTACCGTCAAAATAAGACATCCTCGACTCCTGCGTGATTTGAGGTAGCCGCGAATGGCTACGATGCAGTCAGTTTAGTCGACGTTCACGACAGGTTACCGCACAAATGCGCCCGCTCCCCCAGGCCAGGACCGGCTAAAAGTTTACCTTCCAAAATCAACGCACCCGGCGTAATCTATATATAAACCATATACGTTTCATATAGGCTAAGGTGATGGGAATCGTAAAAATCTCCGATCTGATGCATGAGAACCTGCGCGTGGCGAGCACGGCGTTAAGTCGCTCAATTAACGCGCAGGCGGAACACTGGATGAAAATCGGCATGCTGGCCGAGCTTTACCCGCAGCTTAGTCATCAGGAGTTAACACGCCTGTTGATGCGCGTGGAAATTGATGGCGGCTCCGATCTGGCGCAGCTGCTGAACACCTCTTTACCCACTACGCAGGGAATTGCGCAATGAACAACATCAAAATGCACTCCGCGCAGGACATCGAACTGGCGCGTGCAGCAGGCCACGACGCTGCCAAAGTGCTGGCGATGATCACGCCTTACGTGAAACCGGGAGTGACCACCGACGAATTGGATCGCATCTGTCACGATTTCATCGTCAATGAACTAAAGGTCATTCCCGCCAATATCGGCTATCACGGCTATACCCGCACCGTCTGCACCTCAATCAACCATGTGGTGTGCCACGGCATTCCCGGCGAGAAAAAACTCAAAGACGGCGATATCGTCAATATCGATGTGGCAATTATTAAAGACGGCTGGTACGGCGATACCAGCCGGATGTATTTCGTCGGCACGCCATCGGTACGAGCCAAACGTCTGGTGGAGATCACTTATCAGTCGATGGTGGCCGGGATTCGCGTAGTTAAACCGGGTGCCACCCTGGGGGATATTGGTGCCGCGATTCAGCAGGTGGCGGAAAAAGCCGGTTTCTCGGTGGTGCGTGAATATTGCGGTCATGGTGTGGGTGAAATCTATCATGGTGAACCGCAAATTCTGCATTACGGTACGCCGGGCACCGGTCTGGCGCTGGAAGCTGGCATGATTTTCACCATTGAACCGATGATCAATGCCGGTAAAGCGGGCACCAGCGTGTTGTCCGATGGCTGGACGGTGGTGACCAAGGATCGTTCTCTGTCGGCCCAGTGGGAACACACCGTAGCGGTGACGGAAACCGGGTTTGATCTGCTGACGCCGTGGCCGGATGGTACGGGCGAATACGAAGCGATTTGATCGTAGCGGCGCGATTTATCGCGCCGCTACGGGTAAACCATATATATCAGGATCAGGGTGTAAGTGTGAAACAAGAAAGCGCAATTTTTGCCGGTGGCTGCTTCTGGTGTACCGAAGCGATTTTCCAATCCATTGATGGCGTGATTTCGGTAGAAAGTGGCTATATCGGCGGCCATGTCGTCGCGCCCACTTATGACCAGGTGTACAGCGATACCACCGGTCATGCCGAAGCGGTCCGCATCGTTTTCGATGCTGATACCGTCAGCTACGACGACCTGCTGGATATTCACTTCGCCACTCACGATGCCACTCAGCCCAATATCAAAGATGGCGTCGAAC
Source organism: Pantoea phytobeneficialis (assembly GCF_009728735.1). Taxonomy (NCBI): domain Bacteria; kingdom Pseudomonadati; phylum Pseudomonadota; class Gammaproteobacteria; order Enterobacterales; family Erwiniaceae; genus Pantoea; species Pantoea phytobeneficialis. Next base: position 601,308 of record NZ_CP024637.1, read on the forward strand.
GTTCCCGTTACCGTTCCGCGCTGTTCCCGACCTCGGCAGCACAACGCCTCGCCGCTGAGCAGGGCATCACGCGTGCGGCAGAGGAGTTAGGCCTGCCGCTGGTGACGCAGCTGGAACCGCTAAGCGAATGGTATCCGGCAGAAGATTACCATCAAAATTTCTGGGAGAAAGAGGGCCAGGAAAACGCCTTTTGTATGATGAATATCCCGGCCAAACTGCAAAAGCTGCGGAAGAAATTTCCGAAGCAAGCGAAAGAGACTTAATATGCATAATCTGGGTGATAAATTATCACCCAGACTTATCTTAAGTCACCTGTCTGTCTGATTAAACATATCAACAATTAATGTTGATGATGTTCTTCGGTATCTTATTCAAACCGTAGGAATTTACTTCTATCACTGATCATTTTCCGGTAAATAACATTCCCTTTCGTTTCCTCACCCCTTAAGTATTTTGTCACCATGAAAGGGGATTCCCCTGTAGATAACCTGGCAGCTGCCTTCTCAATTATCGAATGTTTGTATTTGGTTGCGAAAACATACGTATCTGAATAAATTAAAATATTTTTCTTTGTTATGTTCCGCAGTTCCTCTCCAAACTTTTTCGCACCGTCTGGCGTACTGCAACACGTTACTTCGAGCGTATCGTAGTCCGAGTCAAAATTCCGATGAAATCTTTTTAGATATTCATAGAACTCATCAGGTCGATATCCCATGCCATTGATCTGAGGCTCACCTGTTCCTGATAGTCCATGAGAGGAGAAATACAATTTTCTCTTTTCCTCCCTGAGGGTATAAGTAACCGCGGGGCGCTGATCATCTCCTATACCCACAACGGTAATATCCCGAAGCCTGTAGTTTTCATCTTCAAGAGGATGAAATTCGCCGAGATAACCTTCCGCTAGTTTTCCCAATGCGTTAATTTCATTGTTCAATTCTTCTGTATTTTTCTTCTTCTCGTCCTGCTGTTGCGAGTATTTGAATACACTATCCAGCACGAAGGAAAGCCCGACTACCACACTGCCCAGAATCGCAGAACAGAATTCAAAATTTTCGAGTTCGGAACCTGACACCCATGCTGCACCCGCTAATGCATAAATCGCAAAACCCGCACCCATCACCTCCTCTTTATTAACGGTAATTCGCCCATCCTCATCAGTGAAGGTAACCGGGTTATTCTTCACCATTCTGAAAAGATTAATTCCGTCCACCCCTCCAGCCGGGTCTGTGTTAATCCAGCGCATCATCCACGGAGCGTAATAACGGTAGCGGTAGTAAAGTAATCCGGTAATATCGCGTTCTTTAGCAGCATAGCGCAGGGTTTTGTAATGGGACGTTATTTGCCTTGCTGTTGCCAAAAGAGATGTCCCACCAAATGGATAATAGTGTTCCCGACTGATTATATTCCCCTCTCCATCCAGCTCAAACCGGATGTTTTCACTACGATCGGCAAGAGAAAAGCGTGGTTGATAAATATCGACACCTTCAGGCTTGCCCCGCTGCCAGTGCAAAATACGCACACCTTTGAGCGTAATGACACGCAGATCTTCGTTCATCTGAGAAGTCATATTGGTCGTACGTAATTCCAGCCCCGTAAGGTAACGTACTTGTTGCTGGTGCATACCCTGTTTTATTGGCTGACAGGTTGACTTTGTGACACGTTGACCTGCACAGACGTAGCGGTAACGCTCACAGCTATTGTTTAACGCTGAAGCTTCTTTCATCGCAATAATTCCTCACTGGAGTCATCGCTTCACGTTAAGCGCACCGCCGTCCGGCAAATAGTAGTTAGCGATGTTGTTGCGGCGTCATCTCCTCAATCACCGCAGTGATGCGTTGAATCACCTGTTGTGCCGCACGCGACAGCTGACGAGAGGGGGCGGTACACAGCGCCAGCGTCAACGGGCGTAGCACGCTATTTTTCAGCGGCACGAAACACAGTTGTTGCTCCTCCACCTCACTCATCACATCCAGCAGGCTGAGGACACAGATGCCAGTGCCCTGCGCCACCAGACTGCGGATCAGACGGATATCATTGCAGGCGATGATATTATCCGGTGCCATACCCTGTTTGCGATACAGCGCCGCGACACGTTCGTGCACCACCAGCGACTCGCCGGGAATGATATGTCGTTCGCCACTTAACTCGCTCAGGGATAACGCGTTGCGGCCACTCAGCGCGTGTTGTGGCGGCAGGACCACCCCCATCTCCAGCTCGGCAAAGGCCAGCACATCCAGACCGCTCTGCCCGGCCGGGTCGAGAATCAAACCAAAATCAATTTCCGACTGGCGGATCCGCTGGCTGATGGCATGGCTGTTGTCGACCGTCAGCTCCAGCCGCAGCCATTGATGCTGGCGGGCAATATCCGCCAGCGCATCGGCCACCTTGCCTTTGGTCAATGACTGCACCAGCCCGGCACTGACATTGCCGCGTTTCAGGCCCTGGATATCATCGAAACGCTGGCGGGTGACGCGAAACTCACGTTGCCAGCGCATCACATCGTCATACAACAGTTCTCCAGCTGTCGTCATGCGCAAGCCGTCGGGCAAGCGTTCAAACAATGCCGTACCGAAACTCTCCTCGGCCTGCAAAATTTGCCGGTTAATGGCGGATGCCGAGACGTGCAGCTTCTCCGCCGCCTTACGCAAACTGCCGCTACGCGCCACCTCAGCAAAATAAACGGCAAATCGGGAAAATGGACTCATGGTTCACCTGTACAGTTTTTTGCAACACATAATTGAATTAATGCTGATGGATTTGTACAGGCCTGATTATTCACAATGACCAGACAAAAATGAAGAGTTTATTGTGAGCTACTGACAGGACATCGCTATGAATACCCTCACCCCACCCGCCCACTGTACATTTGAACCCGATGACTGGTTGCGCCTGGCTCGCCAGTGGCACCCGGTTGCCCGCTCCTGCGACGTTACCGGTGCCCCCACCAAAGCGGTGCTGTTGGATGAGCAATTGGTGGTCTATCGCATCAAAGGCCAGGCCGTGGTGGCGCGTGATGTGTGTCCACACCGTGGCGTCCCCTTAACCCTCGGTTTTCATGACGAAGAGGGGGTGGTTTGTCCCTATCACGGCCTGCGGTTTGGTGAAGGTGGCAAATGCAACCGTATCCCCTCCAGTCCTGGCCAGCCCATCCCCGCCAAACTGAATCTGATCAACTATCAGGTGGAGGAGCGTTATGGTCTGATTTGGGTATGCATGGCACCGGATGCTGACAACCCATCACCTTTGCCGGTAATGCCGCACTGGGACGATGCCGGATTCCAGCAAATCAACTGTCCAGGCTTTGATGTGAACGGTTTCGCCGGCCGCCAGGTGGAAGGTTTTCTCGACGTCGCCCATTTCGCGTGGGTCCACACCGAGACTTTCGCCGATGCCACTAATCAGGTCGTACCGCCCTACAATCCGGTTGAAACCGCTTACGGTTTCGCGGTGGATTACTGGAGCTCGGTCAGTAATTTCGCCGCCGACAGCGGCCAGCAGGCACCGGAAGGGTTTGAATGGCTGCGCCATTTTGAGATGCACCTGCCTTTTACCGCCACGCTGACCATTCATTTCCCTGGCGAGGCCCGACTGGTGATCATGAACGCGGCATCACCGGTTTCGGCACGTAAAACCCGGATGTTTGCTCCCATCGCCCGCAACTTTGATCTGCATATCCCGGTAGAAGATGTGCATGCCTTTAACCAGCGAGTGTTTGAGGAAGACCGGTTGATGGTGGAAACCCAGATGCCGGAGCGCCTGCCACTCGACCTGGCGCTCGAAGCCCATATCCCGGCTGACCGCAGTTCCATTGCCTATCGTCGTGGCCTGAAACGTATGGGCTTCGGTGAATTTTTCCTGGTGTAACGGGGGCAACGATGAGCACAACATTACAGGTGGTGGTGGACGGGATGTTCCGCCAGGGCCGGCACAACCTCGCCGTTAACCTGGTCGCGGAAAATGGTCAGCCGTTACCGTGCTGGCAACCCGGCGCGCATATCGATGTTCATCTGCGCGAGGGATTGGTGCGCCAATATTCCCTTACCGGACAGAGTGACAACACCCGTCATTATCAGATTTGTATTGCGCGCGATCAGCAGTCACGCGGTGGATCGCGTTATGTCCATGAGATGCTGCGCCCCGGTCAGGTCCTCCGCATCTCGCCGCCGCGCAATCTGTTTCCCATGCAACTCGCCGGAAAAGTGATCCTGATGGCAGCCGGTATTGGCATTACGCCGTTGTATGCGATGGCAGAAGCGCTGGAAGCGGCGGGCGTGCCCTTCGTGCTGCACTATTATGTGAAACAACGTGGCGACGAGGCGTTTCTGCCCGAGCTATCCAAACCCTTCCAACATGGTTTTTGTGAAATCTGGCACAGCAGCGAAGGCCGCAGCCCACGCAGTCATGCGCCGGCAGAGTTGCTTGATCCGGCAGAAGATACCCATCTTTATCTGTGCGGCCCGGCGGGTTTTATGAGCCATATCCGCGCCACCGCAATCCGTCACGGTTGGCAAGAGCAGCATATTCACACTGAAGCCTTTAAGCCGCTGTCGGCTGTCGCTGCACAGGATGAAGCAGGTTTCACCGTCACCCTCGCCTCTACCGGGCAGCAATGGCCGGTCGCACCCGGACAGACCATCGCCACGGTGCTACTGGAAAACGGCGTCGATGTGCCGCTTTCCTGCGAGATGGGCATGTGCGGAGCCTGTCTGACCCGTGTCACTGAAGGCGAGATCGATCATCGCGATACCGTGCAATCCGCGGCAGAAAAATCTGCGCCGGAACAATATATCGCATTGTGCTGCTCACGCAGTTTGTCGCGCAATCTGGTGATCGAACTTTAAAACAGTTCGCGCAGGTTATACCCCGCCCCCACCAGCGCCATCAGCAGCAGCAGGTATTGGGAAACCATTGCCAATTGATGCTGCTGAACGCCATTGACCCAGCGCCGCACCGCGAGGATATAACAGGCCATGACGCAGAAATCGAAGGCTATCCACAGCAGCGAGAGCAACAGCAGGCTGGTGCTGAGGTGTGGCGTAACGGCAATGAACTGGGGAAACAAGGCAGCAAAAAACAGGATATCTTTCGGATTCGAAAAGCCCACCAGAAAACCCTGCACTATCCCGCCCTGCTGCATTGGCGCGACATGCTGTGCCGGTACCGTCCTCAAGCCTCGCCAGGCACCGTAGCCGATATAAAGACACCCGACCAACGCGGCAATGCGCAAGCTCAGCTGACTGATGGTGACCAACCCAACCAGCATCAAGACTGCCAGTGCAATCAACACCAGCGACGCACCGTGGGTGCCTAGCACCGTGTTAAACGCGCGTCGGCTACCGTGACGGGCGGCGGTGCCGGTCACCAGCGCCACCACCGGACCCGGCGTGGCTAATAAGACGAAGATGGAAAACAGATAAGTACACAGTAATGGCAGATTCATGGTGGTTATTAACAGAGAAATCAGACCGTCAGTATCGCCAGCCACAACGCAGTTGAAAAACGCATTAAACTGCCGTTGAATGTGAGTTTTACTCAATATGGCAAAACCCATGTCACTTCCTCCTCTTTATGCGCTACGGGCTTTTGCCTGCGCCGCCCAATACGGTTCCTTTAGTCAGGCGGCGACGGTGCTGCACGTCACACCGGGTGCTATCAGTCGACATATCCGCACGCTGGAAACGTTGTTTGGCTGCGAACTGTTTATTCGTCGGGGACCTAAAGTGGAGGTCAGCGCCGCAGGCCGCGTGCTGGCGACACAACTACAATCAGGATTCGACAGCCTCGAACGCGCCTGTGCCGCCTTTAGCCAACAAAGTAAAAACCTGCGCCTGAAGGCCCCCTCGACCTTGACCATGCGCTGGTTGCTGGATGTGTTACAGGCATTTCGTGAGAAAAACTCAACACCTGAAGTGGCAATCTCCAGCGTCTGGATGGCAACAGACAGTGTCGATTTCAGTCGTGAACCTTTTGATTGCGCGATTTTATTGGGTAACGGCGATTTTGGCCCCGGCACCGAGAGTCACCTGTTATTTAAAGAGTGGCTGATTCCTGTCTGTTCCCCCGCTCTGAAACCGCAGGCACAGCAGGATCTCGCAAGCTGCGAACTGATTCACCCCACCGCTGACCGGCGGGACTGGCAGCGCTGGTTAAGGGGAGTCGGACTGACGCCGGGCGCGAACCTTTGGCAGGGCAAAGTCTTCGACACGCTGGAGCAAGGCAATATGGCCGCAATCAGTGGTCACGGTATCTCGGTTGGGGATCTGTTGCTGAGTCTGAATGCGCTGCGCGACGGACTGCTGACGCTTCCTTTTCCCCAGGCGGTGGCAACCGGCGACGGTTATTATTTTGTCTGGCCGGCCAACGCCCCGTTTAGCGCCGCACGCGACACGCTACTGAGCTGGTTGCGTGATCATCTTCCCGCCCTGCCAACAACCGGAATCGATGGGTTAATACTGATGAAATAACCGACTCCTGGATGGGATATAACAGCACATGCCCTATTCTCCACAATGAAAATAGATAGCAACCTAACGAATATAAATAAGCCCGAGATATCATATTAATTATTTATTTCTTACATGAACAAAACGGCAAAAATGCCAACTTAGGATTATTCTTAGTTTGCCTTAATTAAAATTACCGCTACAGTTATTCTTGCTTCCTGATGTGAGAAGAAGCGCGCTCTGTTAATCGGCAAATACATCGAAGAGGAATAAACAATGACGCAACGTCGTGGTGGTTCAGGTAACTTTGCAGAAGATAAGCAACGCGCGGCTGAAGCGGGTCGCAAAGGTGGTCAGATGAGTGGTGGGAATTTCCGCAATGACCCGGAGCGTGCCATCGAAGCCGGTCGAAAAGGAGGAAAAATCAGTCGCCGCAAGTAAAGCAAACGCTCAGATATTCCATATTCAATCTATTTTTGCGGTAACGCATATCCTGACCATCGCCTGTTCGACGTCGGGAGGTGTTTTTATTACCCGCAAACACCAGGCTATTTCCCTACCATCTTATACAATCAGTCGATTTAATTTGTACAGGGTTATATTTCTTGTACAAATTAAATCTGCGCTATATATATTTATTCCGGCGTTCTGGAATATCCGCTGAATACCCTAACTTAATAATAAATCATGATTTATTGCATCTTTGATGCTACTTTATGTTGCAAGCCCCAGGTGTCTGCGCCCTGGTGATTGCAGAAGATCTATACAATGCGCGATAAATCGCCCCGCCTCATAAAAGGAGCAGCACGATGGCAGCACGGGAACATCATTATCAGGTGACGGTTCGCTGGACCGGCAATCGCGGTGACGGCACCGCCAGCTATACCGCTTATGATCGCAATGGCGAATTGCTGGCAAACGGCAAACCCACCTTGCCCCTCAGCGCCGATCCCGCGTTTCGTGGCGATGCCAGCCGCTGGAACCCGGAAGAGCTGTTGCTCGCCGCCGCGTCTGCGTGTCATAAGTTGTGGTATTTGCATCTGTGCGCCGATGCCGGGATTAACGTGGAAAGTTACGAAGATGCCGCTGAAGGCACTATGGTGGAAGGTGTGCGCGGTCGGTTTACGCAAATCACCCTGAAACCGCGCATCACCTTGCGCAACCCGGCAGATGCCGAGCGCGCAAGAGAACTGCATCATCAGGCGCATGAGGCCTGTTATATCGCTAACTCACTTAACTTTCCGGTAAGCTGCGAACCCCGCTTCGCATAAACGTCAGGCCGCGCCGGCCAGTACGGGTTGCCACAACCGCACCCCGTTACGTCCGGCGCGTTTCACTTCATACAGAGCTTCATCAGCATGACGCAGCCAGTAGCCAAGTGACTCCGCACCGGCTGCTGCTGCGATGCCAATACTCACTGAACAACTGAAATCCGGCGAGGCCGGCAAACGCAGTTGCGCAATTTTCTCTTTCAACCGTTCCGCCAGCAGCACCACGGATTCATCACAGGAATGATGCACAATCACCCCCAACTCATCGCCGCCAAAGCGGGCGGGGATATCCTGGATGCCGACATAGTTGCGCAATAACGCGGAGATCTCCGCCAGCAAAAAATCGCCCGCTTCATGGCCCCAGGTGTCGTTAACCGCTTTGAAATTATCGACATCAATCAGCAGCAGATATGCGCTGCTGTCACCACGACGGGTGCTGAGAAATTCACTCTCCAGCCGCCGTTCAAACAGACGCCGGTTGGGGATTTCCAGCCCAGGATCCATCAGCGCGATACGTTCCAGTTCGCGATTGCGTTTGCGCAACTGCCAGGTGAGGTTGTACGACGCAACGCTGAGCGCCAGCATATAAATCGTTGCCAGCGGCAGCGTCAGCCAGACAGTTTGCGTGCTGAAGGTGGGCCGGAAGCCAGTGCCATCCACCAGCCAGACCATCATAAAGGTACAAAAGAAGGCCTGAAGCGCGGCAATCAGTTGCGCACTGCCTCCCGCCGCATAACGATCCGAGGCCAGCACCGCCATAATAATAAACGAGGGCATGGGGCTGAGCCCCATCAGCGCGACCCAGGCCCCGCCAAAGGCCGCGTCCAGTGTCAAATTACGCCGCTCGGTGGCGGTGGAATCTACAGCGTGCAACGCCAGACGATACGCGATCCACGGCCAGATAAATGCGTTGGTAAACAGCAGACCGCACAGCTCAAGGCTACGGTTCATTTCCATCAACACGGAAAGAATAGGGAAGAAACACAAGATCGTGCCGAGCTGGCGCATTAAAAACATGCGGCGAACGAAGCGCACCGAACGACGCTTCAGGTGATTATCATCAGGTGAGTAGTAATTCATTCACGGGCAATATCAAACCGACAAGACATGCAGTTTATCGGAAAAGCATTAAACCGCGTGTACTTTTTCAGATTTTTTCCCTTGAATAGACACGACAGCACAATTTTTTTCCATTATGGGGAAAATAAGCACTGGCCCCATTGGTCGCAACGCGATTTATCGTGCGGTTTTCCCAAAAAAAACAGCGCGATAAATCGCGCTGTTCCTGAATGGTGCTCCGGTGCTTGTTAGCTTGCTTTACCTTGCAGACGGAATTGTGCCACCAGACGTTCCAGCATCAGTGCCTGTTCTTCCAGTGAATTTGCGGAGACAGACGAGGCGCTGACCAGCGAGGCGTTCTGCTGAGTGGTGGTGTCCAGTTCACCCACGGCACGGGCAATTTGTTCAATACCACGGCTCTGTTCATCCGACGCTGCCGAAATTTCTTCCATGATCTCATTCACGCGCGCAATGCTGCCGAGAATTTGATCCATAGTTTCACCGGCACGCGCCACCTGCTGATGACCGTTGCTGATACGGCTGACCGATTCGCTGATCAGCTGTTCAATATCTTTTGCTGCCTGCGAACTGCGCTGTGACAGGTTACGCACTTCACTTGCCACCACGGCGAAACCACGTCCCTGCTCACCCGCACGCGCAGCTTCCACGGCGGCGTTCAGGGCAAGGATATTGGTCTGGAAAGCGATGCTGTTGATCACCGCGGTAATATCAGCAATTTTCTTCGAGCTATCAGAAATTTCACCCATAGTGCTGACCACATCGCGTACCGCGACACCGCCCTGATTAGCATTGCGTGTGGCTTCTGCGGCGATTTGGCTGGCCTGACGCGCATTCTCGGCATTATTTTTCACCGTAGCGGTCAACTGCTCCATGCTGGCGGCAGTCTCAACCACCGCCGCCGCCTGCTGTTCCGTGCGTGAGGACAGGTCGAGGTTACCCTGATTGATCGCGCTGGCTGCCTGCGACACGCTGTTGACGCTACTTAACACGTCGCCAATCATGCTGCGCAGCCGTTCATTCATTCTGCCCATCGCTGAGGTCAGCTTGCCTAACTCATCACGACGATCGGTGGCAAACTGCGAACTGAGATCACCACTGGCAATGCGCTCCGCCAGTTCGAGGTTATGGAATACCGGCTGGGTAATTTGACGGATGATGTACCAGGCCACCAGCACGCCCAACAGGATCGCCAGCCCGCCAATCAACAGCGACAGGGTGGAAGAACCGTTAGCCAGTTCATCGTTGCGTGTTTTAACAATGGTGATGACTTTCTTGATGGCCGCGCTGCTTTTATCACCCGCCACTTTTACGCCGTCTTCCGCGCTGCGCAGTTGCGCATAAGCCTGAGCCGCTTGCAGGCTCAGGTCTTTAAAGCGTTCGGTATCCTGCCATAGCGCGGTAAAGCCCCCCTGCTGTTCTGGCGGAAGTTGCGCCAGTAACGCTTTCATCCCCTGATCGGCGCTACGGAAGTGGGCTTCCAGCGCGTTACGCAACGGTTCGCTGACGTTGAAGCGCAGCGCCAGCGCCTCTTCCCGCACATTGCTGATGGCAAACAGTTGGTCGTAAATCTGGTTGGTCAATTCCGGCGTGGCTACCGGGGTACGGATCAGTTGGGTATAACGGGAGGTGGTGTCCTGCTGGCTGATATTATCGAGTTGAGCTCGCAGGCTATTCAGTTGCTGGGTGGCCTGCGTCATCGCGCCGATACGTTGCTGGAAATCGGTGAGATGGCTGCCGATCTCGTCGATAATCGGTGCGGCATCGTCTGACCAGTTGAGTTTTTTGGCCTCCCCGGTCAGTTGCTGCGCATGGGTGACATATTTCGCCATCACCGCGCCAGACTGATCATCGCCATAAAGGTACTTCAGGCGGTTAATTTTTGCCTGGAACACTTCAATATTGATGTCATAAATCAGATTCGTTTTTTGATAGATATTATGAATTTCGTTGAAACGCTGTACGCTCAGCCCGGTAGCAAGCGCCACCAGCAACAGCACAATACCGAATCCTGCCGACAGTTTTCGGGTTATGCGCACGTTTCGCAATCGCGATACCAATCCCATGTTTCCCACTCCTGCGTTTATCATTTTTGTAAGGGTTACTGAGAGGGTTATCGGAGGGATTAGGGAATTGTTTATTGTCGGAAGCATAAAAAAAGCGCGCCGCAACGATTGAATGGGATCCGTAGCGGCGCGATTTATCGCGCAATCCGTGACGCGTTTATCGCGCAAGGGGTATTACTGCGGGGCCAACTGACTGATAAACAGCCCCGCCGCGCTGACCGCATCAACGGCGATACCGCCCAATTGCGCGCGGATACTATCGCCCAACGCGATGGTCGAGAAGCCGGTGCAGGAGAAGGCAATCACCTCAATCCCTTCGCGATACAAACCCTCGGCACAGGCCAAAGCACTGGCGCGGCCTTCCGTCGTCAGCAGATCGGTGGTGTTGCGAATCCCTTCTGGCCGCGCATAACGCACTGACTCACCCAGCAACTGGCGGAACGGTGCCGGTGCGGTGGCACCTATCCCCATCACTGCCACCGGTCTTTTTAACATGCGGGCGATACTGGCCGCTGCACTGCCCGCGCTAATTACCGGTACCGTCACGGCCGCACGTAACTCAGCCAGCCCCGGGTCGGCGGCACAGCTGAGAAACAGCGCATTGCAGCCCTCCGCTTCCAGTTGCTGGCCCAACGTCACAATTTTGGGCACTGCCAGCGCCTCGCTGGCATCGTCAAAAATACCTTTAGGTTGATCGGGAATCGCCCGGCTCACCGATGCAATGCCATACTCCTGGTGAATTAACCGCCCGTGTTCTTCAACAAAGTGCTGATCCGGGTGGGTCAAAACACGAATAATCCCCAGCATGTCCAAACTCCTGCATGATGTTGTTGTTATTTTGCTGACGCCGCTACGCCTGCCAGCGGCGGAAAATCAGGCTAGCATTGACGCCGCCAAAACCAAAACCATTCGACAACACATATTCCATCGGCATCGGGCGCGCGGTTAACGCCACCAAATCCAATCCCTCCGCCGCCACATCGGGTTGGTGCAGGTTCAGCGTCGGTGGTGCCAACTGGTCACGCAATGCCAGAATGCTGAAGATGGCTTCAACACCCCCCGCCGCACCTAACAAATGGCCGGTGGCCGATTTGGTTGAGGTGATCGCCACCGGGCTGTCGGCAAACAGCGCGCGGATCGCCGCCAGCTCCCCTTTATCGCCCACCTGGGTTGAGGTGGCGTGTGCATTGATATGTTGAATTTGCGACGGAGTAATCCCGGCCTGGCGTATGGCGGTTTGCATGGCCCGACGCGCACCGCTGCCATCTTCCGGCCCGGCGGTGAGATGGTAAGCATCGGCGCTGGTGCCGTATCCCACCACTTCCGCCAACGGGGTCGCGCCGCGCGCCTGGGCATGATCCAGCGATTCAATCACCAGCAACCCCGCTCCCTCGCCCATGACAAAACCGTCGCGCTGTTGATCGAAAGGTCGCGAAGCGCTGGCAGGCTGGTGGTTAAATCCGCTGGACAGCGCTTTCGCCGCGGCAAATCCGCCGAGGCTGACACGATGAATCGCCGCTTCGCTACCGCCGCACAAGGCGATATCCGCCTCTCCACTTCGGATCAGGCGTACCGCATCGCCAATCGCCTGCGCACCGGCAGCACAGGCTGTCACCGGCGCACCAATCGGCCCACGAAAGCCGTGCGCAATCGAGACGTGACCCGCCGCCAGATTGGCAAGAAAGGAAGGTACGGTAAAAGGTGACAGGCGACGTGGACCACGGTTATGAGTGGTTTCTACCGCCGCCGCGATTTCATTAAAGCCGCCGATGCCGGTGGCAATGATGGTCGCGGTTCGCTCGCGCAACGCTTCCAACTGAGGAAACCAGTTAGCCTGGGTGAGCGCCTCATGAGCAGCTACCAGCGCAAACTCAATAAAGCGGTCCATTTTTTTGCGCTCCTTGGCCGGGATAACCGCCAGCGGATCAAAGCCATGTTGCGGGTCCTGTTCTACCGAGGGCACCTGACCGGCGATTTTGCAGGGGATATCCTGCACGATGGCTTCGGGCAACGGGCTGATCCCGGATTGCCCCTGCACAAGGGCGCGCCAGACATGTTCCACGCCGCACCCCAGTGGGCTGACGATCCCCATGCCGGTAACGACGATGCGTTTTAATGAGATATCCATATGATCTCCAGTTGTGATGATTAGGTTTTTGGCACTTTCATAAACGGCACCAGCAATGCGGCGATAAAGAATCCGATCATGATCAGCCAGAACGCGTCGGCAAAAGCCTGAGTTTTGGCTTCACGCAGCGTCAGTGCCGCAAGGTTTTTCAGCGCGGCAGTCTGTGCAGCATCGGGGCTGAAACCCTGCTGGGTCAGCGCAGCGGTGGATGTGTGCATAAATTCGCCCAGCGTCAGGCTGGCACTGTTGAGATGGTCTGCGAGACGGCTGTAATGCAGGTTGGTGCGCTCATTAAGTATAGTGCCGCACAGGGCGATGCCGATGGCCCCACCCAGATTACGCATCAGGTTAAACAGCCCGGATGCCAGTTTGAGGCGCGGCGGTGGCAGGCTACCCAGCGTCAGTGTCACTGTCGGTGCGACGGCAAATTGCTGCGCCATACCACGAAACGCCTGTGGCAGCAGCAGCTGATCTGCACCCCAGTCGTGAGTAATCGGCACAAAACTGTACATCGATACGCCAAAAGCAATCAGCCCGGCCGCCAGCAGCCAGCGCAGATCCACCCGATTAGCCAGCCACGAGTACAGTGGAATCGACAGCACCTGGAACAGGCCGGTAGAGAAGATCGCCAGACCAATTTCCAGCGCGCTGTAACCCCGCACCGTGCCGAGAAAAAGAGGCGTGAGATAGATGGTGGCAAAAATGCCAACCCCCGCCATAAACGAAAAATAGCAACCGAGGGTAAAGGTACGATCTTTTAGCGCGCGTAAATCCATCACCGGTTGCGCGTGGCGCAGCGTACGGATGATAAACATCACGCCACATACCAGCGCCAGCCAACCGGTGATGGTCAGGGTGCTGTCGTCAAACCATCCCCAGCGCGGCCCCTCTTCCAGCGTATATTCAAGACAGCCCAGCGATACGGCCAGCAAGCCGATACTGAGATAATCAGCGCCGCGTAACAACGAGGTATCCGGCGTATCGATTTTTACCAGCGCAGGCACCGCCAGCGTGATGTATATGCCCGGCACGATATTGATGAAGAACAACCAGTGCCAGTTGAAATTCTCTGTGATCCACCCGCCGACAGTGGGGCCAAGTGTCGGGGCCAGCGATGCCAGCCCACCAATCGTGGCGGCGGCAATCACCCGTTGCTTACCCTGGAAAAAGGCAAAGGCGGTGGTAAACACCAGCGGGATCATCGAACCCCCAGCCAGTCCCTGCAAGGCGCGAAACGCAATCATGCTCTGGATATTCCACGCCCAACCACACAACACGCTCATCAGGGTGAAACCGGCCGCCGAGGCGGCGAACAACCAACGCGTTGACATGACCCGCGCCAGCCAACCGGAAAGCGGGATAATGATGATTTCGGCAATCAGATAGCTGGTCTGCACCCAGACGGTTTCGTCATCCCCCGCCGACAGACCACCACCGATGTCACGCAATGAGGCCGAAACAATCTGGATATCCAGCAGCGCAATAAACATGCCGAGACACATAGTGGCAAAGGCAATGACTTTTTTGCTGACCGGCATCTCTAATGCCGGTGCAGCAGGCAAGGCCGTCTGGCTGCTCATGGCGCAGGTTTCTCATCAACCGTTACCGTAACCGACAGCCCCGGACGCAACAGCCCCAGCTTTGCCGCTTCGCCATCCAGCGCAATACGTACCGGGACACGTTGCACGATTTTGGTGAAGTTACCGGTGGCATTCTCCGCTGGCAGGATGCTAAAGCGTGAACCGGTGGCAGGCGACAGACTGACAACATGGCCGGTAAAGGTTCGGCCCGGCAACACATCAGCGACGATCTGCGCCTGTTGTCCGGCCTGTAAATGCGCCAGTTGGTTCTCTTTAAAATTGGCATCTACCCACAACCCCTGTGCAGGCACAAGCGACAGCAATTGCGTACCGCTGCTGACGTAAGCCCCGGACCAGGCGCGGCGATTACCGATCACCCCATCAAAAGGGGCACGAATTTCGGTATAGCCAAGATTGAGTTTTGCCATTTCCAGACCCGCCTGCGCCTGTACCAGCGCCGCTTGCGTCTGTTTCTCACGCGCATCCAACACCTGTAACTGGCGCTCCGCAACGCTTTTATCGGCGCGAGCTTTGCTCTCCTGCGCCACCGCCTGACGGTAATCCGCCTGCGCGTAGTCGCGGGTTTGCGCAGAGACCGTCTGCACCAACGCCCCATAACGTCGGTTGTCGCCTGCGGTTTTTTCCGTCATCGCCTGTGCGGCATTCACTGCCGCTACTGAACCGGCGATGGTGGCGAGTTGTAACTCACGCGTGGCGGCGATATCCGCCAGCGCAGCCTGCTGAGCGTCGACTTCTCCACTGGCTTTCATCAGTGCTGCCTGATAATCACGCGCATCAAGCCGCACCAACAGATCACCTTTTTTCACCCGCATGTTGTCCTGCACGGCGATTTCCTGCACGTAGCCCGCCACTTTGGCGGAGATGGTGCTGATATCGCCGCCGACATACGCATCATCGGTCGATTCAACAAAACGGCCGGACTGCCACCACCACAGGCCATAACCCGCAGCCAGTACCACGGCGGCAACCGCCACTAACGGGATCACTTTGCGCCTGTTCATGGCTTATCCACCTGTTTCGCCGGTGGGACAAATTTCAGCGCTGGCTCACCCGCACGTTTTTTCTGGATGTATTCGTGACGATAGCGAATCACTGGCGCGGCTACCGGACCGGGCACGATCGAATACTTATCCGCGGTCAGCGGCTCACGCGTTTCGCTATCCACCATAATCGCCTGCACCGGACGTTGGGTGGCGGTTTCCACCAATTGCACCTGACGACCTTCCGGCGAGAAGTGGCGGCTACCCCACTCCACCAACGCCAGAATGACAGGACGAAAATCACGTCCGATCTCGGTGAGGTGATATTCGTAGCGCGGCGGGGTGCTGCTGTAGCACACCTTCTCCAGCAGTCCATCCTCCACCAGCTCCTTCAGGCGTCGGGAAAGGATGTTCGGGGCGATGTCGGCATTCTTTTGAAATTCATCAAAGCGGGTAAAACCTGCTAGCGCATCACGCAGAATAATCATGCTCCAGCTATCGCCAATGCGTCCGAGGCTGCGGGCAATGGGACAAGGGGCGTGGCAAAGCGGTTCGTTTTTCATCTTGCTGGCTCGGGTTGGTTCGCAATGCGCTCAGATTTCCACAGTAACTATCAAAATGCAAGTTACTCTGATTGGCAGGAAGTGTCGCGGCGCAATTTATTGCGCAGATTTTTCCCTCAGCGTGCACGAAACCGCGCGATAAATCGCGCCGCTACGGGTGAGCCAGTCAGGGTGTAAAAATGTTTGTTTAACAGATGTGTATCAGGCAGGTTTTACCGCTTAATATCTGAACTCTTCGCTTAACAAGCCAAAAATCCAGTCATCCTGCCAACGACCATGCAGGAAATAGTTTTGCCTGAGCGTGCCTTCCTGATGAAATCCAGCGTTAAACAAGGTCCTGCGTGAAGCTTCATTTCCTGAAGTCACCGTGGCGGTTAATTTGCGATACCCCAGGGTATTAAATGCGAAACGGGCAATATCTTTTAGCGATTCACTGCCAAAACCCTGACCATGAAATTCGGCGGCGAGGATAAAACCCACTTCCGCAATGCCTTCATCACGCTCGATAAAGCCGGTGACGCCCATCGGTGTATCTGTATTCTTTTGACACATAACAAGACATAACCAATGCTCACTGCCTTTATGCCAGGGTTGCAAACGTTTCTCGAAAGACTGGATTCTGATTTCTTCATCCGTGCGTGAATCGCTAATAAAATGCATGACGTGACGGTCCTGATTTAACGCCTTGAAAAATGGCCAGTCAGCAGGTTCGAGGCAGCGATAATCCAGCCTGACAGAAGAGATTTCCTTGTAATGTTTAACCATATGGCCCCGGCCCGATAGATTCGCGCATGACCAGGCGCGCGGTGAAATTTTTGTTCTGCGCCATATTGCCGCCATCCAGCATCGACACCAGTTGTTCAATGGTCTGCTGGACCATTTCGGTCACCGGAATTTTCATACTCGACAGTGAAGGAATGGTAAACGGGGCCAGCGGGATATCATCAAAACCCACCACCGACACCTGTTCAGGCACGGCAATCTTCGCGGCAGCGAGTTGTTTCATGGCGCCAATCGCCATCTCATCGTTGCTGGCAACAATGGCGCTGAAGTGACACCCGCGTGCCAGCAAGGACGCCACCGCCGCCATGCCACTTTGCGCATGCCACTTACCCTCGACAATCAGCGCATCCTGCACCGCGATCTGATGCCCGGCCAGCGCCGCTTTATAGCCGGAAAGACGTTCCAGCCCGGTAGGAGAATCCAGTGATCCGGTAATAAAGGCGATATCACGATGGCCCAGCGCAATCAGTTGGTTGACCGCCAGCGTGCTGTTGGCGTGTTGATCGGAATAGATACAGAAACTCTGATGCTGCCGCAGACGGCGGTTAATCACCAGAATCGGTTGTTTATGTTGGGAGATAATGTCGTCCATCTCATCGATGGAGAGAAAACGGGGGTAAATGATGATGCCGTCGCAACGCAAATCAAGCAGAAACTGAATCGCCGCACGCTCTTCGGCTGCGCTGTGTTTGCCATCGGCGAGGATCAGCTGTCGCCCCTGTTGCTCCATCAGGCGCGCCGAGTGAGCCATCAGCTCGCTGAAATAACTGCCGCTGTAGAGCGTGTTGGTAATCACCAGCCCGATGGTTTGCGTCGATTTCACCGCCAGATTACGTGCCAGCAAGTTGGGGCGGTAATCCGTCTCGGCGATCGCCCGCAGTACCCGTTCGCGTTTTTCCTCGCCCACATAGCCATTCCCCGATAACACGCGGGATACCGTTGCTTTTGACACACCGGCTTTTTTCGCCACTTCGAGAATGGTTGTCATCGTTTTCTCATCGCAATCAAGACGAATCGCAGTTTACCTAACATGCTCATAGATTAGGAAATTTTTCTCCTGACTGCCGCCCTGCCGTCACAGCCATTAAGTGATGAGCGTCACAATGTTTTAAATCAAATTTCAAATGTCTTGTCAGGTTAAAAATACAACTTCATTATTTTGTGAAACCGGTTTCTCATGATGAGAAACTGAACATCTGGTTGCCTCTGCCCTACAGCTGATGCACGAACGGCCAGATAAGCGATCTATTTTGATAAGAGACGAAAAATCCATGTCGAAGAATTATGCCGAGATCTCCCGCGCCATCGTCCAGGCGCTGGGTGGTGCCGAAAACATTGAAGCCGTCACGCATTGCATGACCCGGCTGAGATTTGTCGTCAAGGACACGGGCCTGGTGGACAACGCCGTGCTGAAAGCAATCCCCGGTGTGATGGGCGTGGTGCACGCCGATACCCAGTGCCAGGTGATTATCGGCAACAACGTTGGACAGGCGTTTCAGGAAGTGCTGAAGCTGGCAACACCGGGTTCAGCACCTGCCGCACAACCCGTACGGCGCAAAATCACCCTGAAACGCATCGGTGCCGGGATTCTTGATGCGCTGGTCGGCACCATGTCACCCCTGATCCCCGCCATTATTGGTGGTTCGATGGTGAAACTACTCGCCATGATCCTCAATATGACCGGCGTGTTCGCGGAAGGCTCCTCAACGCTGGTGATCCTCAACGTCATCGGCGATGGCGCATTTTTCTTCCTGCCGATCATGGTCGCGGCTTCTGCGGCGCTGAAATTTAAAACCAATATGTCGCTGGCGATTGCGATCGCTGGCGTGCTGGTGCATCCCAATTTTATCGACCTGATGGCTAAAGCCGCACAGGGCCAGGCGGTGGAGTTTGCTTATATCCCGGTGACGGCAGTCAAATATACCTACACCGTGATTCCGGCTCTGGTGATGACATGGATCCTGTCGCACATTGAACGCATTATCGATCGTATCACCCCGGCAGTGACCAAAAACTTCCTGAAACCGATGTTGATTGTGTTGGTTGCCGCACCAATCGCCATCGTACTGATTGGCCCGCTGGGTATCTGGATTGGTAGCGGGATTTCCTCGCTGGTGTACACCATCCACGGTTATCTTGGCTGGCTGTCAGTGGCCATTATGGGGGCGCTCTGGCCCCTGCTGGTGATGACCGGTATGCACCGTGTGTTCACCCCCACCATCATCCAGACTATCGCGGAAACCGGCAAAGAAGGCATGGTGATGCCCTCAGAAATTGGAGCCAACCTGTCGCTCGGTGGCTCCTCCCTTGCGGTCGCGTTCAAGACCAAAAACCCGGAACTGCGTCAGACGGCTTTGGCGGCAGCAGCTTCAGCGATTGTTGCCGGGATTTCAGAACCGGCATTGTATGGCGTGGCGGTGCGGCTAAAACGCCCACTGATCGCCAGCCTGATCAGTGGCTTTATCTGCGGCGCGGTGGCCGGTATTGGCGGTCTTGCCAGCCATTCGATGGCCTCGCCAGGCCTGTTCACCAGCGTGCAGTTTTTCGATCCCAATAACCCGATGAGCATCGTCTGGGTCGGTGCAGTGATGGCGCTGTCGGTGGTGCTCTCGTTTGTTTTGACCCTGGTGCTGGGCTTTGAGGATATCCCGGTTGCGGAATCCAGCCCGAAAAAACCAGACGCGGTGGTTGACGCCGCAAAACCTGTAAACGCCAATTAATTGAGGATTTTCATGTCTGAACTGACATTTCCTGCGGGATTCTTATGGGGCGGCGCCCTTGCCGCCAACCAATCGGAAGGGGGGTATCTGGCAGGCGGCAAGGGACTGACAACCGTGGATATGATCCCACATGGCCCACATCGTATGCCTGTCAAGCTGGGGCTGGAGCAGCGTTTCACCCTGCGTGAAGACGAATATTATCCCAGCCATCAGGCCATCGATTTCTACCATCGTTACAAAGAAGATATCGCGTTGATGGCAGAGATGGGCTTTAGCGTATTCCGCACCTCGATTGCCTGGAGTCGTCTCTATCCCAATGGCGATGAGCTGCAACCCAACGCGGAAGGTATCGCTTTTTATCGCGATGTGTTCCGCGAATGTAAAAAGCACGGTATCGAACCGCTGGTGACGCTGTGCCACTTCGATGTGCCAATGCATCTGGTGACGGAATACGGTTCGTGGCGCAATCGTAAAATGATTGAGTTTTTCGCCCGCTATGCCCGCACCTGCTTTGAGGCTTTTGATGGCCTGGTGAAGTATTGGCTGACGTTCAATGAAATCAATATCTTGCTGCACAGCCCGTTCTCTGGCGCAGGTCTGGTGTTTGAAGCTGACGAAAACCCTGAGCAGGTTAAGTATCAGGCGGCACACCATGAGCTGGTTGCCAGCGCGCTGGTGACGCGCATCGCCCATGAGGTCAACCCGCAAAACCAGGTCGGTTGCATGCTGGCGGGCGGTAACTTCTACCCGTGGTCGAGCAAACCAGAAGATGTCTGGGCCGCCCTCGAAAAAGATCGCGAAAACCTGTTTTTTATCGATGTGCAGGCGCGTGGCGCTTACCCCTCATACTCGGCCCGGGTGTTCCGCGAGAAGGGAGTGAAGATTGAGATGGCACCTGAAGATACCGAGATCCTGAAAAACACCGTGGATTTTGTCTCCTTCAGCTACTACGCCTCGCGTTGTGCTTCCGCCGAGATGAACGAACAAAACAGCAGCGCTGCCAACGTGGTGAAATCGCTCACCAATCCGCACATTAAACGCAGCGAGTGGGGCTGGGGCATTGATCCGCTCGGTCTGCGCATCACCATGAACATGATGTATGACCGTTACCAGAAACCGCTGTTCCTGGTGGAGAATGGCCTTGGCGCACGCGATGAGATTAACGCCGACGGTGAAATCCATGATGATTACCGCATCAGCTACCTGCGGGAACACATTCACGCGATGGCGCAAGCGATTGATGATGGCATCCCGGTGATCGGTTACACCACCTGGGGCTGCATTGACCTGGTTGCGGCCTCGACCGGTGAGATGAGTAAGCGCTACGGTTTTGTCTACGTGGATCGCGACGACCACGGACAGGGTTCGCTGAACCGTATGCGTAAAAAATCGTTCTGGTGGTACAAGAAAGTCATTGCCAGTAATGGGCGGGATTTGGCGTAGTCTGGATTTACATGGGGCGACTACTTTGGTCGCCCTCTGACGAGATGAGTCAGCTTATCAACCAGTTAGAATCATTTCCAGATTTTCCAGTTGAGTCCTCCATGCTTCATGATTATGTTCCCTGAATTTCTCCAGGTTAACCATTTTCCACTTTACCGATGGATAATGCTGGTAATCATATATATCCCAGTCTGGTTCCAGTCTATTTAAGGATATCAAAAATCGTTTGTCTTCCTGAGTTAACCGGGTCCTGATAAGGCGAATTAACTCTGACCTTGTCTCTTCATAATCATCATAACTAAAGGCAACATTGCTCATCCCCTCAAATTGATTCATAAAGGCTACTCTTTGATCTTGTAGATGAGGGTCAAGCATTTCAAATGTTGGCCGGTTACTACTTACCAGACCAAAAATCAGCCCTTTCTTAATTTCTTCGGTGAAGCCTTCATTGTTCAACAATAATTTCACATCAAACAAATCTCGTGGATGTTGTCGATCAAGGGCCGCACACAACTTACCACCAAATAGCTGAGATATTGGTACAATCGGGACGACACAAAATGCATCAAATTGCTCCTGGGCAGCATCACATAATGGCATCATGATCTTTTCACCGAGCAAACCTCGCCCTACCGGATTCACTTTAATTTTAATCACTACTTCGCTATCTGTGACCTGTAGTTTTAAACATCCGATCGATGCTGGAAATGCATCGTATTGCGTAATCCAATAATATTTTTTTGAATGCGGATAAGTGCATCATTTATGGCCGTGAGTGATGTCGCTCTTTCGGCAATGTCAATATAGGTCAGATCAATATCGACAGAGAGCCTGGGCATATTACGCAGAAACAGATTTATTGCTGTACCGCCATGCATAGCTAAGCATTTTTCCTTCGCCACTTCTGGCAATACATCTAATAGCAGCTGAACTTGTTTCTTGTAAGCATTATTCACCGAATTGATTCCAACTCCTTTGGTACAATTATTTGGTATTTCGGGATATATATCCCGTTATCCACAATGGCTCTTTTCCCTTTGCCAAGATCTATTCTTTCTTTTTTTAAATAATTGAACCAGTCATGCCCAGCCTTGTCTGCCAAATACATAAACAGACGTTTGACCTTAACCGATGTACACTCTTCCAAAAGTTTTTGCACGGATGTCGGCCTTAGATTATTAAGCCCTTCCATCAATTCGTAAACTTCCAGCAACGGTTGCTCTCCCGGACTCAGGTAAAGACACTCCATCACAGCACGAGTGGGGCCGGATACTTTAACACTGAAGCCTCTGTGCTCAATATCAACCAAGCCAAGTTCAGCGGGTAAAAAACCAGACAACTTAAAGTTTACCTGCTTCTCCCATTCTTGTTTTACAAACCATAGCGGTGGCTTGTCAGCTGGTGAGCCAAATAACATGACACTCTTCTCAGCAAGCCCCAGGTAATGGGACTTGCCTTGTAGTGACAACGCCGTTTTAGCACCCGGATGCAGAGTCATCCCCAGGTGTGCTTGTAATGCGTAGACTGCCCCCAGATAGTCCACGTCATCATCCCACCGAACCATCGCGCCAGTACCGATCGTTCTAAACCACCGACTCTTTCTGTATTGCTTCTGTAACTCAAGGCTATAACCTTGTTGTGCTAACCACGCAGAGGTGAGCACGATTCCTGAAGGAATCATGCTCAGTAAAGAGTTTATTTTTGATGTTTTTGGGGTATTCATACTACCTTTATAGGCATATTTTTAATCCACAGCAACAGGCGGGTTTAAAAAAATGCATTTTACGGTATTATTTATACCTAAAACATATGAAAAATTTCTTACCAGCGCGTAGCCTGCATATCAATCACGAAGCGATACTTCACATCACCGCGCAACATGCGCGCAAACGCGGTTTCGATCGCCTCTCCAGCAATCAGTTCAATATCCGCCGTGATAGCGTGTTGACCACAGAAATCCAGCATGTCCTGGGTTTCTTTGATGCTGCCGATGGACGATCCACTGATGCTGAGACGGCGGTTCACTATCGGGCTGACGTTGGGAGACGGATGCGGCTGCTCGGGAATCCCCACCAGCACCAGTTTGCCGTTGGTTTTTAACGTTGCAAGGTAGGGGTCGAGATCGTGCGGGGCAGAGACACAGTCGAGAATCAGGTCCAGAGAAGCCTGGCAGGCCGCCATCTGCGCGGCATCACGCGAGATGACCACTCGCTTCGCACCTAAGCGCAGCGCATCTTCGCCCTTTTGCGGCGAGGTGGTAAACAAGGTCACTTCGGCACCCAGCGCACTCGCCAGTTTTACGGCCATATGCCCTAAACCACCGAGTCCTACCACGCCGACGCGGTCCCCGGCTTTCACGTTACCATAACGCAGTGGCGACCATACCGTGACGCCCGCACACAACAGCGGAGCGACACCCGCCAGCGGCAGGTTGGTCGGAATCGCCACGACAAAGTGTTGGTCCGCCACCACATGCTGCGCATAGCCGCCCCAGGTGCTGCCGCCAGTATATTTATCCGTGCCGTTATAGGTCGCGGTCCATCCGGCTTCACAATATTGTTCTTCCTGCTGCTGGCAGAAATGACACTCGCGGCAGGAATCGACCATGACGCCGACACCCACTAAATCCCCGGCCTGAAAGCGTGAAACGCTTTTGCCCGTTTCCACAACACGTCCAACAATTTCATGTCCCGGCACCAGCGGATAGTTGCTGACGCCCCATTCATTGCGCGCCATATGCAGATCCGAATGGCAAACGCCACAATAAAGGATCTCAATTTTGACATCCTGAGCCTGCACGCTGCGCAGCGCGATCTGACCAGAAGAGAGGGGTTGTGTGGCATGGGGTGCGACTAACGCGTTGATTTTCATTGCGCCTCCGAAAGCTTGTGGCAATGGCTGTGTGAAGGCGGCAGACTATAAAGAACAAGGTTCAGAATTGATAGTAGTCACCATTTGGTGACCATCCGAGGAGATAAGCACATGCCCGCCTGGGTTGACGGTAAATTGATGTTCTTCGCGGATTCCCCCCGCGTCGCCTGATGGATCTTTTTTCTCTGAAGTGGAGCAGCATGGTGCTGCATGCGTTGTATCACTGGCCGGATCATCGCGCCCGTACTGGCGAACTTCAACGCAGTTTGCAGGGGATTTCGAAGAAGATGCTGTTTCAAACCCTTAAAGAACTGGAACAGCGCGGCCTGATCGCGCGCCATGTTTATGAGGTGATACCGCCAAAGGTAGATTACCGCCTGACGCCACTCGGTATGACCCTTGCCGCACCGATTGAACAGATGTATCAATGGGGACTGGAGAATCAGGCCGCGCTGGACCAGATGGCCGCCAACTACCACGCGGCTACGGACGCGCCATCAAACGTAGCATGCACAGCTGATCCTGCTCCCGACGCGGATTAAATACCACCAGGCTCAGACCGGGTTTGCCCTCGACGGCAAAGGTGCTGTACTCCAGCTCCAGCACCCCTTCGTCCGGTAGCCAGAGTTGTTTAATGCCTTCCCCGTGCTGGCTGACTTCCTGCGATTGCCACAGGTGACGGAAGGTTTCACTCATGGCGCACAACTCCGCCACCAGCGCACGCACATGTTCGCTGGCCCCGGTGCGCGCCACATCGGCGCGGAAGTTCGCCACCAGGTCGCGCGTGACCTTCTCCCACTCGGGTAAGCGCTTTTTCATCTGTTCATCGCGGAACATCATTAGCAAGATATTGCGCTGCTCGGGTGGCAGTTGCGCATAATCGACAAAAACTTTGGTGGCCGCCCGATTCCACGCCACCACCTGCCATTCGGCGGTTTTCACCAGCGCCGGAGTGCCTGGCATGCTGTCCAGCACCCGTTGCAACGAAGGAGATACGCTCACTCCGCCCTGCCAACTGACGCCAGGCAGACGATTCTGCGCCAACAGAAACAGGTGATCGCGCTCGGCGGCACTCAACTCCAGCGCCTTCGCTAACCTTTCCAGCACCACTTCAGACGGCGCACCGCCTCTGCCCTGTTCCAGCCAGGTATACCAGGTGGTGCTGACGCAGGCGCGTATCGCCACTTCTTCCCGGCGCAGACCCGGGGTACGACGGCGCTGCATCGGAAAGCCGAGTCGGGCTGCATCCAGCCGCTGGCGGCGTTCACGCAGATAATTGCCCAGCAGATTGTCGTCTTGCATCGTCATGGTGTTTATCCTGTTAGTCCCGATACCCGTATAAGCTCACGACTGTTCACCCGATCGCTGGCTTTTATCATAGTGCCTGTTAACAGCCTGTGAGGAGCACGAATATGCGAATTTTTGTGACCGGGGCGAGCGGCTTTGTTGGCTCAGCCATTGTGAAAAAACTGCACGCGCGTGGTCACGCGGTGCTGGGGCTGGCGCGCAGTGAGGCGTCAGCAGAGAAATTACACCTGCAAGGTGTGACGGTGTTACGCGGCGATCTGGAAGATATAGCCAGCCTGCGCGCCGCCGTGCGCCAGAGCGACGGCGTGATCCATGCCGGTTATATCCACGACTTCAGCCGCATGGATCACGCTGCCGCGGTTGATCAGCAGGCGATTCTGGCGATGGGCGAGGAACTGGCCGGTTCCGATCGACCATTGATTGTGACCTCCGGCACCGCCCTGGTGGCACCGGGACGGTTGGCGACTGAGCAGGATCAACCGGTGGCAGGCGCGCATCCGCGTTCTGCTTCCAACGTAGCGGCACTGGCGCTGGCGGAAAAAGGGGTGCGCGTGGCGCTGGTCCGCTTACCGCCCACGGTGCATGGCGCTGGCGATCACGGTTTTGTACCGATGCTGATTAACCTGGCAAAGGAAAAAGGCACGGCGTTTTACGTGGAAAGTGGCGAGAACCGCTGGCCTGCGGTCAATCGCTTTGACGCTGCCGAGCTGTTTTGCCTGGCGGCAGAGCAGGCGCAAGCGGGAGCGATTTTGCATGCGGTGCAGGAAGAAGGCATCCCCTTCCGCCAGATTGCGGAAACCATTGCCGCCGGATTAACGCTACCGATAAAAAGCCTGACGTTGCAGGAGGCACAGGAAGCGCTGGGCTGGATGGCGCGCTTCGCCGCAACCGACAATCCGACCTCCAGCAGTTGGACGCGCCAGACCTTTAACTGGCAACCAAACGGTCCGGGTTTGTTGCAGGACATGCGCGAGACGGATTATTTTCTCTAGCTATTCTGCATCGTAGCGGCGCGATTTATCGCGCGTTTTTTTAACACCAAAGGTAAAAATCGCGCCGCTACGGTTAGCTGTTATGCGAACGGAAATTCACGCGCCAGCAGACGCGCAATCACATTCAGCGCGCCCTCATCATTGTTGCTTTCGGTTTTATAACGCGACACCGCGCTGACTGGCGCGGCGGCATTCGCCATAGCAAAGCTGTAGCATGCCTGGCGCAGCATTTCGAGGTCGTTAGCACTGTCGCCAATCGCCAGCACCTCACAATCATCAATACCCCATTTCTCCTGCAACAGCGCGATACCATGCGCCTTATGGCAGCCGGGGATAATCAAATCGACAAAGCCAAAGCCACTGGAAACCGGGTGCATGATGTTCTCAATCGCATTCAGTTGCGTGTGCAGACGTTCCAGCAACGCCTCGACACCTTCATGCGCCAGATTGAGCGAAAACTTGAAGATGGTGTCGTCGATATCATAAAGATTGTCGCGTTTTTCCAGACGATGGTAATGGTTGGCAAGCATCGCCATCACCTCATCCGGCATCGAGGTATGTACATAGGCACCATTACGGCCACACACCACGGTACTGATCTCAGGCTCTTTTGCCAGAATATCGAGGATCTGATGCACCGCTGCCGGTGCCAGCTCTCCGCAGAATATCTCTTCGTTGCTGTCCGTTACCCAGGCACCGTTTTCAGCCACAAAGGCAATTTCGTTTTTGATTTCAGGAAAATAGCGCAGCAGCTGATAATATTGATTGCCGCTGGCGACCACGAAACGGATGCCCTTCTCTTTCAGCAACGCGTACTGACGCAAAAAGCGTTGTTTGTTGTACTGCTTGTTGTCATCCAGAAATGTGCCATCCATATCCACCGCAATCATTTTCACTGCCATAGTGCTCTCCTGTAACTGTGTGCCGTCAAATCCATCCGGCTTCAAAGGTTTTATTCAGCTTACTCGCGGTGTGGATTAATGAGAATGTGAATTATCAGATTGTTCACCGCTTTCAGAGATTTCCAGACCAATTATTACTGTAATTGGCCGCCTTTTTCCCTGATCCAGCTACAGATTCCGGCGAGGGCGTTGGTATCACACCCTCGCCCGACATCAGGCCGCAGCGCTCTCGCCCCTCAATCCTGCCAGCAGCGTCTGCGAGCTGGCTACCGCACCAAAGATGCCGCCCTGCATATGGATCATGCTTAAAGCAGCCTCATGATGTTTACGTTCCGTTGCGGCACAACAATCCGCCAATACCAGACATTCAAAGCCACGGTCATTGGCTTCACGTAACGTGGTATGCACACAAACATCGGTGGTGATGCCGCTGATGATCAGATTACGAATGCCGCGACTGCGCAGAATTAACTCCAGGTCGGTGGCATAAAAAGAGCCTTTACCGGGTTTATCAATGATCACCTCATCGGGCAGCGGTGCCAGTTCGGGAATGATCTCCCAGCCCGGCTCACCACGTACCAGAATGCGGCCACAGGGGCCGGGCGCACCAATCTCAGCCTGCATACGCTTTGAACGCCAGCGCTTGTTGGCTGGCAAATCGCTAAGGTCCGGGCGATGCCCTTCGCGCGTGTGAATGATGGGAAAGCCCAGCGCACGCATGGTTGCCAGCACCTGCTGCAACGGCACGATAGGGGCGCGCGTCAGGGCGATGTCGTAACCCATGCTGTCAACATAACCGCCTTTACCACAAAAATCGGTTTGCATATCGATAATCACCAACGCCGTATCGCGCGGGCTGAAGCGACCATCAAACGGCCAGGCATAGGGCGTGGAATCAATGGCATAGTCAGGCATTTTCTTTCTCCAGATTCTGTACGCTGACGGGGCGCTGCATTTTCACAATCAGGGTATAGCTGATTGCCGCGGTCACCAGCCCAATCACCGCTTCACCAAACTGCGGGAAGGCGACATGCGCCAGCACCGCACACAGGCTGCCAATCGCCCAGGCGGCAAAAGCGCTGCCGCGCAGACGGCGAGTCGGGCGTTTTTCACTGACTTTCGCCATGAAGATCAAATCGACAATCATGACCGCGCCAAAAGGTGGCACCACGATGCCGAGCAGACTGAGCCATTCAAGGAAGTAAGACCACACGCCCGCCAGCGCCAGCACGCCGCCAATGGCACCGAGGATCAGCGTCCAGAGTCGCATTTTGCTGCTGAACAGATGACTAAAGCCCACCGCGCCGTTGTACAGGCAATGGGTGCAGACCGAACCGAGATTGATAAACACAAACAGGAAGGCAACCGTCGAGAGCAAGACGCCGTGGCCCATCAGCATCGGCAGGAAATTACCGCCGTTGCTCGCCGGATCAACCGCCGCCCCCACCGCCACAATCACCACACCAAACAGGTACGAGATCACGTTCGCCAGCGGGAAGGCCGAGAACGCGGCGATGACCGCCGAGCGTCCATCTTTGGACCAGCGCGTGAAATCTGCCGTCATGGTGCCTGAATCGGCAAAGCCTGCCACCACCATCGTGACCGCCGTGCCCATACTCATCGCCCCGGCGGCGCTGGCACTACCCTGCCACTGCGTGAGGGTGCTGAAATCATGGTTTTCCGCAATCAGCCACAATGCCACCAGCCCGAGCACCACAAACAGCGGTGCGGCGATCATTCCCAGCACCGAAAGCGCCCGCACCCCGAGAAAAGTGACGCCGGTATACAGCACCATCGCGAACGCGGTCACTGCCAACGCGTTCCAGCCGAAGGTTTGATTAATCACCGTTCCGGTCAGGCCGGTCTGAAAGGCGTACCAGCCAATCACCACCGTCGACAGGAAACCGGACACCAGAATGTAGCCTTTCGTACCAAAGGTTCGTTTTGCCTGGAGCGCAAAGTTCATGCCGGTGTTACCGGCAAACCAACTCAGCGCACCCACATAAGCAAACAACACCAGATTGCCCAGCAGGATGGCAATCAGCGCAGGCCAGAAGCCGAGATGCCAGGTGATGATGCCGCCAAATAACGCATTGGTTAAGATCATCGGAAAACCAAACCACACCGCCGAAACGGAACGCGTTGAATGGCGATGGCTAAGGGGAACAGGTTCGTGTTCGAATTCCTGCTCCAGCGCAGGGGAAGATTTATCACTCATGGACGACTCCGGTAACAGCAGGATAGAAATGATTCCAGGGTTGAATGCGCTCAAAAGCGGCACTTGCCGCCAGCACCAGGCCATCGTCCAGATGACGACCTACAATCTGCATGCCAATCGGTAACCCGCTGGCAGTGAAGCCTGCCGGGACGGATGCCGCCGGTTGGCCGGTAAAATTGAAAGGAAAACAGAAAGAGAGCCAGTGGTCGCTGCGAACCATGCGACCATCAATGATCTCCGGGCCTTGCATGCCCAACGGGAACGGAGGTGTGGCTAACGTGGGCGTCAGCAGCAGGTCGTACCCCTGCATAAAGCGCCACAGTTGATTACTGAGTTTTTTGCGCGCCACCAGCGCATCGGTGAAGGTTTCCGCCTGCCAGTTATGTTGCAGCATGGCAGCCAGATGGGGAGACATGCGCGACCCCAGTTGCGTACGCAGGTCTCGCATGCCATTCAGGTCGCTTTCCAGTGCCACCAGCGCTGAAAAAGCGGCAACTTCATCTTCGATCGCCGGGTTAACCTCCTCCAGCTCTGCCCCGAGTTCGCGAGCAAAGCGACGCGCGGCGGCAGTCACAACGTCGCGCACTTCAGCGTCGACCGCCACATAACCAAAGTCCACGCTAAAGGCGATACGTAAGCCCCGCAGCGGTTTGTCCAGCGCTTGCAGCCAGTCCACGTCACTACAGGGAATGGAGTGTCGGTCACGCATATCCGGGCCAGCCATCACCGACATCATCAGCGCGGCATCTCGCACGCTGCGCGTCATCGGCCCGATATGTTCCAGCGACTCCCAACTGGAAACGCCCGGATAGCGTTCGTCACGGCAACCGGGCCACAGCGGCACCCGCCCCATCGACGCTTTTAAGCCATAGACGCCGCAATGCGCGGCCGGAATACGTACCGATCCCCCACCATCGCTGCCTAACGCGACAGGACAGAGCCGGGCCGCCAGTGCGGCTCCCGAACCGGCGCTGGAACCACCGGGAGTTTTGCTCAGGTCCCACGGATTGCGCGGTGACGGGAACAGCGGATTGTGCCCGACACCGCTATAACCAAATTCCGGCGCGGTGGTTTTCCCCAACAACACCGCATCTGCCGCCAGCAGGCGCTCGACAGTGATGTCATCTTCATCCGGGATAAAATCGGCATAGGCGGCGGAACCGGACGTGGTTTTTACTCCGGCAGTGCAAATCAAGTCCTTCACCGCCAAAGGCACCCCGGCCAGCGCGCCGAGGGGTTCCCCTTTCAGCCGTCTGCTGTCAATTGCGCTGGCTTGTGCCAACGCCCTCTCCGGCACCAGGGTACAAAAAGCCTGCACTTGCGGTTCCCGCTGCGCCAGGCGATCAAACGCCGCTTGCGTTAGTTCGCGTGCTGAAACCTCGCCGTTGCGCACCAATGTCGCCAGCAACGTTGCATCGCCATCCAGTAACTCATCAAACATGACTTTCTCCGGGATAATCGGGGTTACCCGGAGTCAGTGCAGATCGCGTGCCACATTGCGCAGCCAGAACGGCGACAAAACCAGAAAGTCAGTCAGGATACGGACTTGGATACAAGATCGAATTCTTATAACAAACTCTTGTTAGCATTATTGCTAGCAATGCACTAAAACGGCGCGTGGGTTGCGGCAAAACCGGGCACTGGAGTGCGATGCGAAGATCATTCCTTCACCTCTGACTCATAGAAGAAGTTACACAACAACTGCCAGAGATAGCTGGCTGCCGGGGTGAAACGATGATCGACGCTGCGCAGTAAATGACACTGGCTTTCGCGCGCGATACGGTGATCGATGGGTATCGCGCGTAATCCCTGCTCCAGCAAGGCGCGCGGTACCGCCTGTTGGGTCATAAATGCGATCCCTAACCCGGCCTGACACAGCGACAGCGCACTGGAAAACAGGTTGCAGCAGTATGCCGGTGCCAGCACCTGTCCTTCACTTTTGAAGATGGCGCTGAGATAACGTTGCAGACCAAAGGTGTCGCTCATGGCGATCAGACGGTGCTGAGTCAACTCCGCCACGCTGATTGACGAGTAACGGGCAATCGGGTGGTCCGGCGTCACAATGGCGCAGATTGGCCCGCGCGTAAAACTATGACTTTTTAGCCCTGGCGGCCCGGCAGTACCAAAACCGACCGCCATATCCACCTCACCGCGCATAATCAGGTCAACGGTGGTTTGCATATCCCCCGAACTGATATCGATAAATACGCCCGGCCAGGCAACGGAGAACTCCTGCAAAACATGGTTAACCACCTCTTCCACCATGCCCTGGCCTATGCGCAACGTGACCGATCCACCGCGCATATGTCGCATATCCCGCAGTTGCCGCTCCAGCAGTTTGCGCCGCTGCGTGGTTTGCGCATAATCCTCGGCCAGCAACTTACCGGCCTCCGTGAGCACCACATTGCGCCCGCGCCGCTCCAGCAGCGGCAATTGCAGGCTCCGTTCGAGCAGCGATAGCTGGCGGCTGACTACCGATGGGTTGATCCCGAGCGCATCTGCGGCACGACGGATACCGCCCTGCATCCCTACTTCATATAAATAACTTATCGCTTTCTCGGGATAAGCGGCATTTGTCATAAGATAAGCCTATCTGTTGCTTTCAGGTCAACAATTCTAGCATTCCCAGTTCATTTTTAACCGCTGACTTTTCTGCGCATACTGCCGTCTGGACTAAGGCAGGAAAACATAAATGAACCATATAAAAAATTACTTACAGCAACACGCCGACGAGATTCTGGGTGATATCAAGCGACTGGTACAGGCGGAATCACCTTCACTCGACAAAGCCGCCGTTGACCGTTGTGGCGAAGTGCTACAGGGTATTTTTCAGCAGCGCCTGGGGATCAGTGCTGAAGTCGATCATCAACCGAGCTACGGCAACCATTTGCGTTTTGCGCTGGGTGAACATGGCCCGCAAACCACTGTGATCGGCCATTTTGACACCGTCTGGGATCATGGCGAGTTAGCGCTGCGTGAAGAGGATGGCAAATTCTATGGCCCCGGCGTGCTGGATATGAAAGCCGGGCTGGTACAGGCCATTTGGGCGGTGCGCGCGCTGGTGCAACTCAATCTATTGACCGATCAACGCATTGTGTTCCTGTGCAACAGCGATGAAGAAGTGGGTAGCCCCAGCTCCAGCGACTGGATTGGTCGCCACGCGATGGGTTCAGAGCAGGTGCTGGTGGTGGAACCGGCGGAAGTCGGCAGCGGCGCGCTGAAGGTTGCGCGCAAAGGCACCGGACGTTATGACGTGGTGATCACCGGTCTGGCTGCCCATGCGGGCAACAACCCCGAAGAAGGCGTCAGCGCCGTACAGGAGATGGCACATCAAATCCACGCCCTGCACGCCCTGAATGACCCGGCGCGCGGCACCACGGTGAATGTCGGCATCGCCAATGGCGGCAGCCGCATTAACGTGGTGGCTGACCATGCCGAATTGGGTATTGATACGCGTGTCACCAGTGAAGAAGAAGCGCAACGCATTCATGCCGCCATCAGCAACCTGCAAGCGGTGATGCCAGGGATTACCCTGAAAGTGACCGGTGAGCAGGGACGACCGCCAATGCGCCAAACCCCGGCTTCTGGCTTGCTGCTGGAACGGGCACAACGCGTCGCCCTGCAACTCGGATTTGCCGTTGAAGGCAAATCCGTCGGCGGCGGCAGCGATGGCAACTTCACCGCTGCATTGGGGCTGCCGACGCTGGATGGCCTCGGCGCGACTGGCCGGGGTATCCACGCGCGTCATGAACACATCAATATTGCCGATATCGTACCGCGTGCCGCTCTGGTTGCCGGTATTATCCTCAGCGACAGCACAGCAGGTGACGCAGCATGAGTCAGGTAAACATTGCGCCATCTGCCAGCGTGTCGGCAGCCCGTCCTGCGGGACAAAGCCCGTATCTGCTGCTGTTTATTATGCTGGTGGTGGCGGCTGTCGCCACCTGGCTGATCCCGGCTGGCGCATTCGATTACGAAACCCGCGAGGGGATTAAATTTGCGGTGAAAGGCAGCCTGCATGCTGTGCCGCAGTCCGGTGTGTATCCGCTGGAGATCTTCACCGCGATTGCCGATGGCATGGTGAAAGCCGCACCGATTATCTTTTTGATTCTGTTCACCGGTGGTGTGCTGGCGGTGGTGGAGTCAACCGGGGCGATTAAAACCGCACTGAACTCCCTCGCCCGCAGTACCCGCCTGAGCGATACCCGCATCATCCTGATCTTCGGTGTGATTTTCGCCATTCTCGGCACCACGGGTGCGGTGATCAATGCGGTGGTGGCTTTCGTTCCCATCGGTTTGCTGGTGTCGCGTTCGCTGGGATTGTCGCCGATCCTTGGCGCATCGCTGGTGTATCTCTCCTGCGCCGCCGGGTTTAACGTCTCGGTATTAGGTCCGGCCACCACCGGGCTGACGCAGCATTTGGCACAACTGCCGATTTTTTCCGGCATGCTGCTGCGCGGGCTGACTTTTTTGCTGTTTGCGTTTAGCGCGATGGGGTATTTGATCTGGTCAGTACGCAAGGCACGTAAGGCCGGTGAGCTACGTCCCAAACAGACGGAGACGCAGGATGCCACACTGGTGGTGACACCGCGACATAAGTTGATTCTGGTGACCTGTGCGCTGGCGCTGATTATTTTTATCAGCGGTGCCGTCAGACTGCATTGGGGCACCAATGAAATGTCGGCCATGTTTGTCTTGCTGGCGATTGTCGTCGGATTGATTGGTCGTATGTCTGGCACCGATATCGCCAACACCTTCCTTTCCGGCTGCTCTGGTCTGGTAAAGGGCGGGTTTATCGTCGGTCTGGCGGGCGCGGTTTCACTGGTGCTGCAACAGGGTCATGTACTCGATCCTATCGTGGGGTTCCTGACCGATTTGCTGGCCCCGGTGCCGCAAAAAGTCGCGGCCATTGGCATGTTTATCAGCGCAGCATTGATTCACTTTGGCATCTCATCCGGTTCCGGCGAATCGGCGGTGCTGATCCCGATCTTCTCACCGCTGGGCGATAACCTCGGCCTGACCCGCCAGGTCACAGTGCAAACGGTGTTGCTGGGCGAAGGTATCGTGAATTGCATCAGTCCGACGTCGGGCGTGTTGATGGCGGTGCTGGCGACCGCCGGTATCCCGTTCGGCAAGTGGCTACGTTTTATTGCGCCGCTGATTGCGGTGTGGTTTGCCATTTGCGTGGTGATGCTGCTGATCGGTGTCTCAATCAAGTGGGGACCGTTCTGATTTTATAATCCGCAACAAGCGTAACGGCGTGATTTATCACGCCGTTTTTTTTGCCCGCGTTGGTGGAAAACTGCGCGATAAATCGCGCTGCTGCGGATTACCCACCTTCTGGCTACCCTCAGATCAACTCACACAACATTTCACTGTTGCGGTTTTGTTATTTTCGCTGCATATTACGAATGAAAGTTAAAATTAATTCATTCGAAACCTCGTACCCGGATCAGGAGTTGCTATGAACATGCCTTTTACTGCGGTAACCCTCCCAGAAGATCACAAGGCGAAAATCCGCCTGATGAAACAACAACTCAGAAAACAAATTGGCGATGTCGAAGGTTTATTCCTTCAAGTGAAAGCCAAAATCAACCAGGCCATTGCGCAGGCGAAGGAAGATGAAGCACAACGCGGCACGGCCTGGCCGATGGTGAACTGGCGAGATATCGCAGAGAAGAATGTCTCTCAGGAACAAATCGACTTTATCAAACGTCGTGGCTGCGTGGTGGTGAAACAAAACTTTGCCCGCGAGGAAGCGCTGGCGTGGGATAAAGCGATGCTCGATTATCTTGAGCTGAACGATTTTGATCGTCAGTATCGTGGTCCGGGTGACAGTTTCTTTGGCAGCCTCGAGGCTTCCAGGCCGGAAATTTATCCCATCTACTGGTCCAAATCGCAGATGGAAGCCCGCCAAAGTGAAGGGATCTCGCTGACACAATCGTTCCTGAACCGGCTGTGGAAATTTCAGTCTGGTGACGTGACCTGGTTTGACCCGGATGTCAGCATCATTTATCCCGACCGCATCCGCCGTCGTCTGCCCGGCACCACCTCCAAAGGGCTAGGTGCCCACACCGATTCCGGTGCGCTGGAGCGTTGGCTGCTGCCCGCTTATCAGCAGGTATTCAGCAAAATCTTCAATAACCAGTTTGCAGACTACGATCCCTGGGATGCCGCCCATCGTACCGACGTCAATGAATATGATGTGGCGAATACCACCAAATGTTCCGCCTTCCGAACGTTCCAGGGCTGGACGGCGCTTTCGGATATGGAAGCCGGTCAGGGATTGCTGCATGTGGTGCCGGTGCCGGAAGCAATGGCGTATGTGCTATTGCGTCCGTTGCTCAGTGATGTACCGGAAGATGAACTGTGCGGCGTGGCACCCGGTAAGGTGCTGCCGATCTCTGAGCGTTGGCATCCCGATTTGATTGAGGGCTTGTGTTCCATTCCGCCGTTGCAGGCAGGTGACTCGGTCTGGTGGCATTGCGATGTGATCCACGCCGTGGCCCCGGTTGAAGACCAACAGGGCTGGGGAAATGTGATGTATATTCCCGCCGCGCCGTTGTGCGATAAGAATCTGCGCTATGCCGAAAAAGTCGCGAATGCGCTGGACTTCGGTATCTCGCCCCCCGATTTCCCGCGCGAAGACTATGAACGCGACTGGCAGCAACGTTTCACCACCGCAGACCTGAACGCCATCGGCAGACGTAGCCTGGGGTTAGCCTGACCGCCATCCGCCCGGTGCTGCCGGGCGGGTTTCTGTTACACTGCCGACATTATCCTAACCGTGCCAAAGCCTGATGCGATGAATAGCCGACACCAACAGATTATCCAACTGGTAAATGAAAGGGGCAGCGTCACAGTTAACGAACTTTCGCAGTTAACCGGCGTTTCCGAAGTGACCATCCGCCAGGACCTTAACGCGCTGGAGCGCGAGAATTTCCTGCGCCGCGTTCACGGCTCCGCCGTCGCGCCCGACAGCGATGATGTGGGTGCGCGCATGCGCACCCGTTACAAAATCAAACAGGCGATCGCCGAGCGCGCCGCCTCGCTCGTCAATGAAGGGGAAGCCATTTTCATTGAAGGCGGCAGCACCAACGCCCTGCTGGCGCGCTGTCTGGCTAACCGTAAAGATTTAACCATCATTACCGTTAGCCACTACATCGCCCAGGTGCTACGCGACTCGCAATGCGAGGTGATAATCCTCGGCGGCCAATACCAAAAAAGCAGCGAATCGGTGGTTGGCTCACTGACACGCTTCTGTATCCAGCACATCAATTTCCATAAAGCTTTTCTTGGCGTCGATGGCTGGCATGCGGAAACCGGTTTTACCGGCCGGGATATGATGCGCTGTGATGTGATCAATGCGGTGATGGCAAAGCATACCTACACCATCGCCATAACCGACTCCTCTAAATTTGGCGTGATCCATCCCTACCCCAGCTCTCCGGAACACCCGTTTGACGCGGTGATAACCGATGACGGCATTCCTGCCGCCGCGCGGGAAAATCTGTCTGAAGCCGGGGTGCGGTTAGAACTGGTGACACAACCTGAGTAATCTGGCAACGCACAAATTGATCGTTGCCCGGCCCTGGGATAAGCGCATCATGTCCTCCTTTGGCCTAAAACCAGGATCAACACATGAGCAAATTGTTTAGTCCCATCAAACTGGGGTCACTTGAACTGGATAACCGCATTGTGATTGCCCCAATGTGCCAGTACTCGGCACAAGAAGGCTGTGCCACCGCATGGCATCGTATCCATCTGGGACAACTGGCGTTTTCTGGTGCCGGGTTATTGATCGTCGAAGCCACCGCCGTAGAAGCACAAGGACGCATTTCACCGCAGGATCTCGGTTTGTGGGATGACACAACGGAACAGGCCTTGCAGACGGTAGTGAACGATGTTCGTCAGTACGCCGATATTCGCCTTGGGATTCAGCTCAGTCATGCAGGACGCAAAGCGTCAACCTCCGCGCCCTGGCAGGGCGGTACGCAAATTCCGCTGGAGCAACAAGGCTGGCAAACCGTCGCACCTTCCGCCATCCCGATGCATGAAGGTGAGCACCCACCGACTCCCCTGACCCATTCTGACCTTGCTCGCATTAAACAATCCTTCGTTGCCAGTGCCCTGCGCGCGGTACGCATTGGTTTTGAGCTGATTGAACTTCATGCCGCCCACGGTTATCTGCTGCACCAGTTCCTGTCGCCGCTTGCAAACCAGCGAGAAGATGAATACGGCGGTAGCCTGGAAAATCGTATGCGCTTCCCGCTGGAAGTGCTGGAAGCGGTGCGTGCGGCCGTGCCTGATCATGTGGCCGTCGGCGTCAGGATCTCCGCTACCGACTGGGTCGAAGGTGGCTGGGATGTGAAGCAATCCGCTGAGTTCTGTCAGAAAATTGAAGCGCTTGGCTCAGCGTATGTGCATGTTTCCAGCGGAGGTTTGTCAGCACAGCAGAAAATTACCGTATCGGCGGGTTATCAGGTACCGTTTGCCCGTGAGTTGCGCAAAATCACCCGTATGCCGGTGATCGCCGTCGGACTGATCACCGAACCACGCATGGCGGAAGATCTGTTACAGGACGGCGACGCCGACCTGGTGGCCCTGGCGCGTGGCATTCTTTATGATCCGCGCTGGCCGTGGCATGCCGCAGCCGAGTTGGGTGCCAGCGTGCATGTGCCGCCCCAATATCTGCGTTCAGAACCACATGGGGTCAAAGGCAGCATCAAAGCCCGTTAAGCCTCCCCCCGGTCGTAGCGGCGCGATTTATCGCGCGGATTTTTCACGCATCGCGCACGAAATTGCCCGATAAATCGCGCCGCTACGACTGTATTACGTCCTTAAGTACACGATAAATCCGCTCATCGCCGCATTGCGAGACATTAAAGCGTAAAAATCGGTCACAGCTCCCCGACTGGCTAAAGGTGTTGCCGGGCGCGAGTACCACGCCCTGCCTCAGGCAAGCGCGTGAAAACTCGGCGGCATCCAACCCTTCCGGCAGTTCACACCATAAAAACAGCCCGCTTTGTGGCACCAGCCACGGGCGAATACCGACTTCTCCAAGCCGCTGCATTACCTGTCGTCGGCTATCTGCCAGACGTAACTTGATCGCTTCCAAATGGCGTCGATAGCCGCTATCTTTGAGCACATTCAGCAACAAATCGGCGGCCAGCCTGCCACTGCTGAAGCCGGTGGCAATTTTCATATCGATAAGTTTTTCCACCCAGGTCGGTTTGGCAGCGATATAACCGCAACGCACCGAGGCTGAAACCGTTTTCGAAAAGCTGCCAATCACCATCACCCGTGCAAAACCATCCAGCGCCGCCAGACGTGGCGCGGTATGCGTCTCCAGATCGGCAAAAATATCATCTTCGACAATCACCAGATCCGAGTTTTCGGCGATTTTTAGCAGACGATGGGCAGTGGTCGGGGATAGCGTGCCACCCGTTGGGTTATGAATGCCCGAGTTGGTGATATACAGCCGTGGCGCATGCTGCGTTAATGCCTGCTGAAACGCCGCCAAATCCGGCCCCTGAAGTGTCCAGGGAATGCCAACCACCTGCACGCGCTGCGCCCTGAGCAGGGCATGGAAGTTAAAATAGCAGGGATCATCCACCAGCACGGTATCGCCTGGCTCCAGCAGAAAACGACAGATCAGATCAATGGAGTGTGTACCGGAGTCGGTCAGCAACAGTTGGTCGGGCGTGGCGGAAAGTCCATAGGCTGCCAGACGCCGGGTCAACAGTTGGCGCAGTTCCGCGCTACCCGCCGGAACGGCATAGTCGGTCAACAATGCGCTTTCGCTGCGTGCCGCCTTGCGTAGCGCTCGCCGGATACCCTCTTCATACATCCACTCTGGCGGCATCCAGCCACATCCTGGTTTTGGCCTATCCGGTGCGGCGTCCAACGCCTGACGCGTAATCCACAGCGGATCAACATCGCGCTCCACGGTCGGTGCCAGCTGTGCCAAATCGAGCGGCGCAATCGGCCCGGAAACGAAGAAACCTGCACCGGGACGCGAAACAATCACGCTTTCGGCTTCCAGCCGGTCATAAGCCTCCACCACCGTCGAAACGGATATCCCGGCAGATTGGGCACGCGCACGCACTGAAGGCAGGCGGCTGCCTGGGGTCAAGGCCCTTGAGGCGATCTGCTGACGGATATCGTCCATCAATTGTTCGATACGGGTTTTGTTGCGCAATGTCATCACCCCTCAGCTGTACTGCCCAGTTAACCAGTACAGTTTCTTTAAATTGTACTGGATTGTATCTGTTATCGTCCCGGAAATCAGTGGTTAACTGCGCAATATTAACGAAGGAGGGATCATGAAAATTGCATTAAACGGTTGGCTGAGTGGTTTTATTGGGGTGATGATTTTTGCCGGTTCGCTGCCTGCCACACGCGCCGCCATCGGCGGATTTGATCCGTTATTTCTTACCTGCGCACGCGCCACTATTGCGGCGTTGTTGGGTGGCGCGTTGTTGATGGTGCTGCGCCAGAAACGTCCTGCTCTGACGGATATCCCAGCTCTGGCGATAACCGCGCTGGGCGTGGTGGTCGGTTTTCCGCTGCTGACTGCATTGGCCGTACAGCATATCTCCTCTGCTCGTTCGATGGTGTTTCTCGGGCTTTTGCCGATGTCGACCGCCATTTTTGCCGTGCTGCGCGGCGGCGAACGGCCACGTCCGGTATTCTGGCTGTTTTCCCTGGCGGGCAGCGCCATTATTGCGGGCTATGCGCTGGGCGGAACGGCGGGAAACATGATGGCCGGTGATGTGCTAATGATTGCTGCCATCATTCTCTGTGGCTTGGGTTATGCCGAAGGGGCAAAACTATCACGACGGCTTGGCGGCTGGCAGGTGATCAGTTGGGCATTGCTGGTGGCCGTTCCGGTGATGTTACCCGCCGCGATTTACACCGCGCCTGCCACCTTTAGCGGCATTGCCATGCCCGCGTGGTTAGGGCTTGCCTGGGTATCGGTATTTAGCATGCTGATAGGTTTTATCTTCTGGTATCACGGCCTGGCGAAAGGCGGTATTGCGGCGGTGGGACAACTGCAACTGATACAACCCTTTATGGGTTTTGCGCTGGCGGCTTTGCTGCTACACGAATCGATCAGCTGGGCCATGCTGGCGGTGGCGGGTGCCACCATTATGTGTGTGTTTGGCGCTAAGCGGTATGCGTCATAGCGTAGCGGCGCGATTTATCGTGCGCGGAAACGGGCGATAAATCGTGCCGCTACCTGTCCGCTATTGGTTCTGCGGATAACTCAGGGTTATCGCATCATCCGGCAGTTTGGTGAAGTCTTTGATAAGGGTGTGGAAATCCGCTATCGGGCGGAGATCGCTAAACTGTTGCGGATAGAGGTCTTTCGCCAGAATTTCCATGCCAATGATGTTGTAAGGATGGTTATAGAAATGGTGATACACCCCATACACCCGGCCCTGCTTCACTGGCTCGATCTGCGCCAGCCCGGTACGACTCAGCAGTTTCTGGAAGGTCACACCCACATCTTTCGGATCGACACCGTAGCCAAACGGCAGCACGTTAGCGTTCGGGCGTTTGGAACCGGTCATGATGTAGACATCGGGTTTCATGGCGATAATTTTTTCCAGCGCCACAAAGCCTGAATTGCCCGGCAGCAGCGCAGAGCCGATATTTTTGCCACCGACCGCTTCAACCAAGCCACCCCAACCGTTGTGTCCGTGGGTAAAACAGCAGTTGTCGCTGTTACCGGCGATCGGTTCAATAAACACCGTAGGTTTATTTTTAACGTTATCAATGACCTGTGTCATCTTCTGCATATGCTGCTGGTAGAAATCGGTATAAGCTTTCGCCTCTTTTTCACGGTTCAGAATTTTACCCAGCAACGTCACGCTTGGCGCGGTGTTCTGTGCCGGATGCAGTTCATAATCGACAAAAACGACCGGAATATGCAGGTTATTGAGGGTATCCAGCACACCTGATTGCTTCAACGCCGGTTTTGCACGTAGCTGGGCGATCATCAGATCCGGTTTTTGCGCCAGCACGCTCTCCAGATTGACCTGCCCCTGATCGTTAAAACCCATATCAACGATTTTTGTCGCTTCCGGCCAGCGGCCTTTCAGCATGTCCCAGGTCTGAGTGTCCTGTTTTTTCGGCAGGTTGTTCCAGGCAACCACGCGTTTAAACGGGTCATCACGATCCAGCAACGCCAGCGTCAGGACGTCGCGTCCATCCTGCAAAATAATGTGTTGCGGTTCGTGATTGATGGTCTGGGTGTGACCATCCATATCGGTGACACTCAGTGGATAGGTGGTGGCGCAGGCCGCCGTTGAAGCCAACAACCCGATAGCCAGTAACAGGCGCGTTTTCATCGCAAACTCCGTGATAAAAAGAATAGTTATTATTATCAATAACCTTAACACAACCTTAAGTTGCAAAAATAAACTGCACATCAATAGGTTGTGCCGGAGTACGAGGAAAATGCACCAACTCAGGTGAAATCCGATAATTTTTGCCCGGAAACGATCAATTCTTTCAACAGCATCTGACGCCGTTCTTCTGGCGTATCGCGACTCACCATAAAGCAGATCGCCGCCACCGCCTGCCCGCTACGCGAACGAATCGGCGCGGCCATACAGCAGGTAAAACTCTCGGATAACCCTTCGGTCAGGCAATAGCCCAACTGTCCGGCACGATGGATATCTTCGAGGAAGGCCTGTTTGTCGAGGATTTGCCCATTCGCCAGACGGTAGTCCTCTTCCGGGATGAGATCGAGAATGGCGCTATCCGACCAGTTACTGAGCAGCAAACGGCCGGTAGCGGTCCAGGTAATCGGTACCCGCACCCCGATATCAGACGTGATTTTAAATGGGTGGGCGTTGCTTTCCGACAACACCACGGTGTACTTATTCCCCTCCAGCATACATAGCTGTACCGTTTCACCATGACGGGCCACGATCTCAACCATTAGCTGATGAGCACGACGGATAAGATCGTTATGCGCCATGTAGTCTGCACCGTAATAGTGCATTTCGCGGCCAAAGAACACGGCACCGTCGGCATCCAGCTCCACCAACCCGGCTTCACTCAGCAGGCTGACTAATTCATAGACGCTGGAACGCGGCGCACCGGTGGCGTCGATCAAATCACGCATCGCCATAGGCTGACGGGCGATATGCAACTGGCGAAAAATGTCGATAACCCGGTCAACGCCGCGCGCACGCGATGGCTTTTCGTCCGGCATAAGCAAATTCTCCTGATGCAGTCGGGCGGTCGCGCCAGACAGTAAAAAAGAAAAGCATCATACACCCAGCGCCGACGTTAACCCATCCCCGTTAATTAAAATTTTAATGTCTGACTTTATATTTCTTTGTTCTATTTTGGTGCCTCATTTTAGCGCATGGCAGTCAGATCTTTTTTTTAAATCACGAGAGTGGTCACATTTCCATTTGGAAATTCCCCTCCTCTCTTTTTTATTTTGCGATCGCGACGACATCACAAAAAATTAAATCCCTGGCGACATATTGCAAAAGTAAAAATCCTGTGCAAATCTTGCCCTATCCGATATTGCAGATAGCAGTCCGATATACCAGACGGCTGTCATGCAGTGCAAATTAGCATTCTCAGAACAAAAAGGAGCAGCGTTGCATGACGATCACACGTTATGGCATTGAAGGCGGCACGGGTACCGGTGGGCAAAAACTGCCGTTCGCACGGGCAGTTGAGGCCGATGGCTGGCTGTATATCTCGGGCCAGACACCGATGCGTGAGGGCGAAGTGGTGGAAGGTGGCATCATCGAACAAACTCGTCTGGCCTTTGATAACTGCCTGTCTATCATGCGCGAGGCGGGTTATGCGGTGGAGGATGTGGTACACGTCACGGCGGTGTTAACCGACGCACGTTACTTCAGTTCATTTAATAAAGTTTTCAGCGAGATATTTACCGGAAATCCTCCGGCGCGTATTTGTAGCGTGCAGGATTTAGTCGTCGACTGCAAAGTGGAAGTGGATATGAAATGCTTCCGCGCCGATCGAAAATAATATTATTCACCTGATTATAAACTGCGTTTTTATTTACCCGCCCACACCAGGGCAGTCCGTTAATCACTGATGCTTTTCATGTCGTCTCCATTAAATAAGCGAGCAAAACAATGAATGCAACTTCGTTAAAAATCATCGGCGGAGCGCTGGTCATGCTGGCCGTTGCCGGTTGTACCCCCACGGAAGAGAAAAAAGAGGCGGGAGCAGCACCGCAATCGGCGCTGCAAACCGTATTGCAACGCGGCACGTTGCGCGTGGGTGATTGCCTGAGTTTCGCCCCCTTCGGCTTTTACGATAAAGACGGCAATCCTGATGGTTATGACGTCGATTTGGCGAAAGCCCTGGCAAAAGAGATGGGGGTGAAGCTGGAGATGGTAAACACCACCAGCGCCAACCGCATCCCTAACCTGCAAACCAACAAAGTGGACGTGGTGTTCTGTAACTTCACCCGCAACCTGGAACGTGCCAAAGAGATCGGCTTCACCAATCCATATGTGGTGGCGAGCGAAGCGATGCTGGTACGTAAAGAGAGCGGCATCAAGTCGGCGCATGACATGGCCGGTAAAACCATTGCGACGGTGAAAGGATCAACCAACGGTGACGAAGTGCGCAACATGGGCATTGACGTGAAAATTCAGGAGTACGACTCCTCACAGGCCGCCATTCTGGCGGTGAAGCAGGGTCAAGCCGATGCGATGATCGAGGATAACAACTTCCTCGCTTACCAGGCCAAGCTCGATCCGACGCTGACCGTCACCAACGAAGCGCTGGTGCCGCTGGAGTACAACGCCTTTGGCGTGAAACAGGGTGACCAGGTGTGGTTGAACTACCTCAACGAGTTCCTGTTTGAGATCAACGCCTCCGGTGAGAATGCCACGCTGTACCAAAAATGGTTTGGCGATAAGCCGCGTTACCCACTGAACCCGCAATTCTGATTGCCTGCGGCGCAGCAGCACGGGCTGCGCCGTAAGAAGGAGCCCATCCATGAGTTATCAATGGCTAACCCTGTGGAATTATGGCGAGACTTTTCTGGCCGCCGCCTGGCTGACACTACAGGTCACCCTTCTCGCTTTTATGCTGGCGGTCGCACTTGGGTTGCTGGCCGCTCTGGCAAAAGCCACCGCGTTAGCCCCGCTACGCTGGCTGAGTCACTGCTATGTCGAATTCATCCGCAATACGCCAGTGTTGCTACAAATCTTCATCATCTTTTTCGGTCTGCCTTCACTCGGTATCACCATGAGCGCCTTTACCGCTGGCGTGCTGGCACTGGGGATTAACGTCGGGGCCTATCTGTCGGAAACATTTCGCGCCGGGATACAG
Source organism: Pantoea phytobeneficialis (assembly GCF_009728735.1). Lineage (NCBI taxonomy): Bacteria > Pseudomonadati > Pseudomonadota > Gammaproteobacteria > Enterobacterales > Erwiniaceae > Pantoea > Pantoea phytobeneficialis. Next base: position 646,019 of record NZ_CP024637.1, read on the forward strand.
TCGGTGCCCAAAGGGCAAATGGAAGCCGCATGGATTTTGGGTATTCCACGCCATCAGGTGTTTTTAAGCGTGGTATTGCCGCAGGCGGCGCGCGCCGTGTGGCCTGCCATTATCAACAATCTGATTCAGCTATTGCTCGGTACGTCGCTGTTGTCGGCGATTGCGCTGCCGGAGCTAACCGGTACCGCCACGGTGATTAACGCCCGTACCTTGCTGTACATCCAGACCTTCAGTGTGGTGGCGCTGGTGTATCTGCTGTTAAGTAATCTGTTTTCCTGGCTTGGTAACCTGGCGGGACGGCGCATGTTTCATCCGCCGCTGGTGACAAAGGTAAAAAAGTCCGCCTGGTGGTGGGCAAAAAAATGGCTGACTAATCCACTGAAACGGGAGAATGCGCTATGAGCGACTTGATCATCAGCTCGTTGCCGCTGTTGCTGAAGGGGCTGGGTATTACCCTGCTGCTTTCTGTCGCCGCCATTATTGGCAGCACCCTGCTCGGCCTGCTCGCCGCCGTGTTGCGAACCAGTCGTGTGCCGGTCGCCCGACAAATTGCCGTGTTGTACACCGAGCTGTTTCGCGGTACGCCGGTGTTGATCACCCTGATGTTTATCTACTTTGGCGTGGCTTATTTTGGCTATGAAATCAATCTGTTTGCTGCGGGCATTCTCGGTCTGAGTATTTACCAGGGTGCCTACATTGCCGAAGTGTTTCGTGCCGGGATTGAAGCGGTACCCAGGGGGCAATGGGAAGTGTCGTGGATTCTCGGCCTGTCAAAACGCCAGACCTTTCTCAGCGTGATTCTGCCGCAGACTCGCGGCATCGTCTTGCCGCCGCTGGTGGGACAGTATCTGTCCCTGATTAAGGACACCTCGATCGTTAGCATGATCGGCATGTCGGAACTGATGCACCAGGGCCAGGCCATTGTCGATCGTATCGGCCAGCCGGTGGTGATTTATGGTCTGGTGGCCGTGTTGTATTTCGTTGTCTGCTTTCCCCTTTCTCGTTGGGTTCAACATCATCAAACCAGGAGCCAGTTATCATGAGCAAATCCGCCATTACGCTGAGCCGTATCACTAAATCGTTTGGCAGCACGCAGGTGCTGAAAGAGATCAGCCTGGATGTCTCGCCCGGCGAAGTGCTGGTGCTGATTGGCGCGTCCGGTTCGGGCAAAAGCACCGTGTTACGCATCATGAGTGGGCTGGAAACCGCTGACGGCGGTGAAATCTGGGTTAACGATGTGCCGCTGCACGACACTAAACGCAGTCGGGAAATTTGTGGTCATGTTGGCATGGTGTTCCAGCAGTTCAACCTGTTTCCCCACAAAACCGCACTTGGTAACGTGACGCTGGCGCTGATTAAAGCGCAAAAATTGTCCGAAGCCGAAGCCAATAAACGTGGCATGGCGGCCCTGACGCGTGTCGGACTGGCGGAGCGCGCCCATCATTATCCGGCGCAGCTCTCCGGTGGACAGCAGCAACGTGTGGCGATTGCCCGTGCGCTGGCGGTAGAGCCAAAAATTATGTTTTTTGATGAGGCCACTTCGGCGCTCGACCCCGAGTTAGTCGGTGAAGTGATGGAGGTGATGCGCAGTCTGGCGCGTGAAGGCATGACCATGGTGGTGGTCACTCACGAGATGGGCTTTGCGCGCAAAACCGCTGACCGCGTCGTGTTTATGGATCAGGGCGTGATCGCTGAACAGGGATCGCCCGAGCAGATTTTTGTTCATCCGCAAAATCCCCGTACCCAGCAGTTTTTATCACGCGTGCTTGAGCATTGATCGGAGGCGTTATGTCGATTCATTTTCCGTTGGTGGCGGATGGCCTGCTGGATGCGCAACAACCCGCGCCACGCTTTAAATCCGTGGCTGGTCGTGGTGATACGCCGTTGCCGGCTGGCACCCCGGTGTTTGCCAGCGATCAGGTGTTTTCCCCGCTGATGCTGATGAAGCAGTCAGCGCTGGAGAATAATTTGCGGCAACTGGCAGATTTTTGTCGCGAGCAGGGCGTGATGCTGGCGGCACACGGCAAAACCTCGATGTCTCCGGCCATCCTGCGCCGGGCGATTACGGAAGGCGGGGCCTGGGGATTAAGCGCCGCAACCCCGGCGCAGGTGCGCGCACTGCGCCAGTTCGGCATTCGTAACGTCTTTCTTGCCAATCAACTGGTCGACCCCGCAGGTATCCGCTGGATTGGCGAGTGGCAAAAGCAACATCCAGACCACGGCTTTCTTTGCTATGTCGATTCAATGCAAGGGGTGCGTTTACTGGAGCAACATCTTGGCGACAGTCGCATCGCCGTGCTGCTGGAGATGTCGGTGAGCGGCGGGCGCACCGGTTGCCGCTCAACATCTGCGGCACTGGAAATCGCCACCGCGATTGCCGCCAGCCCTGCCCTGCAACTGGTGGGTGTCGCGGGCTATGAAGGTGCGCTGGGAGCCGGACGCGATACCGTCGGTATCGCCAGAGTGCACGATTATTGTCAGATGCTGATCGCCACGGCGGCGCTGCTGGTAGAGAAGCAGCTGTTCAGCAGCAACACCATTATTCTCAGCGCCGGTGGTGGTGCCTGGTTTGATGTGGTCAGCACCTGTTTTACCGAAGCCCGGTTGCCGCTACCAGTCACGCCGCTGATTCGCTCGGGTGCCTATATGGCGCACGATAACGGGTTGTATGCCCGTATCACCCCGTTTGCCCAATCGGGCAGCCAGCATCATTTTGCCGCCGCGCTGGAAGTCTGGGGGCGGGTGTTATCGCGTCCTGAGCCAGGCCTGGCATTTGTTGATTTCGGCCGCCGTGATGTGCCATTCGACCAGGACTTGCCGAATCCGCTGTGGGTGCGAGATGTCGATGGCAGCGCGCCTCGCGTGGCTGCTGGCATGCGTATCAGCGAGGTAAATGATCAACATGCTTATTTGTTGTTGCCAGAAGAGGATGCGCTCAAGCCCGGTGACTGGGTGGGCTGTGGCATTTCACATCCCTGCACCGCGTTTGATAAATGGCGGTACTTACCGCTGGTCGATGACGATTATTACGTCACAGATTCACTGGAAACAGCATTCTGAGTGATTTTTCGCCAACCGCCAGAGCAGATTCTGGCGGTACAGCTCACTTACGCTTGATCAGCCCCAGCACGATGACCACCGACAACGCGACCAATCCCGTACCGGCGAGAAAAGCCAGATGATTCTGGTGCAACATCAGGCTTATCCCTTCCAGATGAGAGGACCCCGCTACCGCCGTGGCAACCATGATGCTCAATCCCAAAGCACCACCCATTTGATGCGCCGCATTGATCAAGCCCGATGCTGCTCCGGCATCACTCGCTGCCACACCACTCAACCCCATCGCGGTTAGCGGGCCGGTCGCGCCGCCAATACCAAACCCCATCAGAATTAACGGCAGCAGCAATCCCGACAGATAGTGGCTTTGCGCATCCAGGCGACTCAGGAGCGCCATACCAAGTAATACCGCCAGTAAACTGATTAACAGTAGATTTTGACTCCCGAAGCGCCCCGTCAGACGTGGTACCTGCAAGGCCACCAGAAAGTTAATCAGCATGGCCGGTAAAAAGGCCAGTCCGGCCTGGATAGCGGAGTAGTGCAGAACGCCCTGCATAAATTGGGTTGAAAAAAAGAAGAAACCCATTGCAGCACCGATATAGAGGATACGCGCCAGATAAGCGCCACTGCGCATGGAACTGTGAAATAACCTCAGCGGCATAATGGGTTGCTGCGCATGTTTTTCGACCAAAACAAACACCCACAGCAGAATGATTGACGCTGCGAAAGTCAGCATCGTGGTGATACTTAACCAGCCATTGCTCACTGAACTGATGGTTGCGTAGACCAGCCCCGTCATTCCCAAAGCCGATAATACCGCGCCACCCACATCAAATTTCCCACGATGGCGTGCAGTTTCCGGTATGAAACGCAGCGCGCAAATAATGAGCAAGATACCAATCGGGACGTTGATTAAAAAACCAGCACGCCAGGAAATGAGATCTGCCACGATACCGCCAACCACTAATCCGATACTGGCCGAAAGACCACCCGCCGCCGCATACAATGAAATAGCGCGTGCTCGCGCGTGACCATCAGCCATTCCGCCGTAGGTGCAAGCCCAATACACAATGAGGAGAGCGTGAAAAGCGCTAACCCTGCCACCAGCAGATGACGACGACCTAAGATGTCACCAGCGCGGGCGCACAACAGTAATAATCCGCCAAAGGTCAACGCATAAGCGCTGGATACCCAGGACAACCCGGCTGACGTAAAAGCCAACTGGGTTTTGATTTTGAGTAACCCGGTGATCACCACCGAGTTATCAATGACAATCATGGTATAGCTGACCAGGATAATTGCCAGGATAAGATTCGAATAAGAAACTGACGCGGTCGTTGACGGCGAAGCACTATCGCTCATGGTAAATGCTCATTTGTTAGCGAGTTAACGGTGGAGTATTAACAGAGGTGTGATGTAGAAGAAGGGGAGTAACCGGGCAAACCACTGCCCGGTTAAACATGGTCAGTTTAATGTGGACATATCGATCACAAATCGATATTTAACATCACCTTTTTCCAGACGTTCAAAAGCGTCATTCACCTGAGCGGCCGTAATCATTTCAATGTCGGCGGTGATGTTGTGTTCGGCGCAGAACGCCAGCATTTCCTGGGTTTCATCAATCCCGCCGATATTTGAACCGGCAAAACTTCTGCGTCCTTTAACAACGTTAAATGCGCCGATCTCAATGGGTTCTGGCGGTAAACCGACCAACACCACCGTGCCATCAATCGCTAACTGTTGCAGATACGCATTGATGTCGTGTTTGCCTGATACGGTATCGATGATCAGATCGACTTTACCGGCAAATTTTTTCATTTGGTCAGCATCTGACGTCAACACCGCCTCATGTGCCCCTAAGCGTTTAGCATCCGCCACTTTCGCCTGCGATGTGGTGTACACCACAACCTGTGCGCCCATCGCACGGGCAATTTTAATTGCCACATGTCCTAATCCACCAATACCCAGCACGCCGACCACTTTTCCCGGACCCGCCTGCCAATGTTTTAAGGGGGAATAGACGGTGATGCCCGCACACAACAAGGGGGCTGCCGCAGCCATATCGTCAAAATGCGGCATTTTCAGGGTGTAACGCTCTTTACACACATAGGTTTGGGCAAAGCCACCCAACGTCATACCACCAAGATGTTTATCCGGTGTGTTAAAGGAGAGCGTGGTGCCATGTGCGCAGAATTGTTGCAGATCGCGTTCGCAGGCCGGGCAGGTTCCGCATGAATCGACAATGCAGCCCACGGCAGCAAAATCACCCACGTTGAATTTTTTAACTTCTGAACCTACGGCAGTCACCCGACCCACAATTTCATGTCCGGGCACCATCGGGTAGTGGCTGGCACCGAAATCATTTTTCACCTGATGAAGGTCAGAATGGCAAATTCCGCAGTAGAGGATTTCCATCTCAACATCATCGGGCAACAAGCCGCGACGCTGAATGCTAAACACCTGTAAGGGATGGGTGGATGAATCCGTGCCAATCGCTTTAATGGATTTGATCATGATTTCCCCGATGACAACTTGAGTGATAAGGGATCATACTGGCTGACGCCAGCATGATTAAGCCAGCCAGAGATATTGAGGATATGAATCACATTCATGAAATTCCCCCCTCTCATCCCGGCGTTTGCAGTTTCCCGGCTCGCATCGCCGCAATCACGCCACCATCAATCAACAGATCGCTTCCGGTGACAAACCCGGCATCCGGCCCCAGCAGGAAAGAGGCGGCAAGCGCAATTTCCTCCGGAGGTGCCATGCGTTTTACCGCGGAGGCATCCACCATGGCACGATAAATATCACCAATTTCCGAGTTGAGTTCATGCAATGCCAGCGGTGTCACCACCACACCCGGACTGATGGCGTTCACGCGGGCGCCCTTCTCACCCCAACTGACGGCAGATGCCTGAACGCGCAGATGGTTGGCACGCTTCGCCAACATGTAGGCCACAAGCGTGTTCGGGACAGCGTCCTGTTGCAGGAAGGGTAGCGCCAGCAATTCTTCGGTTGGCGTATAGGCTAATGCATGGTCCTGTTCTGCGGATAGCGCAGGCATCATATGACCGGCCATGCTGGAGATAATCAACCCGGCACCGCCCGCTGCGATGACTGTTTCGAACACCTCAAACACCAGCGCTGCGCCATAGAGATCCACTTCCAGCACTTTTTCTACCGGTGCCATATTGGGCGACAAGCCTGCCGTATTGATGACCTGCATCACCTTGCCGAGCGAGGAAGCACGGGCCGCCAACTTTTCCACCGACTCACGCGAGGTCACGTCAACATCCTGCGTCTCGACGCTATAACCTGACGCATTAAGTTGTTCTGCTGCCTGTTGCAGAGTTTGTGGATTGAAATCAGCCAGCAGCAAGGTTTTACCAAAACCCTGACGGCGGGCAATCGCCTGACCAATGCCACCAGCGCCAATAATTACCACGATATCTTTCGTCATGTTGACCTCACAATCATTTGAATGGGGTGAACGCCCGACCAGGCGGTTCAATCAATGAGCGAAAGTCTATACGCGGCGGATTCAGGTGATAAGATGCTTAATAGTTAATGAACTTAGATCTGAGATTTATAAATGCTGCGAGATGAGCTGGGTGACCTGGCTGCTTTTTTAGTAGTGGCTGAGGAAATGAGTTTCACGCGTGCCGCCGCGAGGCTCTCAACCTCACAGCCTGCGTTGAGCCAAACTGTCCGACGTCTGGAAGAGAGGCTAGGCGTACGGCTGTTGATTCGTAACACCCGCAATATGGCTGTTACCGAAGCCGGTGAACAGCTGTTGAATACCTTGCGCCCGGCGTTTAGCGATATCGACAATCGTTTGCAATCACTGAGCCAGTTTCGTGATAAACCTGCTGGCACCGTACGCATCACCGCTGGTCAACACGCCGCAGATACCCTGATTTGGCCCGCCATTAATGAGGTGTTGCACACCTACCCCGATATTAAAATCGAGCTATCGCTGGATTCCGCGTTGACGGATATCGTCAGTGAACGCTTTGATGCCGGAATTCGTCTGGGTGAACGGGTAGAACAGGATATGATTGCCGCTCGTATCGGCCCCGAGTTACGTATGGCCGTGGTGGGCACACCTGACTATTTCACCCGCCATCCAGCCCCTACGTCGCCACACGATTTACCTCAGCATGCCTGCATCAATATCCGCCTCCCCAGTTCCGGTGGCATCTACGCCTGGGAATTCACTCAGGGAGAACGCGAGCTTAACGTTCGCGTCAATGGGCCGTTTATTGTCAACAACCTCAGCGCGGCGCTGAAGGCTGCACAAGCCGGAGTGGGCCTGGCGATGGTGATGGAAGACATGGTGGAAACCCAGTTGGCAGAAGGTCAGTTAGTGCGGGTGTTGGCAGAATGGTGCGCACCTTTCGCCGGTTATCATATTTATTACCCCAGCCGTCGCCTGCTCTCTCCGGCGTTTCAGGTGTTATTACAGACGTTACGTCGGAGAAATGCAGCTGAAGAAAAACCACGCAGGCCGGTTATCGACGGTAATAATCAATAATCCGTTCTCTGTGGCGACGCGCAATATTTAAACCCTGGGTAAAAATCCCCAGGGCAAGTAACATCATGCCTGCTGGCATGATAAACAGGTATATGAACGCATCGTCCTGAGTCTCTTTGGGCAAAGAGAAGCGAATCAACAAGATTTCAAGACCGATGAGCGAAATGAGCGTAATAATCTTGAATATTCCATGAAGTATCTGTAGCCAATTATTGCCATCATCTGCGGGGGAGTTGATACGTTCTCCAGACATCATCGCCACGTTAATTTGCTGTTTTTCGCCCTGTTGCGTTGCGAGTAATTGGCCCCGTTGCCCATGACGTATCGCCTGCGCCGCCCACTCCAGCATCAGCCACCGATAACCCGGCGTCCAGGTTGCAGCAACCGGTAAACGGTGCCAGTTATGCTCTGGTATGCCACTCAGTGTTTCGTTGAAGGCATCCTTGAGCAAATGCAAAGCTTCACCCTGCAAATTCCCGCTCCATACGTGGCGTAAATTGGCTGGCACCACCTGCTTTGCGGCGAATAAGATATCCAGGTATTTCTCGACCTGATGCTGATGGCAGTTCAGGCTGCGAAAACACCACACCGGCATCCGGGTGTCTGGTGATGGACATTGATGAGCAAATAACAGCGCCGTGGCGTATTCACAGAATGCGTCGTCATTAGCTCCCTGCAACTCCATGATAATCAGCAAACGGGAATCACAAAAATAGGTCATGATCCATTCTTCCAGCATCGAACATTGTGGCAGCGCCTGGAGCAAATGGAGGGTCGGTTTTTGCAGTAATGTGTGATTATGTATGATGGCGCTGGCATCCTGCTGGGTTGGTTGATCGGCGTTGCGGATGTATAGCCAGACTTCCGGCCTGTTAAGCGTTGCAATATCGAGTTGGTCTAACAAATGGGTTAAAATCTGTTGCGTGCGACTCAACCCCATGTCTTCATCAACGCCGACACTGAGTTTACGCGGAATATCTTTTAGCGGCGGCATTTCCCCTTCCAGGCGAAGCATTTTAAGAGCCGCATCTTCCACCGGAAAAAGCGAGCTATGTTCAGCCAGTCGGATACCGGCTGAGGCGTGGTTAATCCACCAATTACGCTGCTCAATATAACTTTTTTCCATCATGTCGGCCCAAAACTGACTGACACTGTGGAAAAGCAAGATAAGGGTGTAAATGAAAGCGCCTACAAGGGCAGGGATCACTAGTATCCATATGATCTTCAGCTTTGTGGATGCCTCCGGTTCTAACACCAGTGCGCTGATAATCGCAATAATAATTCCCGGCAAAAGAGAGAAGAACAGGCTGATCAGGCCAGGGGAGCGCAGATCGTCTGGCCAATAAGGTCAGGGAGGGATTTCCAGATATTCATGATTCAACAGCCCCTGCGACAGGTAATGAAGAAACAAACGAGCAGCCGCATTTAGCCTGGTACGCCTCTGTCACCACATTCCGGCCATTCATGGTCCATCCAGGATGGCCCTCGTCAGCCTTGGTTTTACCATGAATGGTGCAACGGGCGCCGTCGCCCAATAACATGACGGGTTTGCCATCAAACATTTCACCGGTCGCATCAGTCACGCTTCCACCGTGCGATAATTTGTCTCCGAGACGGATAACGCCTTTTATCATGTGCTTAATCCTTTAATGTCCATTATTTATTGTGCACCGGGTAAATAATCAGAGCCCGGCATTCAGGTCGCATTTCATATGCGTCCAGCCCTGATAGTTTTTAACTTCGGGTACTCGGTCGGGCAGGTTCTGGAAGTTGGTGTAATACTGTTTTACTGAGCGATGTAAAATGCGCGGGTCGATATAGTCCCGGCCCCATAATGATGTATCCAGACCTTCAGCCGGACGTATGGCGTCGATATGGTGTGCTATTTTCCTCCCTCTGAACTCCACAACATAATCCACACCTGTTCCGCCGGGTTGCAGACGCGGATCGTCAAAAGGCAGCGACGACATATAAATGCGTCCCTGTTTGGTGAGGAGAAAACCCTGATCGTTGACGACGGTCAGGGACTGGATATTGTCGTAAGTCGGTGAATCTGAACCGTCATCTTCTTCTCCTTTAATTGAAGATGTCTGCCAGGTTCTTCCATAATCTTTTGAAACACTCATAACTCCGGTCATATCCCAGCTGGGTACCGCAATATAACGTTCAGACGCATTGATATATTGCTTAGTAAAAATTTTATAGAACTGAAACCAAAGCTGACTGCGAATCCCCCGTTTTTGATCCACAAACCAGAGTTCTCCCTCACAGTTATAACCTTTCAGCTCCAGCCAGCGATGGTCATCAAACCGGTACACCACCTGTACCGGTTTCTGACGTGGTTTTAAGAAGTTGTGTTGACACCCGCTAATCATGAACATCGCAAGAACCGCTATCATCGATATATATTTCATCATATTCAAAACACCATTTTGTGGCCCGTTGCGGGAAGATCTTTATGACTTGAAGGTTCCGGCATATCCCATTGAGGCAACGGAATCTCTTTATTATGGAATTCTGGTGGACGGGCAGGTTCAATTTTTACAGCCGGATGGAATTCATTGACAACGCCAAACTCACCTTTGGGTAAGGTGTTATCAGGTTTATTCATGAACTCTTTGGTCTTCTTATCATTTAATTTACCGGTATGATAATATCGGTTTGTATCCTCATTCGGATTATATTTATGCCGCCAGTCGGCCAGCTTTCTCAGTCGCAGCCAGAATTCCGGATCCTCAAATGCCATACAGTTACCAATCGCCAGGTCATACGCCACCGCTTTTTCCTGCACGATCGGGTCCATCACAATGGCCGAGTGCTGACTGAATTTGACCGGGTCACCATATTTCGCCATCTCTTCAATTTCCTGGTCGGTTTTGTTCCGCAACAACCGATATTCCATACGCTGCTGAGAACCAATAACCCGGCCGCCGGTAAACTGCGTTTTGTAATAAAAATTCACCGCACTCAATTCATTTTCAGTGAGTACATGCCCCGGTTGCATAAAATAGGCGTGTAGCTCCAGCACCGGCCGGGTTTCTTTTACCTGCCATACGCCCTCGTGGGCTCGGGCGGAATAATCGATATAGCGATCCTCTCCCGCAATACCGGTTTTAAACTTCATCTCCCCTTCATTGCTGCTGCCCATCAT
>NZ_CP024638.1:0-168309 GCF_009728735.1 Pantoea phytobeneficialis
GTTCTCCGCAGAACGATTCCAACTTGAACTGGGCAACTATATTCAAAGTAAATGGAAGGCATTTAAGCTGAGCAAAGAAGTGAGCTATTCCTGAGTTTAAGACTACTCATTAATACTTGTTGATATATAACAATTAATGAGTGCGATTCGTCTTATTATCATCTCGATGGGTTAAGGTTTTCCTATGTGTAGAACAATGTTAGTAGTGGTTTTGTATGGTAAAATCTATAAAGACTCACTAACACTAAATTCTTTGATGAACAAAGAATTCTCTAATGTGGATCTGATGATTGTTAACTACGGGCCTAACCCACTAGAATTTGATAAGGATTTTATTCACACACTGGGGTTTTATGTTCGGAGTATTATTCTAAAGCAGTTCTTGGATGGTCGATTGGTAAGTTTTATTTTTAATTCTATCATTGATGAATACAATGAGTACGAGCGGTTCATATTTTTTGATGATGAGAGTTATGTAGGAAGAAAATATTTAAAGAATCTGGATTTTTATTACAGAGATCATGTCGACCTGCAAGTGCCCAACATTATTGGGAGGGGGGATGGAAAGGTTCATTTTCCTATTATTGATGATTCTGCACTGAAGAGTAATGATGGTGTCGAAATTAATGCAAAAAAGTTATTGCGTTCCTTGGGAACAGGATTAGTAATCTACTTTTCTCTTGTGGCTAAGTTTAAAGCTATCAACGTGGAGGTTTTTGACAGCAAGTTTACTCTTAGAGAAGTCAATTGTGGGTTCTTTGAACGCCTCGGAACTTTGGATTTACAATCATCTGAAATAACTATCCAGATTGTTAATACACTTGGTCATTCTTTGTTTAGAAATGATAGCCCAACAAATAAGTCACATGCCATAGAGCGCATTCTTGCTAGTTTAGCATCAACTAAAATATGACCTTGGTGCAACCAGATAATAGTTCATGTTTTCAAATGCAAATTTATCTTGATTTCTATATGGTAGGGATATTCAGAAGGGTTTTTATCAACTCATCATTAAAGACACAAAGTGTCTGATAGATTTCCCTCTAATATAATATTTAAATCAAATTAAGTTAATCATTAACGGTTTAACTGATCGGGTCTATTCATATGAATACACTACAGCAACGCATACACATTACCTCAGACTTTACTTATAAAAACTTGCTCACCAAGATCTCTCTGGCTTTTTCAGATTTGATATTTTTCAATGCCGCCTTATTTATTGCGTTGGCATTAATTGAGTCACTCTCTCATTCTCCACTTGCAGATATCTCTGCAAAAGACCTCAATCTTAAAATCGTCACGCATATTTGTTTGTCAATTGTATGTGTTGGATGGTTCTGGGTTCGTCTGCGCCATTTCACGTATCGCAAACCTTTCTGGTTTGAGCTTAAAGAGATCTTCCGCACTGTCCTCATTTTTTCGGTAATAGACTTGTCAATTACTGCGCTATCACAGTGGCAAATGTCACGTTTCGTCTGGGTACTTACCTGGTTACTGGCCTTAATTGTGATCCCCGTAGGGCGGGCGATTGCACGACGCTTGCTGAATCATTTTGGCATGTGGAAAAAACAGACAGTGATCATTGGCAGTAGCAAAAATGCTCAAGAGGCTTGGAAGGCACTGCAAAGTGAGGAGGTTATGGGGTATGACGTCGTTGCCTACTATGATGTTGATGGCAACTGTCCACAGGCTAATATTGAAGGTATTCCGGTATTAAGAAATGAGCAGGATCTTTGGTTAATCACAAACGCAGAAACGCAGTTTATTGTTGCCGTTGAGTCAGAACAAAGCCAGCATCGGGATAACTGGTTGAAAAATCTTGCGAGACGTAATTGTCGTTCAGTTTCAGTTATCCCGACACTTCGTGGTGTGCCGCTTTATGGCACAGATATGGCGTATATTTTCAGTCATGAAGTTATGATTTTGCGTGTAAATAACAATCTTGCGAAACGTACATCCCGGTTCCTTAAACGAACATTCGATATTGTTGGCGCACTGGGTATCATTATCGCGTTATCTCCGGCTTTGTTAATTTTGGGTTATCTTGTCAGCCGGGATGGTGGCACCCCGATCTATGGGCACGAACGTGTCGGTCTCAATGGACGGAAATTTAAGTGTCTTAAGTTCCGTTCAATGGTAATCAATTCGAAAGAAGTTCTGGAAGAGGTGCTGCGAACTGATCCGGTTGCACGAGCTGAATGGGACAAAGATTTCAAGCTGAAGAATGACCCACGCATCACTAAAGTTGGTCATTTTATCCGCAAGACTAGCTTGGATGAATTACCTCAGTTGTGGAATGTAGTCCGTGGAGATATGAGCTTGGTAGGCCCGCGTCCGGTTATTGAAGATGAACTGAGTCGTTACGCTGGCGATGTCGATTATTATCTGATGGCAAAACCCGGCATGACCGGCTTGTGGCAGGTCAGCGGTCGTAACGATGTTGATTATGAAACTCGCGTTTATTTTGATTCCTGGTATGTAAAAAATTGGTCGTTATGGAATGACATCGCGATTCTGTTCAAAACGGTTGGCGTAGTGCTAAAACGCGACGGTGCCTATTAATATCCTCTGACTTATTTAATGGAGTTAATGTGATAAAACTCGAGCCACTTATCACTCATCTGGAAAATAAATTCATCGAATATGCAATAGAGAAACTTTCTCGTGACATGCCGTATAATAAGATGAACTTATTTGTCTGTGATATTCACCATTTCCTTTCGGCATTAAGTAGAGGGGAGATTAATTCAAAGTCCAGAAATATTGTCTTAATTTTTAATAATGAGCTTGAGGTGTTTATTCTTCAATCTGTTTGTGATGTTTCCTTTATAGCCCTTGATGTCCGAACGCAAGATGTGTTTGATTACTTTCAAGGTGCTAAGTTATTTAAAAAAGTTAGACCTTTTAAACATAAAGATGATAGCGCCAGAATGCGAGTTTTCCTGCTAATCTTGCGTGGTTGGGATGATGAGAGAATCTGTGATACTTTACTCATTACGTTGAAAAAATTGCGTGAATATAAGTCACAACTTACCTATACCTTCTTCGAAAAGAGAAGGAACTTGTTTTACCTGACATTAAATGGTTTCCTACAAACAGAAATATTGGCAGCATAATGCTGATGGGTATTAAGCAGGCATCCTAAGAGAAGAATGCATATATGATGAAGGAAAGAGATTTATCAATTGATATTCTCAGGTGTATCGGCCTTTTCTTAATAATATTGGCGCATGTCAGGCCTCCTGGCGTAATAGCGCAATTAAGAAATTTCGATGTTCCAATGATGGTTTTTGTCTCAGGCTTATCTTTTGCTCTCTCGAGCGGAGGTAAAGGTTTCCTGGAGTATATACATGCGAGGATAAAAAGGCTAGTATTCCCTGTTTGGATATTCGTTACCTTTTTCTACCTGGTTGTTCATTTCTTCTTTCCTGTTTTTTTTGAAAAATACAATACTATCAGCTCTTATCTCAATACGATTCTATTTATAGATTCAACGGATGGTTTAAGTGACTCATTGGGTTATACATGGATAATCAGGATATTTTTACTGATAGCCATTGTTGCACCAATGTTGAAAGTTATTACATTTAAACTCTCACAGTGGAGTGTTTTATCTTTTGCAATGATTCTTCTTGTTATGAATCAGTTTGTTTATGTCCATGAGAGTGTTTCCTGGCCAGGGTGGGTTGCTAATGTACTTAACAACTATTTGTTGCCTGTTTTATCTTATGGTGCTGTTTTTATGTTGGGTGTAAATCACCATAAGTTTTCTCGAATTACTAAGGTTTTGATCGCTTTTTTATCATTCATTGCCTTTGTTACTTTTTTGTTTTTATATAAGTCAGAGTTCAACACTGTTGTATCAACTCAAGAGTATAAGTATCCGCCAAGCGGGTATTATCTAAGTTATGCGTTTTTTATGATATTCTCCCTTGGTTTGTTTGTTAATAAGGTGGCCGTCGTTGCTAATGGAATGATTAAGGATTTTATTGTCTTTGTGTCATCTAACAGCATATGGATATATTTGTGGCATATACCTGTAGTGGAGTTTTTCATCTCCTCTCATGTTCAATATAGTTTCTTGGTTAAGTATTTTATCGCATGTTTAATTTCCATCATAATTATGTATATTCAAACTTCCATGATTTCAAGGTTGCGATCAAGACTTTCCCCTCCTGTATTTAAACATGTCAGGGATGTGTTTACTGGTTGATTTACTGACTTTATTTTAATATTTCTACTTGATAGCCGAATAAGCCGACGTTTACGTATGGTTTTACCACGACCTGAGCCTGTTTTAATCAGGCTCAGGTTGCATCCTGTGATCCCATCATTCCTCAATAGCCGTCAGCAACGCATTCTGAATAATCCTCTGCGCCAGCAGCGGATTCTGCTCCACCTGCGCAACCTGCAACGCCACAATATCCAGCTTATCCAACGCACGATAGACATGCTTCAAAAACCGAATCGACAGGTTAGCTGCTTCCACATTATCCTCGCGGAACGGGAACTGATCCAACTGCCAGACACCCTGCCAGTTATTGATCTTCAGTACGTAGAAGAACTCGAAGATCTCGGTCATATGTACCGTTCCCACCACCAGGTCATCATCCCAGCCGCGTAGGTTATCGTTCACATCCATGCCGAACAGGCGGCCATGATCGATAATCAGTTGCGCGGAACCGGCAGGGGATTCTCCGGCAAATAAGGCATGACCGAAATCCAGCAGGATACCCACATTATCCAGCCCCATTTCCTCAATACCCAGTAATGTACGTGCAGCTGAATCCCAGGTCATTTTTACCCGAGGCTCACGCGGTTTGTATTCAATGGCAAATTTAACATCCGGGTTCGCACTCGCCAGCTCGCGCATGCCATCAACCGCCAGTCGCCAGAGATTTTTATGGTCGACCTGGAATGGATAATCCCAACCATCCTGACCTGGCCAAACCTTGACATAGTTAGCCCCCAATTCGCGTACCACACTGACGGCTTCATGCATCAGTTCAAATGCCTGTTTGCGCAAAGTCGGATCCGGGTTGGTAAATGCACCTCGCGAAAAACGACGTAAGTAGATCTCCGGGGTAACACCGATAGCTTTTAAGCCGGCGTCCGCCAGGGCCAGTTTGACATCGCTGACACTGACACCTTCGGTAAAGGGATAGGGGACATCAACATACGAAAGATCTTCTACTGTACCAGCGATGCGAATCTGTTCCAGCGTACTCAGCGCGGGTCCATAACCATCCACCGCATAGCGGTCAACATAGTTAGCGAAGTGCCACAGGCCCGCGCCAAATTTTGGGTAGTTCCAGGTACTCATAAGATGTTCTCCTTAAACCACGGCTATGATGCGAATGCCGATGTCCGGCTTACATGCCGATCCATGCAGCTCGTCGAAGTATCCTGTACTACATGAATATATATTCATGTAGGTATATATATTCCATTGTGTGAGATCCAAGCACCTGTCAGCTAGCGTGATAATGCGAATTTGTCGTGGGAATCACAAAAATGGTCTGATTCACCTCTTTCAGATAACTTTCATGGTGAAAAAACGCCCCTGGTTTGACGTTCGTTCTTCTGATGACAGGGAGAGCCTAAGGAACTGAAAAGGTGGGAAATTACTCTTAATAACGCAGGTTTTAACATCTCATATCATGAATTGCGCCTGTCATGCTGCTATTCAACATGCGACTCCTCTCACTACTGAGTTATTATCGTGGTTGAGAAAGATCATCGGATATGTGCACTATAATAACGACGCTATTCGAGGGCGTATCTTCTCTTTCATGGAATAAATTTGTGGCGTCCTGGGTTTCAATTTTCAGCGTCCCGGCTTTCAGTGGGGGTTTTTATGATCAGAATGCCTGCATCAAATGTCATTTCAAACGCGTCGGCCCCCCTGTCAACGGTAATTCCTCTTCAGCTACCCTTACAGAAGATAACGGTATCGCAAAGTTCTACGAGTATATCTTCTGTAATTTACACCAGTACAACGGAACTTGATGATATTATTATACAAAAATTTCAGTTACTGCGTGATCCCCTGACCCAAATTGAAGCGTTAAAGGACATTATTTTCCATTGCGATGACTGTATATTAACGGCGCCGAAAATAAAAAAATTGATTTCTAAAATGCAGTGCCGTGGTTTGACAGTTAATCAGGAAGTGGTCGAGGGAATCATTAGGTATAAACATAAGCGCATTGATGAAGATTTTGTTGAAATATACAATAACATCAAGGGTATGTATCCTGAACTGGATCAGAGAAGAACCATGTTTTTTATGGCCGAGAGGTTAATTGAAAAAAATATCTTACTCACCCCTTCTGCCTGGCAGCAAAAGCTAAAAGCATGTGGCACTCATATACCTCATTTTAATCTTCTTAGTACTTGCTGGAGTATCGCTGACGCCGATATTACAACTGACATGAGTCTTTGGATACAGCACAATCAGCCCGGAACATTGGTTCGAAAGGTGGCTCAGCAATTTGAATGGCTTGTAAATTTTCTGAACGCGTTTCCGGATGAGCAATTTACCTGGCATCGGCTGACAAAAGTCGCTTTTTGCGCTGGTATCAATCCACAAGAGAAAATTGTCCGTAATGTAATAAAATATGCAAACGCTGAAAAAGCTCGGCTTATGGTTGCGTCAGCGTGTGACTATGAAACGCGCCTGATGGAGGCGCGTCTTCCGTCGGCAATCATAACAATGGAATCAGGTTTACCCTTTATCTCGCAGTTACCCGTATATTTAGCACCAGTTGACGGTGCTGTTCTCCCCGGGTCAGATCAGATTTTGTTGTGCTGGGAGTGCGTGAAGAAACGCTGTCATCTGTTGCAAAAGCTGTTGAATATTATTATTAGCGATGAAATAAAATGGCTGATGTTAATTCATGAAGTGCAGTTACTTACGCCTGATAAGGACACACTCTGTTTAGAAAAGATCATCACGTCGCTGGTTGAACATATTCACGCAGGAGAGTTAAACGAGGCTGCGGCTAAAGCGGCATGGGATGCCAGCAAAGCTGATTTGTCAAAGCTGGATCTGTCGATGTGTTCCGCATTTTTGCGCACAATCGATGTTAAGTCGGAGGCTGAAACAAGGGACAGCATCAGGACATTGTTTATAAACTTTCCCTGGTTAAGGAATGAAACACCGGGAGCGTTAATGCTGTTGTTGTATCGATACGAGATGTTGACGCATTCCGTCTCGCTGCTGAATTCCGTGAAGTACGAGCTGAACGACAACCCTCAACTATTACGGCAGCGTGACCCGTCATCTGCAAGCGCAGTGACGGGTCGCAGATAAATTACGCCAGGTTTGGCCCCGCCAGTGCAATCCGGGCACCTTCCGGGGTCTGCGCATATTGACTGAAGTTAGTAATAAACAGGCTCGCGAGTTTGTCTGCTGCATCGTGCCATTGTTCCGCGCTTGCCCAGCCGTTGCGTGGGTCAAGCTGGTGAGACTCCACCTCTGGCACAGCATCCGGGATCAGCAGGCCAAATACCGGCAGCGTGTTATCACCGAGAACGATACTGTCGTCCAGAATGCCCCGAATAATATTGCGGGTATCACGCAGAGAAAGTCGTTTACCTTCGCCATTCCAGCCGGTGTTGACCAACCAGGCTTCAGCACCACTTTCCGCCATTTTCTCCGCCAGCACTTCCGCGTATTGCGTCGGATGCAACATCAAGAAGGCAGCACCATAGCAGGCAGAAAAGGTTGGGGTAGGTTGGGTAATCCCACGTTCCGTCCCGGCCAGTTTAGAGGTAAAGCCAGACAGGAAGTGGTATTTCATCTGGTCGGTCGTCAGGCGTGATACGGGCGGTAACACACCAAAACCATCTGCCGCGAGGAAAATCACTTTGGATGGATTGCCCGCACGGGAAACCGGTTTAACGATGTTTTCAATATGTGCCAGCGGGTATGAAACACGGGTGTTCTCGGTTTTGCTGCCGTCGGCATAATCGACTGAACCATCTTCACGCACCACCACGTTTTCCAGTAGCGCATCACGGCGAATAGCACGGTAAATCTCTGGTTCTGCCGCTTCGCTCAGATTGATGGTTTTGGCATAGCAGCCGCCTTCAAAGTTAAAGACACCTTCGTTATCCCAGCCATGCTCATCGTCACCAATCAGCTCACGCAGCGGATCGGTGGAGAGGGTGGTTTTACCGGTGCCGGAAAGACCGAAGAACAACGCCACATCGCCCGCAGCACCACGGTTGGCGGAACAATGCATAGAGGCGATACCGCGCTGCGGCAGAAAATAGTTCATCACCGAGAACAGGCCTTTCTTCATTTCTCCGCCGTACCAGGTGCCGCCAATCAGCTGCATCTTTTCGGTCAGGTTAAATGCGACGAAATTTTCAGAGTTCAGACCCTGCGTCTGCCAGTGCGGATTGGTGCATTTTGACCCGTTCATCACAATAAAATCAGGTTCAAAATTTTCCAGCTCTTCCGCTAAAGGCGGGATAAACATGTTTTTCACAAAGTGGGCCTGCCAGGCTACCTCGGTAATAAAGCGCACCGCCAGTCTTGAGTCATTGCTGGCACCACACCAGGCGTCCACCACGTAAAGTTGCTTGCCAGATAACTGGTTTGATACCAGATGACGCAGCTCAGCCCACACCGACGGGGAAAGTGGCTTGTTATCATTACGGCCAGTACCCGCATCAGACCACCAAACGGTATCTCTGGTTAGCTCATCACGGACAATATATTTGTCCTTCGGCGAGCGGCCGGTAAATTCACCGGTATCGACCGCGACCGCCCCGGAAGCCGTCATGACACCGCGTTCATAGCCGTTAAGCGTTGCCGAGGTTTCATGTGCGATAAGCAGGTCATAATCGGGGTTGTAGATCACTTCGCTTACGCGGGTAATCCCTAAATCTGACAGGGCTGTTTTAATCTTCTCAGAGCTGGACATGTTATACCTGACTGATTGCTGGCTGAATATTGGGCTGCATAGCACTGCGGCCGATAGTTTGTTTGATAGTTAACTGAGCTGTTAATGAAATGGCGAAGTTCAGTTATGCAACTGTTCAGGATACTAGCACCAACATTCAGATGCATTGATTGCATAATTTCTATATGCCATGCATAATTTGCATGGCGACAAATAAGATTTTGTGAGAATCAGCGCGATGGTCAGTAATCTGGAAGTGAAGTGGTTTTATGATGTTATCGCTCTGGAAGAGACACGGAGCTTCACGTTAGCCGCTGAAAAGCGCAACATTTCCCAGTCTTCATTCAGCCGTCGTATTCAGTCGCTGGAATCAGCGATTGGCTTCGCCATTTTCGATCGCAGCGTTAATCCATTGCAACTTACCCGCCAGGGTAAAAGTTTTGTCGGCTACGCGCGCAATATGCTGGATGATATGGATTACCAACTGAATCGGATCAAAGGACTGGACAATTTCCGTCAGAGTATCAAATTCGACGCCGCTCCCTCACTGTCGGTTTTGTTGCTTCCGACGTTAATTGCCGGTTTTGCCGACAGCGCTGAAAGGATTCACTATGTCGAATCCATCAACGTGGATGAGGCGGTATATAACCTCAAAGAAGGGAAAAGCGACTTTATCCTGACCTTCTACAACGAAGAGTTTATGAATTACCCCTTTATCCACCACAAAATATTCGATTCATTTTTGCATCTGGTTTCACCCTGTGATGTTGATGGCAGACCGTTGTTTCGGCTCAACGACGGCGGGTTGCCATTGATGAAATATGCCAACGACAGTTATATGGGACGTCAGGTGAATCAGGTGATCGATAAAATCCCTGACAATACCTTTACCCTCAGCTTCGTCTCCTCGATGAGTGAGTTGCTTAAACGTATGATTGTAAACGGGCATGGGGTGGGGTGGCTGCCGCAATATTCGATTCAGCGTGAACTACGTGAGGGCAAGCTGATGATTCTGGATGGCACCTTGTCGTTACCGATCTCGGCCTATGTGTATCGGTCGGGCGCGAGGCTGAATCTGGCGGCGGAACGTTTTTGGCAACATATTAAATCGCAGAATATCCGGGTAAATTAATCATTGTCGTATTTTTTTACACGATATGAGAAATATGACTCCTTTTTATATATTCGTTGTACTTCAGGAACATCCAGACTTTCATACGTCACATCATCTTTATCGAGGCCGTCTAATCCTTTTATTCCGCCAATCATTTTAGGCCAATCATTTCGGCTTGAAATTTCAACGATTAATGGATTCAAATATTTATCAAGATGGCCTTTAGAAGGCTCCGCTATTTCTTCACTAAGCGCACTTAGATATTCATCTTTGTTGGTCTTCCCCTAATCTATTGAGAAGCCAGCCCGATATGAAAGTTCCATAAAAACAAGAAGTAATGTTCGCCCATTGCCATCGAGTAAGGGATGTGCAAAAGCTAATGCCCCCATCACTTCCCCTGGCTTATTTTTAAAACCATCTTGATTTGAAGCCAGGCGTAAAACGTAGTCAATTGCAGGTCGGATATAATAGGGGTGTTCGAAAGTGGTATGTCGAGGATTTTCTGGAGAACCTTTAAAAACTGCCAGATGGGGAACTAATGCATTTCTGTCTTTACCTGCCCAAGGGTAAAAGCCAGAAAACAGGATCTCATGAACCTTCAGTACATCATCATAATCAATGACTTCGAGACTAGCCAGGTAATCCAGCGCATCTTCAATACTTGATTCAAAAGCCAGATGTTCTGATTCCTTAACTTCATTTGGATTTTTCAATCCTAACGAGTTCTGTAAGTAACCAGCAGTGTTGAAATCACCAAAAGGATCGAATGTCATGCATTCAGATTCTTACCAGCATCTCTTTTTTCTCTGAGATAATCTGCCTGGATGGAAAGAGTCTCCGATTTTGTGAGGACGCCTTTACGTTTTAAATTCACAAGCATCTGTTCCACAGTGTCCAGTTCGACGGTATCACCAGCAAGACGTGTTATCGCTACAGCCATTCTGCTGGTATCGTCGCGACTTGCAGAAACATGGTGAGCTGCTGCAAGGTTACGTACTTTATTTTCTACAGTTAAGTAAGCTGTTTTAGGCATGAGCAAGACCGCTGGTATCTTGATAATTTTAACATGCCCCAGCTGGGCTGTCTTTAAAATTGGGCCATTTCGCCAATCCTTATGGAGATGTGATTGTAGCGGCGCGATGTAACGCGCCACCCACTCTTCACATCACCGGTGACCAGAGGTCATAGTTGAGTGCGAAGCTATTGCCCTCGCGTACCACCTTACCGGTAGTTGGCAAGTTAAAATGCATTCCGCTGACGGCAAGGTTGTCACTGGCGGCGCGATCCAGCAGTTTGCTGCGAACCTGCGCGGCAGCGGCGGGATCGCTGTCAAACGCGATGGTGACCTCAGGTTGTGTCACCTGGATATGCGGGAAATGCACAATGTCACCCCAAATCAACAATGATGCTTTCTCATCCCCGAGCAGATAGCCGCTGTGTCCCGGCGTATGCCCAAACAGCGGGACGGCCTGAATGCCCGGTAAAATCGCTTCCTCGCGAAAAGGCACCAACTGCTGGTCGTAAGCGCCAAACGCATTACGCGCCAGCTCAAAATAGGGACGAAACCCATCCGGGGCGCTGGCCGCAATGGTTTCATCACGCCAGAACGCTAACTCCTTTTCATGCACAAACAACTGTTGCACATGACGAAATAGCGGCGTCTGCAAAGGCCCAGCGAGGCCACCAATATGGTCAGGATGGGCGTGGGTCAGCAAAATGGTGTCAATCTGGAGTGGGTCGATCCCTGCTGCCGCCAGCGCCACCGGCAATCTGCCTCCCCAGCCTTTAATTCCGCCAGCACCGCTGTCGATCAGGATGGTACGCTGCGCGGTCTGAACCACATAAACGTTGATGTTGATGCGCGGGGCGACCGGTGCACCGCGTCGCTGGAGTAACGCTTCAGCTCTTGAGCCATCAATGCCCGACAACAACTCAAAGGAAACATCGAGATAGCCATCACTCAGCATGGTGACGAGCATATCGCCGACTTGTTTACGATTAATTGCCGGTGCCTGCCAGTTGGGTTGCATATTCATTCGGTACTCCCTGATTTCAGTGTTTTTTCAGATAGTCACAACAATCTTGCCCACCTGACCGTTCGCTTCCATATAGCGATGGGCTTCTGCAATCTCATCGAGACTGAAGGTTTTATCAATCCAGGGTTGCAGCTTGCCGCTACGTAACCCCTCAAGCACGAAGGATTTTGCACGCGCCAGTCTTTCTGCATCAGTCGTGATTTCAAACAGTTCATAACCGCACAGCGTGAGGTGTTTACCAAGAATATCAAATACCGGGACAACCATATCGCGACTGTCGAGTGCGCCATACTGGAAAAACATCCCCTGGGATGCCATCACCTGAGTCAGTTTTGCCACATCCGGGCCGCCGACAGGATCGAAAACGATGTGCGCTCCTTGTCCTGCGGTGGCCTGCTGAAGTTCCGCTACCATATCCTGCTCGTCGGTAGCGATCACCGCCGCCGCACCTGCCTTTAACAACATCTCTCTTTTTTCGCTGGTACGGGTCAGGGCGATCGGTTTGGCACCGAGCATATTGCTAATCTGGATTGCTGCCAATCCGACGCTGCTGGATGCCGCACGAATAATGACGTTCTGGCCCGCCTGCACATTACCGAATTCCACCAGCGCGCCATAGGCAGTGACATACATCATCCAACTGGCCGCTGCGGTGGCGAAAGAGAGATTCTCAGGGTGTTTTACCAGGGCGTGAACCGGGGCATTAACGACCTCGCCATACATACCATATTCGTTGAACATGAAAGAAGGTATGACGCTGACGGCATCACCTGGGTGAAATTCCGTGACGTTGTCACCAGCGGCCACAACCACACCGGCAGCTTCATAGCCAAGGCGGGCCGGGAACACCGGGTCAATAACGTACTGACCGTTGCGGTACATGATCTCGGCGCGGTTTAACCCAATCGCGTGAACACGAATTTGCACCTCATCAGCCGCGGGAGCAGGGACCTGCTCATTGATGATTTCCAACACGTCCGGTCCCCCGGTGCGGTTAAACCTGACAACTTTAGACATTTTCAGACCTCGTAATTAAGTGGCGTAGCCAATTACTCTACGGGGTGACTGACGTGGCAAAAATGTTTGTTCGGGAACTTCAGTGTTATTGGTTTGGTAACAATCCGCGTTGTTGGATGAACAGTTCACTGAACCAGTCGATAAAGACGCGCACTTTGGGGGCAAGATGGCGTTTGTCCGGGTACATAATCGACACCGGTTTAGCAACGCAAGGATAATGCGGCAGTACGACCTTTAACGCCCCTAATGCGATATGCGGAGCCAGCGCGATACAACTGGCCTGGATGACTCCCAACCCCGCCAGCGCGCACGACAGCAAAATATCCGAGTTGTCTACCAACAGGTTGCTGGTGGGGCGATACGCGACTTCTTCACCCTCAACGATAAATCTCCACGCCATCACTTCGCGGCTATTTTCGCTGAAGAAATTCACCGCCTGATGTTGTGCCAGATCATCAAGCGTGTGTGGATCTCCGTGCTGTTGCAGGTAAGCCGGTGCGGCACAGGTCACCATCTTGATCTCACCCAGTCGTCTGGCGATAAAACTGGAATCCTGTAGTTCGCCAAGGCGAATCACACAATCGACGCCTTCGGCGATCAAGTCACTCCTTTTGTCTGACGATCCCAGTACCACCTCAATCTCAGGATAGCGGTTGATGAAGTTCGGCAGATGGGGGATGAGCAGCGTGTGGGCCAGCGCGAGCGGGACATCCAGCCGGAGTCGGCCACGAGGTGGTTGAGTGGCAGAGAAACTGGACATCATATCGTCCACATCGGTCAGCAGCAGTTTGGCGCGATGATAGAACGCATCACCTTCGTCGGTGACGTTGAGTTTACGGGTGGTACGATGTAACAGCTTTACCCCAAGTTCAGCTTCCAACTGCTGAATCGCTTTACTCACCGCAGGCCGGTGTAATTGCAGGACATCGGCCGCTTTGGTGAAGCTGCCCAGCTCCACCACCTGGGTAAAGATCTGGATAAATTCGATCATATTGGCACGCATGATTTAGCCTGGTCCTTGTGCGCTCAGCATTTGTCGCAATCTGGTGTTCACTTTGCCTCACTTCACGTTTTTGTCAGCCAGGCGTTGGGTAAATTCTGGGTGAACCAGAATCTCTGATAAGGGTATGTAAAATGAAAAAAGTAACATTTAGCGCCCGTCCAAATCCAGCAGGGGTAACTAAAGCGATCCTTTCCGTGATGGCGGCAGAAGGTTGGGAATTACTCGATGCGCAACATGCCGCTGAGCCAGGCGAGATTGGTCAGTTAGATGATGTGACGGCTGAAAGGCTGAGAAAAGCCATTGAGGATGCGGCGGGGGATAAAGTGAAAATCGAGGAGGAGTAAGCTGATACGGCTTTCCTGACTTAATCTGTTTTCAGCGAAAGTCACATTACACATCCAATAAATTTCCTGTTGTGGTTATAAAAAGCGCACCAAATTGCCGATGTGCTTAAAGACGAAGGGATAACAGATATAAAAATCTCTGGTTGATCTCCGACTCCTCTCCCTGACGACAGGTCAGGGAGAGGGCTGATCACTACGGCTTCACGCGATATTGCACGGTATAATCTGCATTGGCCGGAACCCATAGCATATTGCGGTAATAGCTGACAGGGAAGCTCAGTTCATCACCATGCAACCTTTCACCGGCAGCAATTGGCAGATTCAACAGGTTAGCCTGCTGATTGATAAAACGCGCCAGATCGGCAGGCCACAAATATTGGCTGCCCCGCGTGACTTTAAACACCGGCAATGGACGTTTGCTCCCATCCGGTTGCGTTACCGTCACGTCAATTTCGGTTCCGGGTGCCAAATCACGCTCTGCGGTAATACCAGATTGTGCTGCATTCAGTTTCCACGCAGAGACGGTCTCCGGCTGGGGTGTGACCTGTTGCTCCAGGTTAAAGCCTTCGTCTTTATAGCGGTTAAAAACCCAAATCTTATTACGATATACACTTGCCAGTGGGCGAATCACGCCATTCTCATCTTTTTCGCCAATGCGTAACAAATCGCTGTTTTTATTCACATGTTCCGCAAGGGCTAATGGCCAGTGATATTGATTCAGCATGGTGGTATTGGCGTTATCAATCGTGACTTCTCCTGTCTCACGAGGAGGGCAGTGATCACAGGCTTTTCCGGTTCCCCAGCCAAACGTGGTTGTTGACCCAGGTAAAGTGTATCCAGAGAGTGTTTTCCCGGTATCAGAAAAATCCATCATATAGGAGAGATCATAATGGAATACTTTTCCCTCAACCCCAATAGATAATACGCGGTCTTGTACGGAAATATCAGCATCTTCCAGCCGGTTATAATCATGATGAAAGGAAAACAGTACATGGTTTAGCGCCCCGTTGGGCGGCAACAGAAATACGCGTAGCTCATTTGCCAAAAATGGTTGGTCCAGTACGTATGCCCAGCCGCTGGCCGCATCAAAGAGGATTTTTTTAATACCCGCATCCAGGCGAATCTGTTTAATCGTCTTACCTTCAGATTTAGTCACCCAATTCAGGGTGCCATTCTCATCCCAGGCATAGAAAATATCCCGTCCAGGTGGCAGGGCCAGATCCAGAGCCGCATTCATCTCTTTGACCCATGCCAGCTCAAATGGAGAAACACTATTGAACAGATTAAGTTTGAATAGTTTGTTCTTCGCCACACCAAAGACAGTTTTACCGTCATCCGAGGTGAGCGTAAGCGTTTTTTGCAAGGTTCCATCTGCCAGCGCAGGCGGCAATACATCCTCACTGATAATGGTACCGCTGGTTAAGTCCACCACGTAGAAATGCGTGTCGCTTTGCAGATAGAGTTGGCGCTCATCACTGCTGATCACCTGAGCCAGCACGATACTGTCAAAGCGGATTTCATGCCAGTTTTTGCTACTACCATCAAGGGACGTTTGCGTCAGCCAGGAACGGTTGCCATCCTTTCTGGTGCCATATACCGCGTTATTTTTTTCAGATATGCGCAAAGGCGTGGTAAATCCGCATTGGGTGATAGCCTTATTCTGGCATTCGGTTCTTAACAATAATTCCGGTTGTTCACCCTGTGGAGAGAGGCGATAAATCACCAGTTCCTCATAAGTACCATCTGGAGATGAAATCGAAGGTTGCTTGCCGTATTGGTTTGCCAGATACATATTGGTATCGGAACCTAACGTGGATGAACGGGACAGGATGTGATTGCGATATCCTTCTGCGCTTGCCAGCGTTACTTTCTCTACCGGATTGTTACGCGAAGTTTTATACAGGCTATCACTGACCTCATTAAGAATGTAATTTGTTCCTTGTGGCGTGATAAAAATTCTGGAGATTCGTTCCTTGTCAGAAGTGAATACCTCCCATTTGTCTTTATAATGCGGTGGTTCAGCAGTGACGGAGGCCCATGTGTTCGAAGCAAGGGTGAGAGAAGATAGCAATAATGTGCGGTAAAGCAAACTTGTTGATGCGTGGGAAATCCGGGTTTTCATAATAAGTAAGGTCCATTATTTATAGTTCTTGCGAGGAAATATTTGATCCGGATGAAAAGTCGGTCAGCAGGATCAAATAAGGGTTACGGTTTTATGCTATATTGCAGCGTATAACTCTCATTAGCAGGAACCCACAACATATTGCGGTAATGGCTGGAGGGAAATGTCAGCGCATCGCCACTCAGCCTTTCACCTGCGGCGATGGGCAGATCAAGTAGACTCGCCTGGCGATTGATAAATCGGGCGAGATCGGCGGGCCAGAAGTATTTGCTACTGCGCGAAACTGTAAAGTCAGGCAGCCGGCGTTTGCTGCCGTTGGGCAGGGTCACGCTAAGTTCAATTTTGCTGCCGATCGCCAGATTACGCTCCGCCGTGATACCGGGCTGGAGAGGATTCAGTTTCCATGAGGAGACTATTTCAGGTTGTGGTGTAACCTTGTTAGCCAGAATATATCGGTATTGCTTATAGAAATCTAATATCCATATTTTATTGCGGTACTCGCTCGCTATCGGTCGAATGATTCCGTCCTCGTCCATTTCCCCAATGCGAATAAGATCACTATTTTTATTGACATTTTCCGCCAGGAGCAATGGCCAGTGATATTGATTCAGCAAGGTCGTATTGGCGTTATCAATAGTCACGGTGCCTGTTTCTTGTGGACACCACAGGCTACAATCTTCGCCAATTTCCCAGCTAAACCTGGTGGTGGTGCCAGGTAGACCATACCCTGTCAGATTCTTACCACTGTCTGTATAATCCATTATGCCGCTTAAATCGAAATAATAGACTTTGCTTTCGACAGCGATGGATAAAATATTATTTTTTAAATTAATATCTGAATCCATCAGTGAGGCATAATCAGCACTGAATCTGAATATAGCATCGTGAATTGCCCCACTGGGTGACAACAGTGAAACGGTCAGTTGGGCACCAGGCAGTTTACGATACATCACATACGCCCAACCGCTCACAGGATCGAATTGCATTTTCCTGATGTTGTCATTCATGTCGCGTTTTTTTGAGGTATTCCCTTCTGTTTTGGTTACCCAGCGTAATTCGCCTTTCGCATCCCAGGCATAAATTACATCCCGATTTGGCGGCAGGGCGATGTCCTGAATTTCGGCCATTTCTTTGACCCATGCCAGTTCAAACGGGGATGTGCCATTAAAAATATTCAGCCTGAATAATTGGTTGCCCGTCGCGCCAAATGCCGTGCTCCCGTTGTCGCTCCTAAGAGAAAGGGGTGTTGCTGGCGGGTTTTCTGCCAGTGAGGGGGGTAACTCACCCTGAGTAGTAATGTTCCCGCTATCCAGATCAACAATATAGAAATGTGAATTGCTTTGCAGATAGAGTTGGTGGTCATCTGCACTGATGATCTGACCGGTCACGACAGTATCAAAACGGATTTCGGGCCAGCTTTTATTACCGCCATCCAGTGCGGTTTGCATAAGCCAGGAGTGATTCCCATCCCTTCTGACACTATAAATGGCGCTGTTCTTCTCTGACACCAGCAACGGAACGGTAAATTGGCAATCGCTTAATTCCGGATTCTGGCAGTCGGACTGGTGTAATAACTCCAGTTGATCTCCCGCTGGAGTCAGGCGGAAAATCTCCAGCGACTTCATCTGTTCCGGAGCGCCCTGAGAATAAGGGGCATAGGTCGAGTTTGGCAGATAGAGTCTATCATCGTAACCTAATGTCGCTTTATCGGCTCTCAGGGTTCTTTTGAACCCTGTCTCATCAGGAACCGTTATCTCTTGCACTGGTGAATTGCGTGAGACTTTATAAATAACTTTACTGTAGTGATTGAGAATATAATCAACCCCTGTGCGCGTGCTAAATTGGCGGGAAATTCGTTCATAATCAGACGTGGTGATTTCCCATTTTTCTTTATAAGGAAGCAGATTGCCTTCTATTACCGCTTGAGCTTCACCAACATAGGTAAGTGAAGCTAACGCTAAGGTGCTGTAGATAAAGCCGGAAGAGAGTGGTGAGTGAAACACCCTGGATTTCATATTGAATCCCTTTTTAATGGTAGATATGTGAGGCGCTGATGTTGTCGTGGAGATAAATATGATCTTTTATTCGGAAGGAATTTTACCTCTGAGCGTTTCGTGTCAACTTGATATTAGAGTGATTTATCGCTGAAATCAGCTTTATCACAGTAGCGCTGCTACGTTATCACGACTGCGCAAAACAGCGCGATAAATCGCGCTGCGGCTGACAAGGAATAGCAAAGCCCGGGGGAATTAAGGCGACTCCCCAAATAATTGTATATACTTTTCACGGGATAAATTTTTTCTGACGGTTTCCAGATGCTGCCGTAAGAGATCCATATCCATATTCGCCAACCATACTCTGGGCTTACATGCTAATTCATCCGCAACCATATGATGGAGCGTTTCTACCATAAATGTTGTAAGACCATATTCCGCCAGTCCCTGACTGATGCTGATAAATAATGAGTCACTATTGGCAGGGACGTGACTATATTGCCCATCCTGGCGGTTCAGTTCCCACCAGGCGGCCGTAAAATTCCCGATATGCATATCCTGGTTTGCTACCAGCGAAATCACCTTGTCATTAGCTGTGGGAGTCGTGTTCGGTTTGCGCAGTTGCATATTATTGTCTACGCCGTATCGCCGGTCAGTAATGTTAAGCACCACATCTTTTGGGAATTCAACGCTGGCAACCAGCATGCGGAGTACCCATTCAACGTGTTGCTTATGAATACCTCCTGGCTGGCGAAATGTCCCCTCTGCCAGCAGGATGATATCGTTGTCCGAAGGAAACCAGGGTGTTTCTTCGGTCGATAAGTCTGGCTCGAGCAGTGGCAACTCCAGCGGGTCAGCTCCGACATAGAGTTGGGCGAGGTCGGAGTGGAGTGAGGGTAAATCATCAAGCCAGCCATCCCGGCGCGATGCGGAAGAACGTATGGAGGGTGGCGTCATGCGAATATCCTCGGGATAAGGTGTCACCAATGCGGGTAGCGGTGATATGGCAGACGATGGCATCTGGAGGTGCTGCATGGGTTCGGGAGCGTGAACAATAATCTGCGGCGAAGTCATGGGCACATCTTCGGTGTCAGGTGTTGCCAACGCAGGCGGCGGCGATAGGGTATCCGGTTGCGGCTGGGCAAAGGGTATGAGGGGGGGAGGGTTGATCATCGCCGGCGGTGGGGAAAAACCAACGTAGCCAACGGGGACGAGCGATGGCTGTTCAAAACCTGTTGGTTCATACCATTCCTCCATACGGAATGTAACAGGAGCAGCCACGAATGCGGTTGGTGTTGTGGGCGAAGTTCCGTGGCTTTGCGCAGCAGATAAACGTCTGTTAACCGCAATCGTTGTCGATCTTCTGGTGGCCGCGGCGGTGTTGATGACAGAACTGCCCACCGCGCTGGCGATTTTGCTGGCAGATGCCGCGCGTCGTTTTTTTGCGCGTCTTGCGACCGCTTTCGTAAACCTCGGCGCGAATTTATTGCCAAACAACGCAGCAAAATCGCCACGGTCATTTTTGTCTGCGCGCATTGAAGTCACTCTGTAACCGGTTACTCGGGAAATTTCTGCGGCAGAGAGATTGGGACGGACTAAATGGAGATACAGCGAGTACTGGTAATCATCCCGACTATCGCGTGGGACGTTTTTTTCTGCCTCACGGGCTTCAGGGGTCCATTCGAGATAGTCAATCTCTGAGGAGATTGTCCAGGTGTCCAACTGCGTAATGGTACTTAATTGTTCGAGGGTTATGCTGTAGTCCTGTTGACGTATGTACAAAGCCCAATCCAGTGGATGCCGACCCTCCTGCGGATAAAGTAATTTTAGTGCTTCGGTTTCGGCGGTGGGCTTTTTAAGTTGCCAGCGGCCTCTGATGGTGGATAAGCTCACGCGGCTAATCAGTGAGATATCAGTAAGCGTCAAATCCGGCATCGTTGGATCGAGGTTATACGTCTGGAAGAGGCGGATGGCGAACTCTTTCTCTGTTTCAGGTTTCTCCCCATTGGGGCCATGTTCGCGTCGCCGTGTTTCTTTTTGAAAGGCCTTCACACCCTCCTCTGACAACTTCCAGAACAGGGGATGTTGTGCCAACTCCGTCTGCGTTATACCGGTCAGGGCGATCAGGTCTCGCGGGTTAAGGGAAGGGTTTTTCCTCTTGTACTTCATCGCCTCTTCCAATGGCGTTTTGCATTTGGTCACATCGGTCCTGTTTATTGCCAGAAGCGATCTTTTGTGCAGTATCTTGATAATTCCCCAGTCTTGTAGGGTGCGTTGAGTCCGGTCCAGAATTGCGCATTTTTGTTGGTTGGAAAGGTTAAGGTGTCGTAAACGCTTATCAAGCTCCAGTGCATACGTACGGTAAGATTCGAACATGTTCTCAGGAGGCATTGCATTCTTTATCGCCATCGCTTCAGCAGGGACATTCGCGAAGCGCCCGGTGTAACGTAACATGTCGGAAGCGTATCCGGTGGTTTCCTGGATGACTTGATAAGAACAGCCCAGACCCCGCAAACGATTCACCCATTGCTCTTCGAGTTCACCGTCTTTTTGTTTCAGCTCCTCATCAATGCTTTCCTTACGACGAGAGAGTTTAGCCATTTGTGGCGGGGAATCATGGTGTCCGGGTACTTTGCGTTTGATGGGGGGAGTAGTGGTAGGCAGCACAGCGGCGGTTGATGTGCGCGTTTCAGCAGCGGTTGGCGGCACTGAATCGGTAACCCTGCCAATCAGCTCGCCCAGCTTCACTTGCCGAATATATTCTTTGAGTTCCTGCTGGGTGCTGTGTGGCGCCTGCCTTTGTAGCACGGTTGCAAATGCATCTACTGTAGCGTCGGAGAGGGCCTGGCCAGACATGTTTGCACCAAGCCTGTTCAAGGCATGCTTCAGTAGGTTGTCCTGAAACGGACGAAAATGCGAAAAAGTGGCATTGGCGATGTTCTCCAGGGTGGTGACCATCTGATCTTCCGCATCTTTCTTTGCCTGCATCTCTGGTGTCAGCACCACTGCCGGGCGTTCCGTTCGTCTTATCCGTCTTGAAGGGGTTGGCAACCAGGCATTGTTGATTCGATTTTCAATGACATCCCGTTGGGTTCGAGTGACATTCGGTATATCGCCGCGAGCTGGGGGCGCAGTTGTGTCCGTAAAAATCTGTTCCAGAAGGGCACCCGTACGGGGGAGAACCAGATGTTGCGTTCTTAGTATCGAGCCAGACAACTGAGGAGGTTGCGCAGAGGCTGCTAACGAGTGAGCCAACGCAAAGTTATGCGCGGGAGATTGGACGTTAACGGCGGTGGGTTGAAATGCCGTGACAATGGATTGTGTGCCACCAAAAGACGATGAGAGTGTGACCTGAGCCATATTAAGGTTTGCGAT
This sequence comes from Pantoea phytobeneficialis, assembly GCF_009728735.1. Lineage (NCBI taxonomy): Bacteria > Pseudomonadati > Pseudomonadota > Gammaproteobacteria > Enterobacterales > Erwiniaceae > Pantoea > Pantoea phytobeneficialis. The sequence continues at coordinate 21,924 of NZ_CP024638.1, forward strand.
TTGGAACGTTCCCGGTGTGGTGACTATCCGATCATCTGTCCGTGCTAAGGTATTTGGAGAAAGAAGGCTAACCGTGCCGTTGGCTGGATACATATAAGTCCCTTTATCGTGTTTTTGCTAACAATATTAAGTTAACAACTTAGTATGATGATGGGTTTCGCGGTTTTGTGTCTTTATCACAGTATGGGCAAAACACGGGGGATTATAGGTCAGTACCCGTCCGTCAAGGTATTGCGGCACCAGAGGAATGATGCGGAAAGAAGGGTGCCTGAGAGCCTGTGCTTTGCAACAACCGGAACGGCGGGGCGAACCCCGCCGCGATTGCTCTTACTTCCTGGATTCGTAAGCCAGTGAGACAGCAACCTCCATAACGCCGGTTCGGAATCGCACCTCACAGAGTTCCTTCCGGACGACCAACAAGACAGCCGTGGCCGTCACAAGGATAAGGGCGGTGATAATGATCACCGTCTGCTGTTTCATTGATACTCCTCCTTGTCTTTCGACAGGTAAGAGGCTACCTTTATGTTGCTTGGCATAAAGGGGGCCTCAGGTTGATGGATATTAACCTGGGGCTTTTCTCTTTCTGCCGTCAGCGAAAGCAATGCTTAAGACAGAAAGTCTCAAGCACCCGCCGCGAGTCTACTTATTCCCTGTCACAGCTGCAATTAACAGAATGCGCGAAATTTCGACGATTTTTTACAAGAACTTATATTTTTTATCATTTAAATCAATATGATGAGAAAATATAAAATAATATGATTTATTTTGTCGAGAGAAGTTATTTGTGGGCAATTTCTCTGTATAAACCATCAGAAATGATTGTTACATCACCATTCGGTGATTAACCTCACAATAATGCCGATTTACTCGTTTTTATCCCGTTTTTCTGTCACGCGCTTATATTCCTGACTTTGGGGTCATAACCTAACGTTCTTGTTAGCTTTTCTCTCAGGATATATCCTGTATTTTTCCGCTTTTACGGACCGATAGCCTTATGAATGCAACGACGCGCCTCCTGTCTGTGGAACACCTCAATCTGGCAACGGAAGACCAACGTCTGCTGGTGGACGATGTTTCGTTCCATCTCGATCAGCGGGAAATTGTGGCGCTGGTGGGGGAGTCAGGCTCCGGTAAGACACTCACCTCGCTGGCATTGATGAATTTGCTACCGCCGGGCGTGCAACAAACCTCGGGTATCATCCGTTTTCAGGGCGAGGAACTGGATGCGAGGCGCACGGCCACATTACGCGGTTGCCATATTGCGACGGTGTTTCAGGAACCCATGACCAGCATGAACCCCACGCTGCGTATTGGTGAGCAAATCGCCGAAGTACTGGTACGTCATCGGCAATTCAGCTGGAAACAGGCTCAGCACGAAGCGGTGGCATTGCTGGATCGCGTCGGTATCGTCAACCCGGCGCAACGCGCGCGCCAGTATATCCACCAACTTTCAGGTGGCATGCGCCAGCGTGTGATGATTGCCAGCGCCATCAGCGGGCAACCGGATGTGTTGATCGCTGATGAGCCGACCACCGCGCTGGATGTCACCATTCAGGTACAAATCCTGTCATTGTTGCAGGAGTTGCAACAGGAGATGGGGATGGGCATGTTGTTGATCACCCACGATCTCTCGGTGGTGGCGCGTTATGCGCATCGGGTATGCGTGATGCAACAAGGGAAGTTGGTTGAACAGGGGGATGTACGCAGCACCCTCGGGACGCCTGCGCATCCCTATACCCAAAAACTGATCAATGCTTCTTTATCACCTCTTCCCCCCACTTCTCCGGTGCGTGAGCGTCAGACACCGTTGCTGACACTGCGCGACATCTGTAAAAGCTATTCAACGCCGGGACGCCTGCCGCTGATGCCGGGCAAGCGCCAGACGGTGCTGCATCCCACCAACCTGGAGATTCAGCCCGGAGAAATTGTTGGTCTGATTGGTGAATCTGGCTCAGGTAAAACCACCCTGGGCAGTGCAGCGATCGGCCTGATCGCCGCCGACAGCGGTGAGGTGTTATTTGAAGGGAAAGCGTTGAAAGGTCGCCAGTTGAATAGCCTGCGTCGCCACAGCCAGATCATCTTCCAGGATCCCTACGCCAGTCTGAACCCGAAGATTGCCGTCGGAGAACAGATTGCCGAGCCGTTACGTGTCTGGCAGTTACGCCAGGGGGCGGCGATCAACGCGCGTGTCAACGAATTGCTGACGCTGGTGGGTTTAAAACCGGAACATGCAGATCGCTTACCCAGCGCCTTTTCGGGTGGACAGCGTCAGCGAATTGCGATTGCCCGAGCGTTGGCGATGGAACCCAAACTGCTGGTGGCGGATGAGGCGGTCGCCGCATTGGATCTCTCGGTGCGCGGGCAAATTCTGGCGTTGTTCAGCGAGTTGCGTGACAAACTTGGCTTGTCTGTGTTGTTTATCAGCCACGATCTCAGCGCGGTTCAGCAATTGTGCGATCGTGTCATTGTGATGTATCACGGCAGGATTGTGGAATCCGGCGCGACCGCTCAGGTGGTGGAGCAACCTCAGCAGGAGTACACACGACAGCTTCTCGCTGCCGCGCCGAATGTGCAACAGGCGCTTACGCAACGTGCCATTTGTCCGTAGCCGCGTGATTTATCGCGCCGTGACGGGTTTTTATAGATTGCCGGTGACATAGATTTTCCCTTTTTAATACAGGAGAAAATGTATGTCACAATCCCATGAATTTTACCGTTACGCTGCTCCCGGCGAGCGCCAGCTTAAGTACCATCACGGCACCCGGCAGCAGGTGCGTTACCTGCCTGGCGTGGAGCTGCGCAGCGGCGCGCAACAGCGTCTGCGGGTGATCGCTGTCGGGAATAGCCATATCTATCAGGCTGACGGTGAGAAAATTGTGCATTTTAACCTGGCTGACAGGCTCGCCAGTCTGAGCGGCATAGTGGATGAAGAGGGCATACTGGTCAGCCGCGAAATCTGGTATCCGTTCGGTGGCACTGCCAGTTGGTTAACCGGTGTGCAGGCTGGCGCTGCGCTTAAATTTAAGCGTTATGCAGGTAAAGAACGTGATGCCACCGGGCTGATATATTTCGGCTGGCGCTGTTATGTGCCGTGGAAAATGCGCTGGCTGAACTGCGACCCAGCAGGCACCATTGACGGATTAAACCTGTTTTGCATGGTGAGTAATAATCCGCTTACGCTGCGCGATCGGGATGGCAGGGTGGGAGAGAATGAACCGCTGGATGTGAGTATGGGAGGCGATCTGGGGGCGACAAATCCTGGAGACAGGTCGTTACCACCGATTAAGCGGTACCTGAGGATGCTCGCCATATCGCAGCCGCCGCAAGCCGAGGCCATCCCGCTCCCCGATCCCATCCCCCAGCCACCTGTGGCCCCGGTAACGGAGGACCGACCAGAGACACTGCAACCCGGCACATCAACCGACTCAAAGACAAAGAATAAATCCTGGTGTCGTAAGTGCGTTCCACCGAAATCTTTTAGTTCGTACAATAAACGTAACTTACATTTATTGCAGGTGCATAAGATTGGATTTGAGTGTAAGCATGACGGCTGTGGGAAAACATTTGCCGATAAACAACACTATGAAAGTCATATAAATGTCCATGCTGGTGAAAAGCCATACATTTGTGAAGTGGAGGGATGTGACAGGCGATTTTTCTCCATGAGTGACCTTTGCCACCATAAACATACTCATGATGAAGCTGGAGAATTTAACTGCACAAAATGTGAGAAAAAATTTAAAACCTCAAGGACCTTATCGGCGCATAATAAATATACTCATGGAATGAATGAAAAACGACATCCCTGCAATGAGAACGGGTGTAATGTGGTGAGTTACACTTTAACGCAATATAAAAGGCATGAAAAAAGCCACCGTTCTTCAGTGCGGCATTAATATTCTGCGCAACTGATGTAAATCGCTGAGATTTTTATAGATTCACGCTGATGTACATTTTCGCCTTTCACTCTCGGAGAAAATGTATGTCACAACCTCATGAGTTTTATCGTTACGCGGCCCCCGGCGAACGCCAGGCTAAGTACCACCACGCCAGCCATCAGCAACAGGTACGTTATCTGCCGGGCGTAGAACTGCGCACCGGCGAACAACAGCATTTGCTGATGATTAAAGCAGGGAACAGCCATATCTGGCTGGAGGGCAGTCAGAAGATGACGCATTTTAACCTCGCCGACAGGCTCGGTAGTCTGAGCAGCGTGGTGGATGAACTGGGTGTGCTGGTCAGCCGCGAAACCTGGTATCCATTTGGCGGCACGGCGAGTTGGCTAACCGGCGTGCAGAGCGGTGCCGCGCTTAAGTTTCGGCGTTATGCAGGTAAAGAACGCGATGCCACCGGGATGATTTTTTATAACTGGCGCTATTATGTGCCGTGGCTAATGCGCTGGCTGAACAGCGATCCGGCAGGCACCGTGGACGGGTTAAACCTGTTTTGCATGGTGGGGAATAATCCCGTTACGCTGCGCGATCTGGATGGCAGGATGGCTAATGAGGAGCCACTGGATCTAAGAATCAATAAAGCGAAAGATCTTCCTCAACAGCCTGTACCGGATGGCGTTCAGCCGCCCATAGCCGTGCTCAATCTTACCTCTGACAGTTTACATCCACCGCCGCCTGCGGCTGTTGCGACTTTGGTGACACCAGAGTCACCAAAGCCCGGTCCTTCATGCGATCCTGTGCCCACGCTGACGCCGACGCAAAAGGCGTTCGTAAAGCGGTGTCAAACCTGTAGCCAGGTTTTTAAATCTCAATACTTATATACAAAACATAAAAATCAGGAAAACAACACGCCCCTTATTTGCAGCCAATGTGGGATAAACCTTTATCATGCGCGAGATATGACCAGCCATATGCACATACATAGCGAAGACAAACCCTACATTTGTCAGAACGATGATTGCAGAAGGGCTTTTAAGAGAAGTTTTGAACTGGCTGTGCATATAAAAACACATGATCCTGAAAAGACGTACATTTGCGGACTGTGCAATAAACTATATAAAAATGCAGGAACGTTAGCTTGCCACAGATCGAAAATTCATAATAATAAAAAGCGTTTTCATTGTGACCTTTGTCCAGCTTCATTTACGATGGAAAATAAGCTGGTGACGCACAAATTAATTGTTCATCAGGACAGTTCGTTATTGAAATAAGCGCGTTGAATCACAAAATGGGCAGTTCATCATGTTCTGCCCATTCATGCCAGGAACCCACATAAATCGCTACTTGCGGATAACCCGCCAGTTTTAGAGCCGCCAGCACGGTGGCGGCGCGTGCGCCGCGATGACAATAGACCTGTAACTGTGCACCCCGTGCCAAACCTGCCGCTTCAGCTCGCTGGGCGATTGCCGCAGCGGTACGAAAGCGGCCATTTTCCAGCACATCTTCCCAGAACAGCAGGCAGGAATGCGGGATACGCCCGGCACGATGGCAGCAATCGTGCACGAAACTGCCATCAAATTCTGACGGACGCCGTGCGTCAACGTTAATCACCGTTTTGCCATCGGCGTTGATGACCTGTTGACGGCTGCTGACCCAGCGGCTGTCCCAACGCACGACAGCGTGTTCTGAATTTTGTGTGACGGTGTAACTTAGTCCCTTGCCGGGTTCCAGGTCGTCACCTGTCTCCCGCCAGGCATCCAATCCGCCATCGAGAATCAAGGCATCGTCGCGACCCAGTAGCCAGGCGAACCAGGCACCGCGCGGCGATCGCATCCCCACCTGCTGTTCAAAAAACACCGGCGTTGCGGCCGGATAGTGATCAAACAACGGTTGCAGCGCGGCAGCAGCATCGGCTGCCATCGCCGCCAACCCGGCAGGGGTGCTGTCGGCGATAAAATAATCGTAAACGTTGCAGTGCTGCGCACCGGGCAGCGTATTGGCCTGCCATTCAGCCACGTCACGCACATCAATCAATAAAAAATGTTCGCCGCGTGACTGTCTCAGCCGCAGCGCACTGGCCTTAATGATCATGCGTGACTCCATTAAATAATGTTTGCCAGTTACCAGACTGCTGCTGCTCGGCCGCTGTCAGCACGCGGGCGGCGAGGGCGATATCGAAAACGTTCAGCCCGAAGGAGGAGAAGTACACGCTATCGGTAGCGTCAGGCCGCCAGCCATCTATCACCAGCGAGGTGAGATCGGCCGCGACTTCGTGCTCAGCGAATTCTCCCGCGCGGAACATCTGGAACAAACTTTTGGCGCTGCGCTGGGCGAAATCGCCCCACGCATCCACTACCACCTGGCGACTGGCTTTGATCGCGGCAAAGCTCACTTCGTGATAGCCCACCTGGATTATCAGACGGCCCGCACGTACCGCAGACGCATCGACAATCGGTTGCGCCGCGCTGGTACAGGTGATCACCGCGTCATACGGCTTTGCCAGTGCCGCGGCGAGATCGGGTTCGGGGGTGATGCCGTTCAGGCCAGACATATTTTCCGGCGTGCGATTCCACACGCCGATTTGCGCCAGCGTCGGAAACAAGGTCTGCAACATACGCAGATGCGCCCGGGCGTGAAAACCGGTACCCAGCAGTAACACGCGTTTTACCGCACGGGGCGCGGCATATTGCAATGCCAGCGCGCTGACGGCAGCGGTACGCGCGGCTGTTAATGCGCCACTGGCAACCAGGCCGCGTGGCACGCCACTGGCGGCATCGTTGATTAGCGTTACCGCCAGGGCGGCAGGTAGCGCGTCGGGTCGCTGTGGGCGGTGGGCGGTCCACTTGACGCCCGCAGCGTTAAAATGTCCGCCAACCCTGGCGGGAAGTGCGTAGGCTTTGCCGAGCGGTGTCGCAAGGTCGATATGGTTTTCGGCAGGCATCTGCGTTTCACCGGCGCGCATTAGCGTGACAACGTCACGTACATCGGCCAGCGCTAACGCCGGATCGTCGCCGCCGAGCAGCGCCACCGTAGCTTCGTCCAGCACGCGCATTTATTGCTCCAGCAGCCGGTCGGCAAACGGATAGAGCGCGGGAGAACCACCGCAATGCACGAACGTCACGTTGGCACCTTGCGGAATACGCCCCTGTTTGACCAGCGATATCAGGCCGTGCATCGCTTTGCCGGTATAGACCGGATCGAGCAACACGCCTTCCTGCTGCGCCAGTTGGTAAATGGCGTCGATACCGCCGGCTGATGGGATGCCGTAAGCTTCACCGACATAGCCATCTTCAATCCAGATATCGTCGGGTTGCCACTGTTGAGGCCATTGCAGCAAATCAGCACAATCCTGCGCCATGCCTGAAATACGCGGCTGGAACCAGTCGGCTTTGGCACTGACGCTGATGCCGATCACTTTTGTCTCAGGCCAGTAACGGCGCGTACCAACGTGCAATCCCGCGAGGGTGCCGCCGGAACCGGTCGGTGCTACCACAAAATCCGGCACCGGGGCGGCGCGCTCAGCAAGCTGCGCGCTGATTTCCTCAACCGCACGTACATAACCCAGCGCGCCGAGCGGTGTGGCACCGCCCAGTGGGATGATCATCGGCTTCTCGCCGCGGGCGCTGGCCGCATCGGCGTGCGCCTGCATCGCCCCTTCGATCTGGGTGAAATAACCGTCCGGGTCGAGGAATTGCACCTCGGCTCCGAACAGCTTATCGAGCAGCAGGTTGCCCTGCCAACTGGCAGGCGGGTTGCCGCGCAGCACCAGCACCGGACGCATACCAAACTTACGCGCCGCCGCTGCTACCATGCGGGCGTGGTTTGACTGATGTCCACCGGTGGTGATCACCACGTTGACGCCCGCCTGGCAGGCCTCTGCCATCAGGTACTCCAGCTTACGGACTTTGTTGCCGCCGCCGCCGAAGCCGCTGTAGTCATCACGTTTGATGGTGAGATTTATGCCTAATACCTCCCCAAGCCGCGGTAGCGGCTCCAGCGGCGTGGGGAAGAACCCCAACGGCACGCGTGTAAACTCATCGACTGTCTTCATTAAAATTACCTGTAATATTTTGTTTTAGTACTTCTCTGGTGTTTCCCTGGTGTGGCGCGACCCGACCAAAGGTCGAGTCAGAAAATGCGGTGAGCCACAGGCTCAGTGACTGCTGGAAGCGCTCCAGTCCAGTCAGGGTGACAAATTCGTTTACGGCGTGGGCGTTGCCGCCGTGCCCCAGGCCGCCAATTAAAAAAGCGGGGGCGATGGCAGCGAAGGCATACGCCGGGGCGCAACCCGGTGCCCACGGCCAGATTTGCGGCTGTGCGCCCAGCGTCTGATAGCTGGCGATCAGTTCATCGACGCCGCTGGCGTGGCGACCGAAACGAATTCCCGGATAGCGATCAACCAGTTCCAGCCGGGTGCCGGTCAAATCCGGCTGTGCAAGGCGCTGCTGCGCGGCTGCAATCATCGCATCCTGATCAAACGCAGGCGGGATACGGAAAGCCAGTTCGGCGCTGGCCCGGAACGGGATCACGCCACGACCACCGACCGGATCGCTGTGCAACTCGGCCAGCGTCAGCACGGCGCTGCCGAGCAAGGTTTGCAAACAAGTGACCGCGTCACCGCTAATCATCAGACGCTGGCTGCGGCGGAAACGCAGCTCATCATCGATGCTGAACGACTGCGCCAGCGTTGCCAGCAGCGCGTTAGCCTCGGCATCCGGCGCGATGTAGCCCAGTACACCGCTGTCAGCGGCGGGGGCGATGGCGTCCAGTGCCTGCACCAGACGCCAGGCGGGATTGGCTATCCATCCGGCGTTACTGGCGTGAATGGCGGAGGAAGGGCCACCCCAGTCGCCGCCGTTGACGCTTAAGCGACCGGTGGCGAGGCCGGTAAAGCCGAGATAGACGCGAGGCGCGCCGCCGCCATATTCGCACAGCGACGGAAACAAAACCGCCTCAGCCGGTGCCACCGGACAGGGCTGTTGCGCGAGGTAACGCCGCAGCGTGCCGCTGCCGATCTCCTCTTCGCCTTCCAGCAAGATTTCGAGGTTGACCGCCAGTTGGTTGTTCTGCAACAACTCCCGCAGCACAATCAACATCCCCGCCAGCGGGCCTTTGTTGTTCTCTGCACCGCGTCCGACGAACACATCGCCTAAATCGTCCCAGTGACAGACGCCACCGACGAAGGGCGGCACATCCCAGCCCGCGTCATCCGCAGGCATCACGTCGTACATGTTGTACAGCACCACGGTTTTGCTGGCACCGGTATCAATACGGACATGCACCACCGGCGGCTTGTCGGCTGCCTGACTGGCAACCGGATAGATCACGCGGGCGTTCAGGTGCGTCACCATCCAGGATTCGAGCCACGCGGCCAGGCCGTGTTGCGCGTCAAGCTGTCCCGACACGCTTGGCCAGCGTGTCAGTTCGCTCAGCAGTTCCAGGGTGGCGTCGAGTCGGTTCACAGGCGGATCCTCGGGTTCAGCACCAGATACAACAGGTCGATCAGCAGATTAATCACCACAAACACCAGCGCGGCCAGCAGGACGATCGCCTGTACCAGCGGGAAGTCGCGGTTCTGAATCGCCTGAATCGCCAGGCGACCAATGCCTGGCCAGGCAAAGATAATTTCTGTCACCAGCGCGCCGCCGAGCAGCGAAGCGAAGTACATACCCTGCACCGTCACCACCGGGATCAACGCATTACGCAGGCCATGTCGCACCACGATACGCCACTGACTTAACCCTTTGGCACGCGCGGTGCGGATATAATCCTGTTGCAGCACTTCCAGCAGGCTGGCACGCGTCAGACGTGCCACCGCGCTCATATAAAAGGCACCGAGGCTGACGGCGGGCATAATCAGCGCAGTGAAACTGCCGTAGCCACTGGAGGGCAGCCATTGCAGGTGCAGGCTGAAAAATAAGATCATCAGCAGTCCGAGCCAGAACACCGGGATGGCCTGACCACTGAAGGCCACCAGGCGGCAGATCAGATCCCAAAAACTGTGCGGGCGCAGGGCGCTGATGATGCCGAGCAGCAGGCCGAGCAGAGAACTCCAAACCAGTGCGCTGACGGCCAGTAGTGCCGTCGCAGGCAGACGTTCACCGATTAATGCCAGCACCGGCTGGCTGTAGCGCAACGATTCACCAAAATCGCCCTGCAACACGCCACTCAGGTAGTGGCCGTACTGCCACAAAAGCGGGCGGTCAAAGCCCATGCTGTGACGAAAGGTATCAATCTCCTGCTGGCTGGATCCGGGGGGCATCATCAGCGCAGCCGGGTCGCCGGTCAGGTGCAGGCTGAAGAAAATCAGCAGCGATACGCCGAATAACACCAACACTGATTGTCCGAGGCGATTGAGTAAAATGTTCAGCATGTTAATCCAGCCTCGTATGGGTGCGACGCAGCAGGGCATCGCCCAACAGGTTGCAGCCAATCACCAGCGCGGCAATCACCAGACCGGGATACAGCACCAGCCACTGTGCCAGCAACATATACGAACGGCCTTCACCGATCAGATTGCCGAGGGTGGGCGTCGGCGGCTGAATGCCCATGCCGAGAAAACCCACTGAGGCTTCCAGCACAATCAGACGCGGAATATCCAGTGTCAGCAGCACCACCAACGGGGTGAGCAGATTAGGCAGGATATGACGCAACAAAATACGCAGTGGCGAGAACCCCATCGCTTTCACCGCCTGGATATACTCCAGCTCGCGAATTTCCAGCGTTTTGGCACGCGCCACGCGGGCGTAGATCGCCCAACTGGTCACCCCCATGATGACGATAATGTTGGTGGTGGACGTTCCCATCAACGCAATCACCAGCAGGATCAGCAGGATAAAGGGCACCGCCAGTTGGATATCGATCAGGCGCATAATCAGGGCATCAACCCAGCCACCGGCATAACCGGCAATCATGCCGAGCGCCACACCGACCACCGCACCAATCGCGGCGGCCAGCACCACCACCAACAGCGACAGACGCGTACCGGCGAGGATGCGGGAGAGCAGGTCGCGGCCCAGTTGATCGGTGCCGAGCAAATGGCCGCCAGTGCCGGGCGGCAGGAACATCTCGGTTAACTGGTTGGTTAACGGGTCCGGCAATGGCAGCCACGGAGACAGCAACGCCGCCACGATCACCACCAGCAGCAGCGCGCTGCCGATGATGGCATCACCGTAAAAAATACGGCGTGGCCGACGTTGTAAGGCTGCTGCCGGGGTAATCATTTCAGCCTCAGATCAAACAGCGGGATACGGGCATCGACACGGCCTTTAAAGGTCAGTGCGTCGCTGTGCGCGTAAAGCGTGTCTTCACGATATAACGGGATCAGCGGCTGCTGTTCAGCAACGCGTTGCTGAATCTGTTGCAGCAGCACTTTGCGCTTCGCGGCATCCACCGTCTGGCGGCTCTGGTCCAGCAACTTATCCATTTCAGGATCGTTCACCGTCGAGTAGGGTTCGCCGCTGTGCAGAATCGGGAACAGGGCGGCATCGGCGTCCAGTGTCTGGGTCGATCCCCACGCCAGCATATACATCGGGGCTTGCTTCTGTGCCGCGACCTGCTGGGTATAAACCGACCATTCAGGCACTTCGAGCTGGGCTTTGACGCCGATCGCGGCCAGATCCTGCACGATCGCCTGGGCGACATCCGCGCTGGCGATATAACGACGTGGTGCCTGGAAGCGCAGGGTAAAGCCATTCGGATAGCCGGCCTGCGTCAGCAGGGTTTTGGCTTTGGCGACATCCTGGGTGGTGGCGGGTACCGCCAGATAACCGAAATCATTAGCTCCCGCCATAGTACCGGTCGGCGTGCCGTAGCCATGCAGCAACTGCTGGGTATACGCCTGACGATTCAGCGCCAGCGACAGTGCCTGACGTACACGCACGTCGTTCAACGGTTTTTCGTTGTTTTTCAGACCGAGATAGATAGTTAACCCACCGCCTTTGACCTGCTCCAGTGCAACACCAGGGCGATTTTTCAGCGCAGGCACCAGATCGGCAGGCACGCTTTCCACCAGTTGGACTTCACCGGTCAGCAATGAGGTGATACGGGCGGTGGCCTCCGGGATCGGACGCCAGGTGACGCGGTCAATGGCAGGTTTGCCACGCCAGTAAGCGTCATTGGCGACCATCACCACTTTTTCGTCCGGGATAAAGGTATCCAGCTTGTAAGCACCGCTGCCAATCGGTTTGCGGGCAAATTCGCTGGCACCCACTTTTTTCACATAAGCGGGTGGGACGATATAGGTCGGATAACGGCTCATGCGGGTTGGCAGCAGCGGATCCGGACCGTTAGTATGGATCAACAGTTGGTAGTCGTTGACCACCTCGACCGATTTAATGGTGCGGATGTAGGAGATGGTCGGTGCGTGGTTGACGGGGTCAAGAATGCGGTCAATGGAGAATTTTACCGCCGCGGCATTGACCGGCTCGCCATCGGTGAAATTCACCCCTTTGCGCAGGTTAAATTGCCAGGTGGTGTCATTGATGGCTTTCCAGTCGGTCGCCAGGCCCGGTTGCAGCGACATATCATCGGCGCGGCGTACCAGGGTATCGAAAATATTATCCACCAGCGTGGCGGCTTCTTTGAGAAAGCCGGGATCCATAGCCGTGGCTGATGCGGGCTGGGCGATGGTCAACTCTGCCGCCTGCAAACTGGCGGGTAACAGGGCAAAAAGCAATGCGGTGGTAGCAAACTTCACTGCAGGTAGTCTCATAAACTTCATCCCAAAATGCATTCGGTAACGTAGTGAAAAGAGTGTTGCTGTGTTGATCGTGCTTCGCTTGTTTTGTAATACATGATATATCCTATAGCGGGACGTTTTGGCAACAAAACATTTAAACTTCTTACCATTTGCACAATCCGGGAAAGGAAAAAACGCATGATTGAGATGGAAAAAGCACAGCGACTCAGCCTGACTGCCCAGGTAGAAGCCACGCTGCGTAGCGCCCTGATTGTCGGTAAGCTCAAGCCCGGCGCGCGCCTGGTCACGCGTGATCTTGCGGCCCAGCTAGGTACCAGCATCACCCCGGTGCGTGAGGCGTTACTGCGCTTAGTTTCCGCTGGCGCACTCAACGCCACCCCGGCGGCAGCGTTTTTGGTGCCAGAAATGACTCTGACGCGCTTTCAGGAGATCACTCTGATACGTAAGCAGCTGGAAGGGTTGGCGGTGCGGATGGCAACACCGAATATCGCGAAAAAACAGCTCTCTGAGCTAAAAAAATTGTGCGATCGCTTTATGCAGGCCAAGTTGAGTGGGGAGGTGGAAACCGCGCTGGAAGCCAATCGTGCGTTTCGTTTCACCCTGTACGGCTATGCGAAAATGCCGACGTTGCTGCTATTGATTGAACAACTGTGGGTGCAGATTGGACCCTGTCTGAATTATCTCTATCCGCAGTCAAGTGAAATGGCCAAAGGGCATAATTATGATCACCTGCTGGAGGCGTTGCAGACCAAAGATGTGGTGCTGGCGGAGCAAGTGGTGATGAAGGCGATTGATGACGGCGCGGCGATTTTGCTGAGGACGTATTTTGTTTGATGATTTTCTGGGGCGCGATAAATCGCGCCGCTACAAAAAAGTTAAAGCTCGTAATGGAACCGACACGCAACTATCGTGATTACGCCATCACTGACGCTGTAAACCAGACGATGCTCCCGGTTTATACGACGTGAATAAAGGGCAGGGTTTTTGTAATGCCTTAACCGTTCAGGTTTACCAATACCCTGCAACGGATTCTCATGAGCGGCTTTGATCAACTCTCTGACGCGTTCAAACAACTTTGGATCATTCTCTTTCCAGTAGTTGTAATCTTCGGCACCACGTTTGGTGAATAACGTTTTCAAACGTCGATTTCAACCAGATCGCCCTTGTCCAACTCGTCAAGCGAGGCATTCAGATGTGCGGCATTAGCAGGATTGCTGAACAGATACAGCGTTTCTATCATGGCGTCATATTCCTCTGCATCAATCATCACCACATCTGGTGCATCGCGACGTAAAATGCGCACGGGTTCGGCATTATCAGACACGCGCTGCATTGTATCCGCGAAATGGTTGCGTGCTTCCGTAAACGTTAGTGTATGCATGATGGTCGCTCTTTAATGAATGTGGCCTGGTATGATTATAAACATGTACGTATATAAGTACAAGAAAACTTAACTCCCCCAGCGGCTACGCAGATAATTCACCGCCTGCTGCGTTTGCGGCTGATTAAGGTAGTTTTCTCTGAACAGAATCGTGCCGCTGATTTGCGGCAGTGATTCATTTAAATCCAGCTGTTTTTTCAACTCCGGCACACCGCCGTTGACCGTCCAGTCCGGTTCACTCTTTGAGGGTTCACCCACTTTATACAATGCCACGCCGATATAGAGGCGGGTATGCGTCGGTTTCACCACATTCGCCCACCAGTTTGCCAGCACATCATAGCGCGCCGCCTGACGTGAGAACGGCCAGTAAATTTGCGGGGCAATATAATCCAGCAAGCCCATTTGTACCCACTGACGGGTGTCGGCAAAAGCCTCATCATAAGCTGCCGCACCTCGGGTATCGGAACCGGAGGGATCATGCGACAGGTTGCGCCATACGCCAGCCGGGCTGACGCCAAACTCGACACTGGGCTTCAGTTGTTTGATGGTGTGAGACACCTGCTCGATCAACAATTGCGTATTGTGACGTCGCCAGTCGGCTTTGGACGCAAATCCCTGACCATATTGGCGGAACGTCTGGCTATCATTCAGGGCAGATCCCGGAGATTCGGCGTAAAAATAATCATCAAACTGCACCCCATCGACCGGATAATGGCTAACCACTTCCGCCACAATGCTGGTGATCCAGTCGCGTGCCGCGGGTATGCCAGGGTCAAGCACAAAGCGATCGCCGGCGGTACGGATCCAGTCACGATGCAACACAAACACACTGGCAGGATGAAGCGACAGGGTGGCGTTCAGTTCAGCCACGGTGGATGGCTTGGTGTTGACCGAAACGCGATAGGGGTTAAACCAGGCGTGCACTTTCATGCCACGCTTATGCGCTTCGTCCAGAATAAATTGCAGCGGATCATAGCCGGGGTCGGCACCGATCTTACCGGTCAGCATATCGGACCAGGGCAAAATTTTAGAAGGCCACAGCGCAGTACCATCCGGTTTTACCTGGAAAAATACGGTGTTGATACCGAGGCTCTTTAACTTATCCAGTTTATCGGTGAGCGCTTTTTGCTGCTGGCTGATGCGGCTGGCGGCACTGCTGGCATTCACCGACGCGACCGGCGGCCAGTCAAGGCGTGAAACGGTTGCCAACCAGACGCCGCGCATCGGTTGCTGATCGGTTAACGGTTTCGTCGGTAAAGATGGCTGCGCAACGGTCGGTAGCGGGGTAACCAGTGATTTTGGCGGTTGCGACGCGCAGCCGGCAATTATCAAAGCGACCGCGACAAGCCAGCCACTCCTTTTCAGCAAGAGGGTGATGATAAGCTCCGGTTGTTCTGGTGATCATATAAAAAAAGACATTTTCTGAGTTAGGCGGTCAAAGTCAAGCCAGGCGCTATGCTTTTCGTACATGGACAAATTTCGCACAGGAGTTTTTATGCACAGCATTAACGCACTGAATTTACCTCCTTTCATCCCCTCTGGCGCACCGCAAGCCTGTGAGGTGGCGTGTTGCGTCACCAGAGTCTCTCAGGTTCCTGATACACCTTCATCGTTAGTCCCCGTTGTTCCAACAGAGCGGCCAGAAATGTGGCCAGTTTTCATCATGCATAAGGCGAAAAGCCTTCTTCTGGATAAGAGTTTAAAAGATAAATCATTTGAGGAGCAGTTGTTGGAACTCGGTGAACATAGGCTGGAAACTGAGAAAACCCTTTTCAAAGACGTTCCTGATAAGGTTAAACAGGGAATGTTAATGCAACTCCATAAACTAATCGAAATCATTTGGCAAAAGATAGACCCTGACAAAAATGCCAAGGCTAAATTTACGCAGCTGGTGCTGATGCTTAATACCCTGGGCATCCGGCTGACATCGGCGGACATGAATCAAGCAATTAGCACGCTTATGAAAGGGGAACTATTTTTGTCAAATGCCCGACAGTTCCAGATAATGGCTTGTCTCTACGCAAAGGTACCTCCTCAGATAATCAAATTACTCTCGAATAACGAACCTGAAGCAAAGGAACTTAAACTTACTGGCATAGGAAATCATCTGCGACTGCTATTACCCTTACAGAAAGATCCGGGCTATTTCCATGCCAAATGGAACGAGTGGGTAAGGGCCGTGAAAGATATTTGGGGGTTAACGATATCTGATGAGACGGCACATTTATTTTGTCTGGTCTTTGAGACAAAAATACATCAGGAGCAAGCTGGCTGGTTTGCCGGTTTAGCAGATGCGCATGATTTTTTTTATGCATTAAAGAATGATGCTCATCGCCCCGGAATGCACTGGACCCAGGCATGGGTGTTATTTTATCAACATACCGGAATATGTGTATCTCAAAATAGAGTAAGAAGGGCCATGGAGGGAAATCATTGTAGGATGGACGCGTTTGTCAGCAAAGTATGGAGCAAGTGTAGGGATATGAATGTAGTGAATCAGGTCGATATGGGACATTTATACCAGATAAAATTTCTTTCTAAGATAACAGAGATAACTCAGGAAGAGCTGCAACGTACTTTGACATTACTCTGTTTCTCCTTTAATCAATGCGAGCTTGATCTCTTCTTTGCGGCGTGTAGAGAGAAGGTGAATATACCTGTCAGTGCAAAACGTAAGAGGTTAACTTATGGTGGAGATTCCACTCGCGCTTTCTGCTCTTTGATCGAACATATACAAATCCACCAATGGGTTCCGGCTCGGGCACTGGCCATATTATGGATTGATAGTGTGTTTCCCTCCAGTGCAGATGATTTTGCCCACTATCTTGCGCAGGCTAAGACATGGGCGGATAAAAAAACGTAATGCGCAACTGAGCTAAATACACGCTGGAGCAACGGTTGATAGTTTTACATTTGGCAACCAATTAAAATGCTTCTACATGAAGCATCAACACCACGATGAAATGTGGCCCATCAACGACAAGATTAAGGACAAAGGCGATGAGCGATAAAAAAATGATTTCAATCGATCAGTTCAATCCTGAGGAGCGGCTGGCGGTAGAGGAGGCGTTCAGGGGGCTGGTAGAGAAATACCACCAACGTACAGGGAAAGAACCGGATGCAAAGAAAGAGAAGGAATTGACCGCCGAAGCCCGGCAGCAGGTTATGACACTGAAACAAGCAAAAGAGAAAGCGCTGGCGGAGAAAGCGAAAAAGAAACCGTTGAAGAAGAAAAAACCAGAGTCGCAGGCGGCCAGTGAAGTTAGTGATTTCAACTGGTCGGCCTCGATGATGAAAGGGCGACGTTAACTCAACAATCCCGCGCCAACATTTACTGACAATCCAAGAATCGCCAGATTGAAGACAAACGAAATCACCGACTGAAGCAGCGCAATCTGGCGAATGTCGGTGGTGCCGGTAGCCACATCGGCGGTTTGTGCTGCCACGGCGATGGTGAACGAGAAATAGAGAAAATCCCAGTATCCCGGATTGTCCGGCTTCTCAGGAAAGATCATCGGAGTGACCTTATGACTTCGGTGCAAATAGTGATGATGGGCGTAATGCAGGGCGAACGATGTTGGCAACAACGCCCATGAAACCACCAGGGTGCTGGCCGTCAGCAACAGATGTAACACGCGCGGCGTGCCGGTAAGGTGTTTTAACGAGGGCAGCTCGATAAGGATAGCCATCAGACTGACCAGACAACCCAGCGTCACCAGGCTTAGCACCAATGTCGCACTCTCATCCTGTTGTTTGGCGATCTGCGGAATATCTTTCACGTTGGTACGTAGCATGCGAAGCCAGACGAGGATCAAATACAGCCACGCCAGTACATTCCAGCCAATCAACAACCGTTGCAGATAACCCAGTTGGGTGGGAAGCAAAAAAAAGCACAGAATTCCGGCGACAATAGAAACCAGAAAACGCAATCGGGTGCGTAGGTGAGTTCGGAAAGAAAAATCCATTGTTATTATTGCCCGACAAAATAAGCGTATAGATTAACTATAGGCGTGGAGGGCAGCGTAGTGTCCCTCCACGCCGACAATCATACATCCAGCCGATGAATTACATTTACAAACTCGTGCACACCGCGATTAATCTCTCGCAGGCTGCGTGATAAATCGCTGATTTTATCCTGTTCCGACACCACAAAATGTTTAACCTCATCCAGCTGGTGATACATCTGCTGGATCAGCCGTGCATTTTCCTCCACGACCTCGGTGATTTTATGTGTGGCGGTAGCGGTAGAAGCCGCCAGTCGCCGCACCTCGCCTGCGACAACGCTAAATCCACGTCCGGCCTCTCCAGCTCTGGCTGATTCGATGGCGGCGTTCAGCGCGAGGATATTGGTTTGTGAGGCAATCAGGTTAATGGAGGCGACCACTTCGCTGATACTTTTCGCTGACGCGCTCAATTGCGCGCCGATCTCAGTAGCGGCGTTGACCTGCACCGACACCAGTCCGGAATTACGGACAGTCTCTTCAAGTACCTCGTTGGCGTTATGGGTGATTTGTGATGTCTGTTCTGAAGTGGTTACTGCGATGTCTGCCACCCGTTTTGCTGCCTCGACGCGGGCGGTGATATCCGAGGCGATCTTGATCACCTTGTAGACTTTGCCGTCAGCGTCGAATACCGGATTGTAGCTGGCTTCAAGCCAGATGCGTTCACCGCTGGCGGTTTTACGTTCAAAGCGACCGACAAAGTGCTGACCCTTGGCGATTTTCTGCCAGAAGTCCGGATTTTCACGGTAAAAATTGTCATAGCAGAACAAGCGGTGATGTTTGCCGATAATCTCCGGCAGGGTATAACCCATATGCGTAAGGAAATTGTCGTTAGCAGTGAGAATATGGCCGTCGGGAGTGAATTCAATCACGGCCATAGAGCGATCCAGCGCTGTGATTACCGCTTCTTTTTGCTCCAGTTCCTGATGCCGCGCGGTGATATCGCTTGCCACTTTAATCACCTTGTACACCTTGCCTTTATCATCGCTGACCGGAAAGTAAGTGGCGCTGAGATAAAATCGCTGATGCTGATGGTTAAAGCGTTCGAAAATACCGGTTACTGACTCGCCTGAGGCGAGCTTCTGCCAGAAGTGGCGATAGTCCGCAGAGTGGATGTAAGCAGGGCTACAGAAAATCCGGTGATGTTTGCCCTGGATTTCTCCCAGGTTGTAGCCGGTAACATCGAGAAACTGCTGGTTGGCGCTGAGTATTTCGCCATCGGGCAAAAACTCAATCCATGCCACATGTTGTTTGATCGCCTCAATATCCTTCGCAATGCCGCCATCTCTGGAAAAATTCAGAAAAGAGCCCGACTTTTTAACACCAAACATAAGACACCCCAGGAGGTTATCGTTATCCCGATTAATAAAGCGCCTGCCGCGTATGACGGTTGCGCATGATTTTCCCTGCCGGACACTTGATCATCCGCCTGATATGGCGAAAGAGGGGGTCTCTGCTGCGCAAGGCGCAGGCCGGGATGTGTTGATCGTCATTTGTCTGGTGTTGTGAGCGTAAACTGAAAGCATCGTTGCACATTTCAGTATCGGCAGAAAACACAGAAACTTCATGAAAATTATCGCTCACATCAATAAAAATCGGGAGATGGATTTTATTAAAGCTTCTGGAGAGAAAAGCCTGGAAGATGCCGTTAGTAAATTTCATACGGGCGTCGATTTCAAGAAAGCTGTCACAATTAATAATGCTCATACAATATCAATATTAGCAATGGAGTTGCATTACGCTTTTTTAACTTTGTCGGATAATGCTGCTGGTGCATGAAGTGACGGGACTTGCAAAAAATAGTGTCGTTACGTGAATTCTGAGAGAAATGCAGGGGGATTGGGCAGGAGATTTTGCGTAGCGCTGCCAGGTGTGTTCCGGTTATTCCGTAGCGGCGCGATTTATCGCGCATCATCCAGCGGTGGTGACGTAAAACCTGCGCGATAAATCGCGCCGCGACGGGATGGGTGTAGGGTTGGTGATTAACTGGATATCGTATTTAACATAATCATGATTATGCGAACTCAATCTGTAATGGCTAAATTGGGATGTCCGCCTGGGAGATGCGGATGTTTTCCTGGACTAACCTTAGATCGCCTCAGGTTCAGCTCGCGTGTAACTATGAAATTGTTACTGGTGACGCGGGTAAAATACATATGGGGTTGTGTCACCTATTATCATAATAAGTTTTTTATATGACACGATCGTTAAATTAACCCTACTTTAACAATACACACTTATCTCGATCATAAAAATGGATGTCATAATGTCTGTGGTCACATGTTCCCGTAGCTCTCATGCCTCTGTTGTTTTCTCCGCGACCAACAATAATGCTTCTAAATTGCGTTCATTGACCTTCGTGGCCAATACCGCAGACGCCCAATATTCTGGTGCCAGGATTACACGGCAACGATCGTATTCATCTCCGGCCCAAATCAGCGGTTCATTACCGGAGTCGCAAGCTAGCGGGGGCAAGGACTTTATTGTTATTGATATACCGGATCAGGAAACTGAGCGGCCCGCTGTTCAGTCTTCTCATCTGTTAAGCAATATCGGTAATGTTGCCGCACGTAGCCTGGCGTCGGTCGCGGTGTCTACCGGGGTGCGTGAAGTGGTCAGACGCGTGGTGCTCCCGGCGGTGGCACCTGCCACGCTCAGCGCATTGGCGGTTGGCTGCGGTACGGTATCTCTGGTAATGCAGGGCGGAGCCCTGGCCTGGGATTGCTATCAGGGAAGACAGACCACGCAGAACGTTTGCGCGCGCGTGGGAAGCATCCTGTTGGCAGGCGGCTCGATGGTTGGGTTGGTATGCAGTGGCGGTCTGTCCCTGGCCGCGGCACCGTTAATCTCTGCCGTGGTAGTGTATGTTCCGATCCGCGATTTCATTCAATATTTCCTGCCATTACGTGACAATGTCACCTCAGAGGCGGATTTTCGGGCGATACTCAGTGCAGCGGCAGCGTATGCCGTCAACCAAACGGCCGTCAGTCTGGGGATGATAAAATTTGCCGATGTGCTGGAGCCGCAGCTTGGCCCGATAGCGGCCAATATCGCAGCCGTGACCAGCCTGAATTTTCTCGGCGAAACCGCAGAAGAATTAATTACCCGCCACATCAAAGCCTGGTACGCTGGCGAGCCAGACTTGCGGATTGATTTGCATCCACGTTGCGCCGAGGAGGTTACCTGGCAAAGCGTATGCGACACCTTTACCGATCCGGTCGCTGGCCGAGCTTCATTATTTACGGCAGGTTTTGCTAACTCTTTTGCCATCCCCGGCGGTGACCTGGCGGCCAGTGGCGCTGTTGGCCTGACGCTGGGGGTGGGGTTTCCGTTGTTCACCTATAGCGCCGATCATCTCCCTCCCTCCACACCTGCGCTGTCAAATCGCCGCGAGATAACCACCATCGACATAGATTACCTGTCCGGTGAGATACTTTGACGCATCGGAGCAGAGGAAAATGGCGGTGCCAACCAAATCATCCAGTTCACCAAAGCGGCCAAGCGGGATTTTTTGCAGCATCGCAGCGCACCAGACGCTGTCTTCATAGAATTCGGCAGTCAGATCGGTGCTGAAATAACCTGGTCCGAGACCATTTACCCGAATCCCCTGCCCGGCCCACTCCGTTGCCAGCGTGCGGGTTAACCCCGCCAGCCCCGATTTCGAGGCACCGTAGGCGGCCGCACCGGGCACACCAACCTCGCTGGTCAACGAACAGAGATTAAGGATCGCCCCGCCGCGCCCCACCATACCGCGTGCGGCAGCCTGGGCGACGAAAAACGCGCCTTTCAGGTTAGTATCCACGATGCGTTGCCACAGCGCTTCATCGACGTCGAGCGACGGGCACAGTTGCTCAGTCCCGGCGTTGTTGATCACCACATCAAACGGCGGCAGGCGGGCAAAAAAATCGCGGATCGCCTGTGGTTGTGAGACATCCAGCGGCCAGGCTTCGGCTTGTGGATCGATCTGGCGCAGCGCGATCAGCGCGTTATCCAGCGTGGCCGCATCGCGCCCACACAATGTTACCTGTGCGCCCGCCTGCGCCAGACCCGACGCCAGCGCAAAGCCTATGCCGCGTGAGCTGCCTGTCACCAGCGCGCGTTTTCCCTGGAGCGAGAATTGTTCTAATCCTTTCATGGGGTGATCACCGTTTTTAACCAGGGGCTGCGACCAGCAATCAAATGTGGGTAGATGCCCGGCACGTCATCAAGGCCGATGGCAGGCGCGACCAGCGTCGCCAGTTTATCCGCCAACTGTGGCAGCAAGGCCAGCGCCTGGCGTTGTTCATCACGAAACACGCTACAACCTACCAGGATGATTTCCCGCTCCACCAGGCGGTTCATATCAAAATCCGCTGAATGGTGGAATAACCCCACCAGCGCAATCCGTCCCCCGCTGCTGATCTCTTCCACCAACTGGCTCAATACCGCATTGATCCCGGTGGCCTCCACGGCAAAATCAAAAGGGCCGAGTGGCTGCAACGGGACCAGGTTTGCCAGCCGCTGGTAACGTTCAGCATTTGGCTCAACCAGTTGCACCTGGCAATGCGCCACCTCGTGCAGCAGCAAGGCGACCAGCCCGCCGATGGTGCCACCCCCGGCGACCCGCACCCGCGCCCCTGCCGCAAGCTGCAACTGGTTCACCACCCGCAGCGCCACGCCCAGCGGTTCGCTGAGCACTGCAATCTGCGGCGGCAAATCGTCTGTCACCTGAAGCAATCCGCGCGCCGGTAACAGGGTTTGCTCGGCGAAGCCGCCATCGCACACTTCCCCGACAAAGCCCAGCTTCTCGCACAGGTTGAAGTGCTGCCGGGCACAGGCCGGGCACTCACCGCACCAGACGCGGGAGTCCGCCACGACCCGATCGCCCGGACGAAAATCGCTGACGTCCGGGGCGCAAGCCATCACCTCGCCCATCACCTCGTGGCCCGGTGTCACCGGCAGATGGGCAAACCATTTGCCGGTACGGTAGTTATGTAAATCGGAACCACAAATTCCCGCTGCCAGCACACGAATCTGCACCTGACCTGGCGCCAGCGTGGGGGCAGGAACCTCCGCCACGCTCAACTGCTCAATGCCTGCTAACCGCACAGCTTTCATGCCGTCTCCTTACACCAGTTGATTGATCCAGCGATTGAAATCATCATCCCCTTCACTCCCCAGCATCACCGCCAGCGCCAGTCCCAGCGAGGAGGTCAACGGCGTATGCCCGCTGCCGCCGCCAGCCCGCAGGTCCAGTACCAGCGTCGGACAACAAAACATCGCCAGCCGCACCACCCGCTGCCAGTTACCCGGTAACCAGCCTTGCTCACGCAACGTTGCCAGCAGCGGCCGCCAGTAGTTCTCCCCTTTGCTGTCAAGGAACGCAGCACGCAACGGCGTCAGTTGCCAGTTGTGGCTGACATGCAACGTATCGCCACGGCGTACCACCGTGGCCTGATAGCGCCCGTCGGCCTGCGCGGGTTCATACAACCACAGGGGATGGGCAAAGATGTTATGGAAGGTGGCTTTCACCTCCGCCAGCAATGCCGGAATATGGCTGCCAGCGAAGGCGGGATCGAAACTGACCAACCGCGGTTGTTCGCCCTGGGTGTCATACCAGACATTGGCGTTGTGCGCATCGCCATGCGCCACGACCACACCATGCTGCGCCAACGCTGCCGGGGCCAGCAGTTGCCCGGCTTCGAGAAACAACTGACGCAGGCTGTGAGCGTAGCGCACCCCGTTGATCTCCCACTGCAACTGGCTGAGGGTTTGCCATGACAGCGTCTCGCCCGCGAGGATAAATTCTTTATCGACGTAAAAACGCTGCACGCGCCCGCCCAGTCCGGCCGGTGCATCCGGTGAAATCAACCGGTGCCAGAACAGCTGATGGATGGGTTCCGCCACTACCTCATCTACGCTGCCACGTTGCAACGTGGGCAGGGTTTTTTGCAGAATATCGCGGTCAGCGTGTTGCTGTGCCGTGATCACCGCCGCCTGCAACGCAGGATCGTCCCCCGCCTCAATCTCACGACAGACATCCGCCAGTCGCCGATCGTTACGCAGGGTGTAGAGCAAAATCTGTCGCCCCGGCTCACCACAGGCGTAGCAGGGGACATCCACCGCGAAACCATGCTCGCGCAGCAATTCGGCACGGTAGTACTCTTCGATGGTGTGTTCTTCGCTCTCTTCATGGTGATACTTGAAAAACAAGCGGCGACTGCCATCAAGGGTAACGTGGCCGTTCAGCGAATTGAGGCTGTATTGATCGCGGTTGATCGCCACATCACTGGCCGTCCCCCCCGTGACCTCACTGATCAACTGGGTGAGTTTCTGTTGCGCCCCCTGCCAGTCACCCGCGCGCGCCAGGGTACGCGCCTGCGCGGCCAACGGTTGCCGTGGTTCAGCGGTCATCCTTCTCTCCCATCAGCGTTTTACGCAGGTCGGACACCGCCAGTGCATGACCGGGGAATCCTTCATACAGCGCGAAGCGATGGGCTTTGGTTGCCAGTGCATCGTAACCCGCCGAAGTAACATAGCCGACCGAGACACGTTTCATATAATCAAACACCGACAGCGGCCCGGCGGTTTTCGCTGCACCGTTGGTGGGTAACACCGCATTCGGGCCGAGCACAAAGTTACCGAGGGTAATCGGGGTGTGCTGTCCGAGCAGGATTTCTCCGGCATTACGAATCTGCGGCATGACCGCCAGCGGTTCACGCGCCAGAATCTCCAGATGCTCTGGCGCGTACTGATTAACGAATTCAACCGCAGTGGCGAAGTCTTTGGTCAGCACCACGCCGCCATGTGTGCCGCACAGCACCGCCTGGGAAAACTCCGCGCGTTTCTCGCTCTGCTGCGCCCAGTAGCCGGGCAGCGCGGCAATCGCCTCTTCCGCCACGCGGCGGCTGGAGGTGACCAGATACGCCGAAGAATCCGGGCCATGTTCGGATTCAATCAGCAAATCTAACGCGGCCAGCGCGCCATCGACGCTGCCATCCGCCAGGATGATGCTCTCGCTGGGGCCAGCCGGGACGCCGGGATCAATCAGATGTGTCAGTTGACGTTTCGCCGCCACCACCCACGGGCTGCCGGGGCCGACAATTTTCAGGCACTTCGGCACGCTCTCCGTACCATACGCCACGGCCGCTACGCCCTGTGCGCCGCCGCATTTATAGATCTCGGTGATGCCAACCAGTTTTGCTGCGACCAGCGTGGCGTCATCCACTTTGCCATCCGGTCCCGGTGGCGTAATCACCACCGGACGCGGTACTCCCGCTACCACCGCCGGAATGGTGGTCATAATCAGCACGCTGGGAAACGATCCTTTCCCGCGAGGCACGTAGCAGGCGACGGCATCGATTGGGACGTGGCGATCGCCCGCAAATACGCCTGGCTGCATCTCCTTCAGCCACATCTCTTCCGGTTTTTGCGCCTCATGAAACTTACGCACGTTCTCCACCGAGAAACGAATCGACTCGATAACCTCCGGGTCCATTCGGGCAAAGGCGGCATCAAACTCTTCAGGCTCAGCGCGAATCGAGAAATGTTCCGGTTGCACCCCATCAAATTCACGCGCGAAGCGGATTAGCGCCGCATCCCCTTCGTTTTTTACCGCCTCGATAATCGGCGTGACGCGCGCAGCAAAGAACGAGAGATCAGACTCGGTGCGTTTAAAAAGCGCCTCCGGCAGGGTGTCGGCCTGGGTTAAATCGTGAAAAGTTACGGACATCGTGGTTTCCTTAAGTCAGTGGGTCGCGAGGGGCTGACGAATGCGTGACAACACCCGGTGCTGCAAATCAATGAACTCGGGATCGCGGCTCATTTCTTCATGTCGTGGTCGGGGGAGATTCACCGGGAAGGTGCTGTCGATAACGCCCTGTCCCATTACCACGATGCGATCGGAGAGCCACACCGCTTCTTCAATGTCATGGGTAACAAACATCACCGTCAGGCGATGTTTTTCCCAGATTTCAATCAGTAACTGCTGCATCTGATGGCGGGTCATGGCATCCAGCGCGCCAAAGGGTTCGTCCATCAGCAGAATTTTCGGGCGATACGACAGCGCGCGCGCAATCGCCACACGTTGTTTCATGCCACCGGAAAGTTCACCCGGCCAGCGGTCACCGGCATTCTCCAGCCGAACCAGTTCGAGATGTTGCTGGGCAATCTCACGGCATTGCTTTGCCGGGGTGCCCGCCGCCTTCAGGGCAAACTCAATGTTTTGCCGTGCGGTTAGCCACGGCAGCAAGGTGTAGGATTGAAACACCACGCCGCGATCCAACCCCGGTCCGGTGATGGATCGCCCATCCACCAGCACATCACCGCCTTCGAACTCCTCTAACCCGGCGGCAATTGACAACAGGGTACTTTTGCCACAGCCGGATGCGCCGACAATCGAGACAAATTCGTTATCGTTCAGGGTTAAATCAATCCCATGCAGCACTCGCCGTTGGGTTTTGCCCAGTGGGAAACTTTTTTCCAGTTTGGATAAGGTCAGCGTGGCCATCAGGAGCGCCTCCGGTTGTAGCGGAATAACACGCGTTCAGCCGCGCGCATCAGTTGGTCGGTGATCAGGCCCAACAATCCCAGCAGCAGGATGTAGCCGATAATGGTGTCGGTCTGGAAGTAGCGCTGGGACACCACGATGCGGTAGCCGAGGCCAGAGGTGGAAGCCACCAGCTCTGCCAGCACCAGCCAGGTCCATGCCCAGCCCAGACTGATACGCAGCGCATCCCAGATAGCGGGCAAGGCGGCGGGTAACACAATGCGCAGCAGGATTTTGCGATCGGGCATACCCAGGGTGCGCCCCAGACCAATAAAATCTACCGGTACGCGTTTCACCGCATCCATCATCATCAGCACCTGCTGGAAAAAGGTGCCGATCCAGATCACCAAAAACTTCTGCACATCGTCGGTGCCGGTCCACAAAATGGTCAGCGGTACAAACGCCACCACTGGCATATAGCGGATGAAATCCACCAGCGGTTCGAAAATGGCTTTGAACAGGCCATAACACCCGGCCAGCACACCGATCACAATCGACATCAACGAGGAGATCACAAAAGCAATGGCGATGCGATAAAGGCTGCTCTGCACATCGCTCCATAAGGTGCCGTCACCGGCTAAGCGCACCATGCGTTGCCAGACCTGATCAAGGCCCGGCAGAAAGATCGCCGGGATCGTGCCGTTTCGGGTTGCCAGCCACCAACTGATCAGCAACAGCGCAAACACCGCGACGGCGATGCTGAGAAACTGCCCCCGTGAGGGGGCGCGACCAATGGTAAGCAGCGACCAGCGACGCCGCCGGGCATGAGAGGGACGGTTGACGGCGTCCAGTTTTAAAGAACTCATTACGCCTCCGGGGAGGATTACTGTGCGTTAACGAAGCTGGCGTCAATCACCTGCGCGGGTGTTACCGGTTGGCTGATAATCCCGGCTTCGGTTGCCGCTTTCAGAACATGCGGGAAGGTGGTGGTGCTGTATTCGCCGCCCAGTACCGCTTTGTTCTCCGCCAGGGTGTAATATTTCACGCCATCGAACGCGGTGTTGAGATCCTCGACGCTGGCACCTACCGCTTTAGCAATAATGGCGCGATCCGCCGTAGTATTGGCCTGATAATGCGCCACGGCAGCATCCCAGGTTTTAATCAGGGCGGCAATCTGGCCGGGTTTGTTTTTGATCACGTCATCACGTACCACCAGCACGTCGCTGATTAAACCCGGGTCAGATGCACCGCTGTAGAGCATCTTCAGGCTGGGATCCCCCTTCATCGCTACCGAAAGATAAGGTTCGTAGGTCACCGCGACCGGGACGCGTTTAGCGATCAACGCGCTACCGGCAGACGACGCCGGCATCGGCACCGGTTTGATATCACTGTACTTCAGACCCGCCTTGGCCAGCGCGCTGCGCAGCAAAATGTCGCTGGTGGTGCCTTCTTCATAGGCGACCTGCTTCCCTTTCAGGTCTTTTAACGAAGTGACATCTTTGGAAACCAGCATCGCATCGGCGGTCTGACTGCGGTCCAGTAACAGGACCACTTTGACCGGCAGCCCGGCGGAGATCATGCCCATGGCGGTGTGTGTGGCAATGTTGGCGGCATCAATCTGACCACTCGCCAG
Organism: Pantoea phytobeneficialis; assembly: GCF_009728735.1. Lineage (NCBI taxonomy): Bacteria > Pseudomonadati > Pseudomonadota > Gammaproteobacteria > Enterobacterales > Erwiniaceae > Pantoea > Pantoea phytobeneficialis. Next base: position 50,000 of record NZ_CP024638.1, read on the forward strand.
CGCGGCGTTAATATCTTTATCTTCCGCGAAGTTAATCACCTCAACGTTGTCTAATCCCTGCTGCTTATACAGGTTGTGTGCCGTGGCCACATGCCATTGGCCGTAACCCAGCCAGGGTTCAATCCCCATCTTTAACGTGCCTGCTTCCGGTGCCGGTGCGGCCAGACTGCTGGCAGACGCGATCAAACCAAAACAACAGGCCGCCGCAAGGGTCGTTTTCAACGTACGCAGAGATAGCATGCTGATTTCCTTCTGGTAAAAAGTTAAGGGTGATTGTTGTCAGAGCATGTATATACAACTGCAAGCAAATTAAGTGCCAGGATTACAGCCCGCTACAGCAGGACCAACGCGAGATGTTGCACGAAAGTTGCGCACCAATGGAGAGCATTGCACAGTTTTCAGTCAGCGCAAACAGGTTGGCTGGCAATGTTAGTGATAGCGCAGGGATCCCGTCATGGCTGGGGGATTTGATTTTGCAGATAATGATGAAATGAACTGACAGATTTTCATCCCTGATGGGAGGCCAATCACAAACTTCGCATGCAATAATAAAAAACCCGGTCTTGTTATAAACATAACGTGCTGATTTAAAACAAAATTATATTTTTATTATGTGTTTTTACGATAAATCGTTACTTGTTCGCGGAATTGATGTTTAACAGACAAAAAACGTATTATCGCGGCGGGTGCTTGAGGCTTTCTGCCTTAAGCATGCAGTTGCTGATGGCGGAAAGAGAAAAGCCCCAGGAAGATTATCCATCAACCTGAGGCTGCCCTAACGCCTAGACAACGTTAAGGTAGCCTCTTACGCGCCGTAAGGCAAGGAGGTACAGGCATGAAACAGCTGATGACGAGGAAAGTCTTCATCATTGTGGTCCTTATCATTCTGGTGACGCAGAAGAATCTTTGCGAGATTCGATTGCGAACCGGAGTCGCGGAGGTCGCTGTTTCAATGGCATGTAGCACTCTGAAGTAAGATGTCACCACGGCGGGGTTCGCCCCGCCGTTTTGTTGTTGTCAGGCAAGGCACTCAGGCACCCTTCTTCATTCTCTCCTGATGGAGATCCCACTCACATTTCTCACATGAAGCCCAAAAAACAAGTGACAGTTTATTAATTAATTTGTCATTGATTTTTATCAAAATATCACAGGATATCTTGTAAAAATGAGGGCGATGTTATGCATTCGGGTAATTGATGTGCTGGCAGGGAATAAGTAGACTCGCGGCGGGTGCCTGGGGCTTTCTGCCTTATGCATGCCATTGCTGACGGCAGAAAGAGAAAAGCCCCAGGTGACTGTAAATCAACCTGAGGCCTTATCTTTATGCCTAGACAACATAAAGGTAGCCTCTTACATGCCGTAAGGCAAGAGGTAACAACCATGACGTAAGGGCCACAACGGCGGGGTTCGCCCCGCCGTTCCGGTTGTTGTCAGGCAAAGGCCTTCAGGCACCCATCTCACCCTCCAGTAGCGGCGCGATTTATCGCGCAATTACGGGAGAGTTATCGGAAAAACAGCGCGATTGCAGTTACCCATAAACACTTAATGACGCGAGAATCCGGGTAAAGTAGTCATCCGCCCGTTTCTGGGCCAGCTTACCATCGCGCGCCTCCAGAGCTTCCACCAGCGGCGTCAGCTCCCGCAACGTTTGCTCGCGCACGATGTCGCTCACCGCCGAATGCAACGAATGTTGCCCGTCATACTGCACCGCGCGACGGTCGGCGATCACGTTATCGAAGATCTGAATCAGGAAGCGGTTACGCGTCGCGGCAAACATCGCCTGGTGCACCGCGTAAATATGTTCTTTATATTGCAGCCACTCCTGCGTTTCACGAATGCCCTGCAAATGGTGGCGCATTTTGGCGAAGTCCTCTTCGGTCGCGCGGGCAGTGACCAGCGTCATCATCATCGGCTCGAACAACAGGCGTCCTTCGAGGATTTCGCTGTAAGTCGGCACTTCTTTGTGCCAGGCGGCCACCGGGCGGTCGGTGTCGCTCAACTGTTGGTTCAGGTTTTCCGACAGGTACGAGCCGCTCCCCACCTTACGCGTGACTAATCCCTGCGTCGACATCATCGCCAACACGTTGCGAATGGTGCTGCGTGAGGTCGCAAAGCGGCGCGCCAGCTCGCGCTCGTTGGGTAATTTATCCCCCGCTTTTAAATCCCCCTCACGGATGGCCTGCATAATTGAGCGGTACACGCTCACGGCGGCGGTTTTATCGTGGCCGACAATGCGTTGGGAGATGTCATCAGTGCTGTTCATCCGGCGACTCCTGGAGAATATCCTTAAATGGCTGACCAATTTGGTCAGCTGGCGGCGATTATAGCCTGACTTAGCCACCTCCGCGAGTGGCGAAATCAGCAAAGTTATGCTGTCAGATCCTTTACTTATCAGGGTGACAGCCGGATATCCGGTCTTAACGTGACCCCACTCACAACCCGGTCATACAAATTGCTTATTGGTTAACCATTATGGTTGACCAATAAAAACCAGCGTGGTCATAATGCCGAAAAAATTCATACAGGGCAAAAAATGAACACCTCCGTCGCAACGCCATTATCCCCCACTGATTGCCGCTTGAGCGACCATTTGCACACGCTGGGCATTGAACTTCCCCCGGTGCCGACACCGGTCGCCAATTTTGTCACCTGGCGGGTATTTGGCAACTTTCTTTATCTCTCCGGCCAGGGGCCGCTGGAAGCCAATGGACATCTGCATACCGGCAAAGTGGGCGATGAAGTGAGCGTGGAGGATGCGTATCAGCACGCACGCCTGACCGGTCTTAATCTGTTGGCCGTCGCCCGTCAGGCCACTGGCGATCTCGGTGCGATTAAAAGCGTGGTCAAGTTGCTGGGTTGGGTCAACGCGCAGGATAGCTTTCAGCAACATCCGCAGGTGATTAACGGCTGTTCCGATCTGTTTGTCGAGGTGTTTGGCGAGCAGATTGGGCGCGGAGCACGTTCTGCCATCGGCGCAGGATCGCTGCCGCAGAACCAGACGGTCGAAATCGAAGCCATTCTCGAACTTGAGGAGGCGGTTGCCGATGGATTACGTGTTTGATTTTGCCTCGCTGCTGCCGTACCGCGATGTACTGGCAAAGGGGCTGATGGAAACCGCCCTCTATGCCCTGCTGTCGATCCTGTTTGGGTTGTGTATCGGTGCGGTCTGTGCGTTGACGCTGGTGTATGCCCGCACCGCCTGGCGGCGACTGGTGCGCGGTTATGTGGAGTTTTTTCGCAATACCCCATCGCTGGTGCAACTGTTTTTGATTTACTTCGGCCTGCCCAGTCTCGGCTTGCATCTCTCGCCGCCGGTCGCCGGGATCATCGCCCTGTCGCTGTATTGCGGCGCCTATATGACGGAGATCCTGCGCGCCGGGCTGATTTCGCTGCCACGCGGTTTAAGCGAGGCCGGTGAAGCGCTTGGGCTATCAAAACGCCAGATCATCACCCATGTACTGACGCTCCCGGCGATGCAGAACGTGTTCCCGGCGCTCGCCAGCCAGATGGTGCTGACGCTCATCGGCACCAGCCTGATTTCGCAAATTGGCGTGGAAGAGATCTTCCACAGTGGCAGCTTTGTTGACTCACGTACCTTTCGCAGCTTTGAAATCTATCTGCTGATTTGCGGCCTCTACTTCTTCGCCGTCAGCCTGATGAAAGTGTTGCTGCGCATGGTGTGGTATCGCTTTCAGGCGCGGAGGTAACCATGCGCGGTCTCTCTTTACATGATGTCTGGATGATCGTCAGCGCCCTGCGCTGGACGTTGTTGCTGGCACTCTGCACCTTTGCCTGTGGCGCGGTGATCGGGCTGCTGGTGGCGATGGCACGCACTTCCCATCAGCGCGGCTTGCGGGCTGTGGCCTGGTTTTATGTCGAACTGATCCAGGGCATCCCGCTGCTTGGCATGTTGTTCCTGCTGTTCTTCGGGATGCCGGTGTTTCTCGGTATAGACGTCAGCTCGTTTACCGCTGCGCTGGTCGCCTTCTCGCTCTCTGCCGGAGCCTTTCTCGGCGAGATCTGGCGCGGCAGCATTGTGGCGGTGCCGCAAGGACAATGGGAAGCCTCGTTGTCGTTGGGGATCTCGCGGTTGCAAATGCTGCGTACGGTGATCCTGCCGCAGGCGTTGCGCCTGTCGCTGCCGCCGACCGTGGGTTTCTCCGTTCAACTGATCAAAAACACCTCACTGGCGGCGCTGGTGGGCTTTGTGGAGCTGACCCGATCCGGGCAGATTGTCAGCGGCTCAACCCTGCAACCGCTGCTGATTTATCTGCTGGTGGCACTCTGTTATTTCGCGCTGTGCTTTCCGCTGGCGCGTCTCTCCCTTCACCTGGAGGCACGTTTCCATGTCGCTGGTCGTCATTAATGCCGTAAAGAAAAGTTTCGGACCTAACGAGGTGCTGCGTGGCATCACCACCACCGTCGATCGCGGCGATATCGTCACCATTATCGGCAAAAGTGGATCGGGAAAAAGTACGCTGCTGCGTTGCATTAACGGGCTGGAGAAACCGGACAGCGGCAGCATTCACGTCGGCGGCCTGCCAGTGGGAGGGTCCCCCGCCGAGTTACAGAAGCTGCGCCAGAATGTCGGCATGGTGTTTCAGAGCTTCAACCTGTTTCCCCATCTGACGGCCGCAGAGAACGTGACGCTGGCACCGTTGCTGACCCGCCGCATCACCAAAGCCGAAGCGCCCGCGTTGGCAAAACGCCTGCTGGAACAAGTCGGGCTGGGGCAGAAACGTGATGCCTTTCCCTCGTCGCTGTCTGGCGGTCAGCAGCAGCGCGTGGCCATCGCCCGCGCGCTGGCCATGTCGCCGGAAGTGATGTTGTTCGATGAAGCCACCTCGGCACTCGACCCGGAGCTGGTGGGTGAGGTGCTGCGGGTGATGGAAGATCTGGCAAAGGAAGGCATGACGATGATTGCGGTGACCCATGAGATGGCGTTTGCCCGCAAGGTATCCAGCAAGGTGATTTTTATGCATCAGGGCGAGGTATGGGAGAGCGGCCCGCCTGCCGAGGTGTTTGGCGCTCCCCGCACCCCGGAATTACAACGCTTTGTACAAACCCCCGTTTAACGACACCGGAGAACAGACATGGAAACAATCGGTAAAACCCTGGCGCTGGTGGCGCTGTGTGCCCTGCCGTTACTGGCGCAGGCCAACTCGCTCGATGACATCAAATCCCGTGGCGTACTGCGCGTGGCAACCACCGTGGATGCCGCGCCCTGGGGCTTCACCGATGCCGCCGGTAAACCCACCGGGCTGGATGTGGAGCTGGCGCAGAAACTGGCCGATAACATGGGAGTGAAGCTCCAGCTTCAACAAGTCACCGGTGCTAACCGTATTCCTTATCTGATGTCACGCAAAGTCGATGTGCTGATCGCCGCGCTCGGCTCCAGCCCGGAACGCGCCAAACTGGTGAACTTCTCGGAACCCTATGCGGCGGTGTATCTCGGCGTGTATGGCGGTAGCGATGTGAAAAAAGTCACCAAACTGAGCGATCTCGGCAATGCCACCATCGCGGTGCCCAAAGGCTCAACCCCGGATTTGACCCTCAGCGATCAGTACCCGCAGGGTAACTATCTGCGTCTGGAAGACACCGCGTCGGCGGTCAGCGCCTTTTTAGCCGGTCAGGCACCGATGTTCGCTGAAAATAACCTGATTGCGCAGAAAGTCGCACAGGAAAATCCGGCGAAGCATATCGAGCTGAAATACCTGCTGCGTAAAAGCCCGGCTTACATCGCGATACGTCCTGGTCAGCCGGAGCTGATGACCGCCATCAATCAGTTTATCGATAAAAGTACCCAGGACGGCGAGCTGCCTGCGCTGCGCCAGAAATGGTTTAACGATGCGCAAAACGACCTGAAAACGGAGCAGTAACCATGTCGACAGTGTTTAGCGAGATCGATTTTAACCGTCAGGGTAAGCAGGTGGGCTTTGCGCATCTGCCGCTGTCGGCGCATACCGATGCCTGGGGAACCATCGCCATGCCGCTGGCGGTGATCGCCAACGGCAGCGGGCCGACGGTGTTGATCACCGGCGGGATCCACGGTGATGAGTATGAAGGGCCGATTATTATCAATGAATTGATCCGCGATCTGACGCCGGATCAGCTTCAGGGCCGCCTGATCCTGCTGCCCTGCGCCAATACCCCGGCGGTACGCGCTTCGATGCGTGTCAGCCCGCTTGATAACAAAAATCTGGCGCGCGTCTTTCCCGGCAACCCGTGGGGCACGCCGACCGAACAGATCGCCGCCTGGATCCACGATGCCCTCTTCCCGCTGTGCGATTTCTACCTTGATCTGCACAGCGGCGGCAGCTCGCTGTTTATTGAAGAGAGCGCGCAGGTGGTGGTGACCGAGGAACTCAGCCCGCAGGTGCGTGAGCAAAGCGAAGCAATGGCGCGCGCTTTTGCCGCCACGCTGACGGTGGTCACCAACAATATGGGGGATCCGCGCACCAGTTGTGGCGCAGCGGCGAACCTCGGCTTACCGGCGATTGCAGCGGAGATGGGTTGGAACGGCAGCGTATCACCGCGCGGGGTGAAGCGTACTCGTGCCGCGGTGGCGCGAGTGCTGAATCATTTGGGCCTGATCGCCACGGAAACAGTCCCCGCCGAGGCATCGCAACAGGTGTTTATCCCGGCAGGGGGAAATTTGCTGTCGCCGGGGGACGGCTGGTTTGAACCGCTGCACCATATTGGCGATCAGGTCAGCGCTGGGGAATTGGCGGGTTGGTTGCATCGTCTCACCGAACCCGCCGCGCAGCCACAGGCGGTCCATTTCACCACCGCCGGGCAGATTTATTCACAACGCACTTTTGGTGCCACCGCGCAGGGCAACAGCCTCGCGGTGCTGGTACAGGATGTTAAGTGATGATCGAGGATATTAACGTTAACGACTATCTGGCCGCGCTGGAACGGGTGCGTCCCTGGGTACGTAAAACGCCGCTGGTGGAGGCCGCCCCGTGGCAGCCTGTGCCGGGTATTGAACTGCGCCTGAAGGCGGAATGTTCGCAAGTGACCGGATCCTTTAAGGCGCGCGGCGCTTTTAATCGCGTGCTTAATCTGCCACAACAGGTTCGTCAGCAGGGACTGGCGACCGCTTCGGGTGGTAATTTTGGTGCCGCTGTCGCTTATGTCGGCCAGCAGTTAGCACTGCCTGCTGACGTGTTTGTCATGAACACCAGTACCGAGCTGACACGTCAGCGCATCGAAAGCTACGGGGCCAAACTCACGGTAGAAGGCGATTTCTGGGATCAGAGCTGGGATGCGGCGGGTGCGCGTATTCAGGAAACCGGCGGTGCCCTGCTCCATCCCTACGCTGACCGCGATGTGATTATTGGTCAGGGCACGATGGCACTGGAAATCCTCGAACAATGGCCCGAGGTCGAGACGCTGGTGGTGTCAATCGGCGGCGGCGGTTTGATTGCCGGTGTGGCGCAGGCGGCGAAGCTGTTGAAACCGGGTATTCGTATTATCGGCGTCGAGGCGGCAGGTTGCCCGATGATGTGGACCAGTCGCCAACAGCAGCAAATCGTCAAACTGGAGCAGGTGAAAACCATTGTGCCGATCCTCGCTGCCCGTTCAACCGAAGCGATTAACTTTGCGCTGGTGGAACAATACGTTGATGAGATTGTGCTGGTGCCGGAAGACCAGGTCGAGGCATCGGCGCGTGAAGTCTGGGCAGCAACCGGCCTGGCGATTGAATTGGGGGCCGCAACAGCGGTGGCGGCGGTGACGCGTCAGCTGTTTAGCCTCAAGCCGGATGAGAAAATTGCTGTAGTGCTGTGCGGCAGTGGCACGAATGGAATTTAAGGGTTTTAATTAAAACTCTTATCAAGATGAAATATCATCAAGGGCTTATTATAAAGCCCTTAATATTTTTTTCGTATTTTGTAGCAGCGCGATTTATCGCGCCTTTTTTATCCACAGGTGCGCGATAAATCGCGCCGCTACCGGGGATTTAAGAAGGGTGCCTGAAGGCTTTAGCCTGACAACAACCGGAACGGCGGGGTGAACCCCGCCGTTGTGGCCCTTACTTCAAGATTTCACAAGCCAGGGAAACAGCCACCTCCGTTTCCAGGGTGCGATACCGTATTTCACAGAGATCCTTGCGCGAAACCAGGATGACGGCTGCCACCGCCAGTATCGCCAGAGTGAAAAACATTATCTGCTGTTTCATGGTTGTGTTTCCTCTTGCCTTACGGCATGTAAGAGGCTACCTTTATGTTGTTGAGGCATAAAGATGAGACCTCAGGTTGATTTACAGTCACCTGGGGTTTTTTTCTTTCTGCCGTCAGCAAATGCATGCTTAAGGCAGAAAGCCCCAAGCACCCGCCGCGATAATACTTTTTTTGCTTGTTAAGCATCAATTCCGCGAACAAGTAACAATTCATCGTAAAAACACAAAAAACCATTGAAATATGGTTTAAAATCAATTGATTAAACAATCCACGTCTGAAATTTGTTTTACAGCACTTATCAGTTTTGTGATTTATCTCCCATTCGAAGTGAGGGATCAGTTGGACCTGATTAAGGTCACGATAAATCGCTAAGCATGACAACCGTGTTATAATAAAGGACATAAAATCACCCCTTATGCATAAAATATAGCATCAGGAGCTTTATATATGTCCCTTAACCTCTATTCTGAAGCCCGATTGCTGTCTGAATTAGGGCAACGGCTGAAAGATCACCGCCTGCGCCGCAATCTGCTGCAAAAGGATCTGGCGGCGAAAGCCGGGATCTCGGTTTCCGCCCTGAAGAACCTCGAAAACGACGGCAAAGCCACGCTGGAAAATTTTATGAAAGTGGTGTTTGCCCTGCGACTGGAAAAAGAGCTGACCGGGCTGTTTACTCCACCGGCGCTGAGTATCGCGCAGGTTGAAGCCCTGAAACAGCCTGGCCGGCAACGTGCGACCCAACGTAAGGGGAAAGGCCAATGATCAAGAACTATCACCCCCTTCAGCGACTGGAAATTATCTACCAGGGCTGGGGTGAACACTTCCCACTAGGTATTCTGGCGGCAGGCAGGGAACGCGGCCAATGGCTGTTTGAATTCTCGCCCGAGGGCATCGAGCGTGGCCTTGAATTGTCACCGCTGCTGCATCCGCCGGTCAGTACCACTTATGCCGACTTTGAACGACATCAGGAGGGCATTCCCGGTTTTATTGCCGACTCATTACCCGATGGCTGGGGTCGGTTACTGATGGATCGTCTGTTACGGCGTAATGATATCGAACCAGCAGCCTTGTCGGTGTTGGATCGACTGGCAATGTTAGGTGATAACACGATGGGTGCCCTCACCTATCGACCGCTGCTCGATATGCCCGAGCAGGACAACCCGCATCAGCATATTGATGACCTGACCGTTCTGGCCGGGCAGATCCAGATTGAAGTCGCCGGCCAGGACTCAGAGGTATTGCCGGAGCTGGTGAGGCTGGGTGGTTCACCACACGGCGCGCGTCCCAAGGTACTGGTAGAGTTCGATTCCGCAACTGGCCGTATTGCCGCACAACCCTTCGCGGGTAGCCATCCCTGGCTGATAAAGTTCCCCGCAGCTCAGGAAGGGGTATGGGTGTGTGCGCTGGAGGAGGTCTATGCCCGGCTGGCACGGCAGGCTGGCATTAATTTTCCTGACAGCCGCTGGTTTGATTTGGGTAACGGTTTATCTGCTTTCGGAGTGAAACGCTTTGATCGCCAGGCAGGCATGCGAGTGCCAGTGCTGAGTATGGCGGGAGCATTGCAGGCTGATTTCCGCCTCCCCTGTCTCGACTACAGCGATATCTTGCAGGCAACGGGAATGATCACCCGTTCAAGGGTGGAACGGGAAATCCAGGCGCGCCGGATGGTTTTCAATGTTCTGATGAACAACCAGGATGATCACGCTAAAAACTTCGCCTTTATCCTGAATCAGCAAGATGAGTGGCAGGTTTCCCCCGCCTACGATCTGACCTTACAAATGGGGCCGGGCGGCCAGCATCAGACGTCGGTGGCGGGTTATGGCCGCGATATCAGCCGCAAAGCCTTATTAAAAGCGGCAGCATCCGCAGATATTGCGGGCAAGACGCTGAATCGTATTATTGAAGAGGTGAGCGACGTGGCAGCGATGTTTGTGCAAACGGCGCAGGCGTTGGGCGATGCCATCCCGGCCAGCGTGATTAAAGCCACTGCGGATAAAATCAACGCCAATATCAGCGCGCTGGATTAATAATGAACACTTCCCGACTTAGCATTAAAATAATAACGCACGTCTAGTGATTAACAGATCACCATGCGAGTCGGGGTTATTTCACTCGAGATACATTCTGCCATCGAATAAGCCGCCCAGTTATTTTTTCCTGTCACAGAGGCAACATAATCTTCTGGGTTGAAATTAATAACGGATGTTTCGATGCCAAATGTGGAAAGATCATGCGTCAGTGATGAAAAAAGACTCTCCACTCCCTTGCTGATAGCATAATTTACCGCCCTGTCTGTCGGCGATTTTTTATCATGGGCAGAGGATACCAGGATAAGCCTGCCCTCATTTTTATATCGGAAGTACGGAATAATCTCACGTATCAGCAAGATCGGATTGGTTAATCCGAAGCTGACGGAGGATATAATTTCATCAGCTGACATATCCTCCACCGATTTTGTTAATAAGGTGTTGTCGCACAATATCACCCCATCGACACTGGAAAAATCGTCAATAACAGACTGAAGGTATGAGGCAATTCCCCGGCTATCATTTCGAGCGATCTCCACCCCAACAAATTGGTTTGGGAACCGAGACGTCAGGTCGGCAACTTTAATATAATCTTCAACAATAGCAGAGACATAGCATCCATTCTGCAATAACTGCACAACAATTTCTTTACCCAGCCCGGACTCCGCGCCAGTAACGATCCATTTCATCTTTTTCATCTGTCACATTGCCATCATCACACCCGGCATTGGTGTGGACTTATTAGACTAATAACACAACTGCGGGCGGTTTTAATTTACCAAACTGTGCTAAACCGTGATCAACCGCACATCAATAGAACTATTTTACCTAATTGTGCGGATTTTACTTACATAGATTTACTGAGCAGAAAATGAATGTTACATACCATCACTGCGGAAATAAGTTCCCGCATTACTAAATATTACAAGCAGTGGTTTTTTCGAGGAATAAAATGAGCAAGCACATTAAAAAGCTATCCTTAGTGGTGGCAGGTCTGATCATGGCCAACGCATCACATGCAGCGGAAGTTTATAACAAAGATGGTAACAAATTAGATATTAACGGCATGGTAGTGGGTGAAAATTATATCACCAACGATCAAAGCCAGAATGGTGACCAATCGTACATGCGTTTTGGTTTCCGTGGTGAAACGCAAATTACTGACCAGTTGACCGGTTACGGATTCTGGCAGGCGCAGTGGAATTTGAATCAGGCGGAAAACGAATCCGACTCGATGTATACCCGTAAAGGTTTCGCCGGTGTTAAATATGGCGACTACGGTTCGTTCGATTACGGTCGTAACTCTGGCGTGATGTACGATGCTCTGAGCTACACCGATATGCAGCCTGAGTTCGACGGCATGACCTATAACTCAGACACCTTCCTGTTCAACCGTGGCAATGGTATGGCGACCTATCGCAACACCAACTTCTTCGGTCTGGTGGATGGTCTGAAGTTCGCGCTGCAATATCAGGGCAAAAACGACGGTGGCGGCGAGCCGGGCGTGCGTGATGTGCTGCGTCAGAATGGTGACGGTTACGGCATGTCAGCATCTTATGACATTGGCGCAGGCTTCAGTCTGGCCGGTGCGTTCATGAGTGCCGACCGTACCAACGAGCAAAACAGCGTGACCAGCGGCATTATGGGCCACGGTACCCGCGCAGAAGCCTACACCACTGCGTTGAAATACGATGCGAACAACATCTACCTGGCCTTTATGTACACCAAAGCCTACAACGCCTCACGTTTCGGCTCCAGCTCAGGCGGTGCTTACGGTTATGCCAACCAGTCTGACCTGTTCGAAGCCTATGCGGGCTACACCTTCGACTTCGGTCTGGTGCCGTTTGTGGGATATAACCAGACCCGTGCCAAAGACCTTGGTGCTTCCGGCGATGGCAACACCTATGGCAGCCAGGATCTGGTTAAATTTATCGACATCGGTGCGACCTATAATTTCAACAAGAACATGAACGCTTATGTTGATTACAAGATCAACCTGATCGACAGCAGCGAGTTCACTGAATCCGCCGGGATCAGCACCGACGATGTTGTTGCCGTGGGCCTTGTTTATCAGTTCTGATGCGTTAATGATTTACTGAAAAAAATCCGGGAACATGCGTTTCCGGATTTTTTTTAAACAAACCGCGCGATAAATCGCGCCGCTACATGGCATGAAATTCGTAGCGACGCGATTGATCGCGTTTATTATTTGTACAGCTCTGCGGTCATATGAACGCGGTTATTGGTGTTGGCTTCAGTAATTTTGTACTGATCACCATGCTGTGCTGCCTGAGCGGCGATTTGCGCTTCAGCACCGTCCAGGGTATCGGCGGTGACAGAAACGCTCTGCGCGAAGCTGGCAAATGACATCATAGAAAAAGCGGCGACAGCGGCGATTGACATTGCTTTGATGGTTTTCATGGTCTTATTCCTTCATTTGTTTGTGTGGAAGGCGGTGTGCCTCCGATGCAGGTAATAATAACCATAGTTATCGTTTCAATATTGATAATTAGTGCGGTTATCGTGATCATGCTAACTATCATGATGCACGCACATTAACGCGCCGCTGAGTGGTTCGGGCACCACTGCTACATCGACCTGGAACACACGCTTGAGGATCCCCGGCTGGAGTACCTGCGCCGGCGTTCCCTGGGTGATCAGCGCACCTTGTGCCAACAGCACCAACTGGTCGCAATAACGGCTGGCCTGATTGAGGTCATGCAGCACCGTGACTACCGTTTTGCCCTGTGCCTTTAATTCTCCCATCAGTTTCATCAGTTCGATCTGATGATTGATATCCAGCCAGGTGGTTGGCTCATCCAACAGCACAATTGGTGTATCCTGCGCTAACAACATCGCCAGGAACACCCGCTGGCGTTGCCCACCGGATAAATCGCTGACCCGCTGCGGCGCCAGATGATCCACCCCCATCCGCTCCATCGCGACCTGTACCTGCGCCTTATCCTGTGCCGATAACCGCCCCCATAACGGCAACCAGGGATGGCGACCATAAGCCACTAACTCGGCTACGCTAACCCCTTCTGGCGTCAGATGCTGTTGTGGCAGCAATGCCAGATACCGTGCCAGTTGCCGCGCGGAAAAGCGCGCCAGGGGTTGATCGCCAATCAACACCTGGCCCTGGCTGGGGACCAACAAACGCGCCAGCGATTTTAATAATGTCGACTTACCGCAGCCATTCGGCCCCAGCAGCGCAGTGACTTGCCCGACGGCAAAGCTGACGCTGACATCCTGCAAAACGCGCTTGCCCGCGTAGCCCGCAGTCAGATTCTCAACCCTCAGTTGCATCTATCGTGTCCTGATTAACAGCCAGAAGAACCACGGAGCGCCGATTAATGCGGTGATCACACCGGCTGGCAGCTCCATCGGTGGCGACAGGGTGCGTGCCAGCACATCGGCCAGCAGCAACACCAGTGCGCCCAGTAATGCGGAAAACGGCAGCAGGCGGGCGTGGCGTCCCCCCACCAGGCGGCGTACCAGATGCGGCACCACCAGGCTGATAAAGCTGATCGGTCCACACACCGCGACTGCCAGCGCCGCCAGTGCGACGCCAACCAGCAACACGCCGCGTTGAAAAGGGTGCAACGACACGCCAAGGGTCGCCGCACGCTCATCCCCCAGCGCCAGCAGGTCGAGATCGCGGCAGAGCGCCAGACTCATCAGCAGCAACACCGGCAACGGTAACGCCAGCAGCACCATCTGCCAGTCGCGCCCCCACAGGCTGCCGGTCAGCCACAGTAGCGCGGTGTTGACGTCCTGTGGCCGTGATAACAACAGATAATCGGTGACGCTGGCAAAGCAGGCGGCAAGCGCCACCCCCACCACCGCCAGCCGCAGCGGCGAGGCAGTGCCGGTCAGCCAGTGCAGCATGACCAGCGCAGCGCAGCCACCGGCAAACGCTATCAGCGGCAGCCACACCAGCGGTAAGGCGGGCAACAGCAGCAGCGCCAGTAAAGACGCGAGACTGGCGGCATGATTGACGCCAAGAATATCCGGTGAGGCCAGCGGATTACGGATGATGCCCTGGACCAGCACGCCGGAAACCGCCAGCGCCGCCCCCACCAGCAACGCCAGTACCACCCGAGGCAGACGGTACTCCATCACCACGAAATGCACCTCGCTGCTCACTTGCCAGGCGCTCCACAGCGTTGACCAGGCGAATGACTGCACGCCGAGCTTCAGGCTGACCACCGCGCTGATCGTCAACAACAGCAACAACAGCGGCAACAGATAGCGTGTCGGCATCAGCGTTGCCTCCTTGCCAGCCAGACAAAACCGGGCGCACCGACCAGCGCCAGCACCACTCCGGCGGGGAGTTCACCGGGCCATGCCAGCCCGCGCGCCACGATATCTGCCGTCAACAGCAACGTGGCCCCCAACACCATCGCCATCGGTAGCATGACGCGCAGATCGTGCCCGATCCACGCGCGCGCCAGATGTGGCACCAGCAAGCCAATAAACCCCAGCGGTCCTGCCACGCTGACGCAAGCGCCGACCAACAGCAGCAGCGCGATACTCAGCCCACCGCGTACCACGCCAATATTGACGCCGAGGCTGTGCGCCGCGCTGTCACCCATAGCCAGCACGTTGAGCGCACGCGTCTGAGTCAATACCAGCGGGATAATCACCACCATCACCGGTAACAATTGCCACACCTCCTGCCAGCGCGCATGACCAATCCCCCCGGCTAACCAGGTCAGAATGCCGTAGGCATGATCTTCCGCCAGCAGCAACACAATGCGGGTCATTGCCATGCAAAAAGCGGATAACGCGATACCGGCGAGGATCAGCCGCTGCCGCTCGCGTGTGCCTGCCGCCAGGGTGACGCACAGCCAGCTAAGTGCGCCGCCGCAGGCAGCAATCAACGCCAGTGGATAGCCCTCCAGCTTCACCGGTGCAAAGGCCGACACCAGGGCGATGGCTAACGCCGCGCCGCTGTTGATCCCTAACACCGACGGCGAGGCCAGCGGATTATGGGTCAGCGCCTGCAACAATCCCCCCGCCAGTGCCAGCGCCGCACCCAACAGCACCGCCACCAGCGCACGCGGCAAGCGCAGATTGAACACCAACGCCTCACCGATGCTGCCAGGCTGCCCCGGCCACAACGCATGCAATGCCGACTGCGGTGCAATCGGCACGGACGAGAAGCTGGTCAGACTAAACCAGAAGGCGCAGAGCAGCAGCGCCAGGCTCAGGATCCATCGGGTCATGGCGCAAATAAGGTGACAGCGTCACGCGAAATTTTTTCCGCGGCGAACAAGCCACGCATCCGCGCCCAACTGTTGCTGTCGACGGCACGCACATGATGCTGCTGCGCCGCGCTCAACATCCCCCACAGCGGATCGGCTTCCCAGCGCTTCACAATACTTTCCTGGCGATAGTGCGCCACCAGCAGCCAGTCCGGGTTCTGCGCCAGCAGGTTTTCCAGACCCATCGGCGTCATTGCCGCGCCATTAATCGGATCCGGCACCGTCAGCCCCAGCGCAGCCAGCACCCCGCCGGTGTAGCTGTCGCGCGAATGCAGCGTGAACTGATTTTCCCGCGACGTGCCGAACAGCACCCGCGCCCCCTGTGGTAACAGTTTGGCCGCCTCAGCGATACGTTGCCGGTGCAACGCCAGGCGTTTTTCCATCTCGGCTTTTTTACCCACCACCTCGCCAATGATGGCGGCGGATTGCAGATTTTCTGCGTATGTTTCATTGCGCGACTGAAGCAACAACACCGGGGCGATACGCTGCAACGCGCCATAGATTGTGGTATGACGGCTGCTGTCGGCGATAATCAGATCCGGGTGCAGGCTGCTGATGGCCTCCAGGCTGGGCTGCCCGCGCAGCCCGACCGATTGCCAGGGTTGGAGGTGCTCACGCACCTCCGGCAGCAAACGTTGCGGATCGTTATCATCGGCAATCCCCACCGGACTGATATTCACCGCCGCCAACGCATCCGCAAACGACAGTTCCAGCACCACAATCCGTTGCGGTGTCTGGTTGAGGGTAAAGGTACCGTGTTGATCCTGCACCGTCACCGCGCTGGCCTGTCCCATCAACGCCAGCAACAATAAAAGAACGCGCATGGAGACGTCTCCCGTCAGAATTTCAGTGAACCTTGCAAATAGAAGGTGCGAGGCTGACCGGCATAAATGCCTTTGTTGTTGTCGTCATAGGAACGGGTGAAATATGCCTGATCAAACAGGTTCTTCACCCCGACCGCGAGGTTAAGGTTGGCAAGGCTGGGACCGAAAGCATAATTGGCGCGCGCGCCCCACAGCATAAAGCCAGGGATGCGGCCGGTGCTGCCATCGGCGCTTTCCTGCACGGTGTTGGCGTTATCGGCAAACTGGCTCGACTGGAATTCGCTGTTGAGGTTGAAGGTCCAGTTACCTGGCTGGTAATCCACGCCGAAGGTGCCTTTCTGACGCGGAGAGAACGGCACCTGGTTGCCATAGGTGTCGCCTTTTTCGCGGATCTCGGCATTGACGTACGCGTAGCTGGCGTAAACCGACACCTCTTCCAGCACTGGCGTCAATTCACCGAGGTTGTAACGTACCTGGCTTTCCAGACCGGTATGACGCGTCTTACCGCGCGCGGTAACGGTGTCGTTGGTCTGGTTGGAGTCATACTGGTTGTTGAAATTAATCAGGAACAGGCCAACTTCTGCCGTCAGCGCACCATCGTCATAACGGGTGCCCACTTCCCAGGTACGGGCTTTTTCCGGCTCGACGCTGCCACTTTCCACCGCTTTACCGATCTGGCTGTACTGAACGGTGCCGAAAGATCCTTCGGTGTTGGCATACAGGTTCCAGCTGTCGGTGAGGTGGTACAGCACGTTCAGCGCAGGCAGCGGCGCGTTGTAACTCACGTCCTGACGCGTACCTTTAATCGCGTTGCGCTGGAAGGATTCAATATGTTCAAAACGCATTCCCGGCGTGATGGTCCAGTTACCGACATCGATACGGTCATCCAGATACCAGGCATGAGCCTCGGTGCCGGAACGGGTATCGCGATCGTAAGGGCTGGCGGTGGACGGCAGCTCGCCGCTGGCGGTGGGCACGTAGTAACGCATCTCATGGCCGGATTCGCTGACATAACGGTAGCCCACACCCACTTCGTGCGCCGTCGGACCCAGGTTAAAGCTCTGGCTATAGCGTGGTTCAATGCCGCGCACCCAATACTCGCGCGGTGACAACGTCACGCGAGTTCCTTGTTCCAGATAGCCGCTGCGCAGCGTATGGGTGTAGAAGCCGAGGATATTGAATTTATGCTGCGCATCAGGCTGGAACTGATAACCGAAGCTGGCGAGCTGACGACGGCCCCAGAAGCGATCGACCGGACGGGTGGATTGCCAGCGGTTGGCGTCGTAAGCGGCACGGCTCAGGCCGCCCGGCATATCTGCCTCACCGTCGTAATATTGCAGCAGGCTGGTGAAGGTGTGCACATCGTTAGGTTTGTACTGACTTTTCAGCATCACATCATCAATGCGGGTGGCACTGTGTTCTCGCCAGTCGCTGCCGCGTGTCCCGGAGTACAGGATCGCGCTGCCAAACCCGTTATCGGCGGTGCCACCGATCAGCAGGTTATGCGTCTCTTTCGGGTTGTTTTGTGACGAGGTCGGGCTAAGCTGCCCTTCCACACCGGCTTCGATACCAAAATCCGCCGGGATGGCCCGCGTCACAAAGTTGACCACGCCACCGACGCTCTGCGGTCCGTAACGCACCGCACCGCCGCCACGCACCACATCCACCGCATCCATATTGCCGAGCGAAACCGGTGCCAGCGACAGTTGCGGCTGGCCATAAGGCGCAAACGGTACCGGGATACCATCCATCAGCACCGTTGAACGACTGGCGAGACGTGGGTTCAGACCGCGAATACCGAAATTCAGCGCCAGATCATGGCTACCGGTGCCGTTGTTTTCCGGTGCATTGACACCAGGAATGCGGTTGAGCACCTCGCGCATGGTGGTGGCGCCGTTTTTAGCGAACTCTGGGCGACGGATAACGTCACGCGCGCCAGGATGTTCAAACACATCGCTTTCGCGTGCTTCGCCCAGCCAGTCCCCCACTACCGTCAGGCTCTGCTCATGGGGACGTTGCTTTACTGTCCACCGGTTATCGCCCAATGGACTGGCTTCGAGCTGTGAATCGGCCAGCAGGACCGTCATGCCATCCTGCACCGAATAGTCGCCCTGCAAGCCCGCGCTGTGCTTACCGCGTGTCAGGGTGGCATCCAGCGACAGCGTAATACCCGCCGCAGAGGCGAACTGGTTTAATGCGCTGTCCAACGGGCCGGCAGCAATGTTGTACGGATGGGTGGCCGGTGTGGCCGCCATCACCATTCCCGAGGTGAAAAGTAATGCAGGAAGCAGGTGCAAAGCAGGACGAGAAACAGTCATAACCTCTCCAAAATTTATGATTTTTTGTAGTCTTCAGAGATAAGTCGTATGACGCAGGCAAAAGGGACAATGACGGGACAAAAAAATTTATCGCCGCGTGACCCGCACCCAATAACGGGTGATGCGATGCAGGGCAACAGGCAGAGTTTGCTCCAGCGCCAGTAACGCCTGGTCGCTGTTCAACAACGGAAAAGTACCGGTGACGCGTAACTGCGCTGCATCCGCATCGCAACGCAGCATGCCCTGACGGTAACGCGCCAGTTGGTCGATCACTTCCCCCAAAGGACGATCGCTCACGCTGAGCCAGCCGTTAATCCACGCCGGGGTACGTTCGACGTCGCGGGTCAGTGCACCGAAACGATCGGCGGTGAAGTGCAGACTTTGCCCCTGCTGTACGGTGAGAGATTGTGTTGCATCATGGTTGAGGCGCACCGCCACCGCATGTTGTGAAACGCGCAGCAGCGTGCTGTCAGGTTGTTGCTGCACGCTGAAGGCCGTACCCAGCGCCGTCATCTGGCCCTGACGGGTATACACCCGTAGCGGGCGCAGTGCCGCATCCTTGCCTGTGGTGATAGCCAGGGTGCCCTCAATCAGATCGATCCGCCGCTCCAGAGCCGTAAAACTGACATTTGCTGCTGAAGCGGTGTCGAGCGTCAACAGGCTGCCATCGTCCAGCGGGTAGTGACGGATCTCACCCCGTGCGGTGCGATAATCCGCACCTAATCCGGCGGCATACTCGCTGCGCCACAACTGCCATCCGGCACCCACGCCGACCGTCAGCAGCAACCCCTTCAGCACATGACGCCGCGTTATCTGCGAATCACGCAGTGCTTTGCTGGCCACCTCGCCCGGCATGCCCTGCATTTGCTGACGCAGATTTTCCACTTGCTGCCACGCCCATTGGTTATCCTGATTCGCATCCACCCAGCGCTGCCATTTCAATTCCTGCTGAGGACTGACGCGTTCACCGCTGAGCACGGCGTACCAGTGCGACGCGCTGCGCAGCGCCTCCCGTTGCGAGCTGGAGAGCGGAGCCGTCACGTCACAACCCCTGCTCGAGACGAAACAGCAGGCAATGCTCGGTGGCTTTCGCCATATATTTCTTCACCGAACTGACGGATACGGCAAGCTGCACGGCAATATCGGCATAGGTAAGGTTATCCAACTGGGACAGCAGAAATGCCTGACGTGCCTTGTGACCCAGTCCATCCAGCATTCGATCCAGTAATTGCAGGGTTTCCAGTTGGCTTTGTTGTACTTCCGGTGAGGGGGCGACCGCTTCAGGGAGTTGGCTGAGTAATTCCAGATACGCGGTTTCCAGCGCGTTACGGCGGAAACGATCCACCATCACGCGTTTGGCGAGCGTACAGAGAAACGATTTGGCATCACGAATATCAGACAGATGATGCCCGGACATCACCCGTAGAAACGTATCCTGAGCGACATCATCCGCATCAAAAGCCGAACGCAACTTGCCCGTCAGCCAGTGCTTGAGCCAGCGGTGATTGGTGGCGTAGAACAGCGCGAGAGAAGGCGCAGCGGGCGATTCAGCAGCAGGTAACATGATGTCAAAGTATGTCAAAAGGTGAAAAGTGTAATGATACTAGCTGCGAATGGTTCTCATTACAACTATGGATGATTTTACCGGACAGCGAGGTCAGGTTGCCAGGCTTGGTAAAGCCGCGGTTTAAGCTGCGACAAAAGAGCGCGATAAATCGCGCCGCTACGAAGGCTATTTGAAATACAGCGGTGCTCTGACCCGAGGGTTAGAAAAGTTATCGTTATAGATCTTATCAGCCCGTTGCGTGGCAGCGTCATCACAATACTTATCCTTTGGCCCCCCATTATCACAGCGGAAGAATCTTTCATTATGAAATGCGTCCATATATCGCTCTGCTATGGGAGAGACTTCACAATCCATACCTCCTCTTTTGGGGATTTCATCATTGGCGAAGATAAGTGCTCTGTTGATTTCAAAATTAGTGTCTTTATGTCCCGCCACAAGAGCCTCCAGGTTTTCATAGGCACCACGCGTATTCTCTGCGCTATCTTGATCCTTGATAAAATTTTTACAATTGTCAGGGAGATGATGAATTCCTTCATTAACCGACCATATTTTTTCTTGTTGATCCTCCAGTTTTCTTATATCGCTATCGACATTATTTCCGTGCATACGAAGGATTTCTCCGGAAATGGCTGAGTACGCCGTATTCTGCTTCTCAACAATTTTAATGAAACTTTCGGTATCCATTTTCTCAGTTTTCAGATTGGCAATATCATTGCTGATATTCCCCCCAAGGCACTCGGAAGAAACTCCCGTTGATACTGGCTTCCCTGTAACAATTTTCATTTCTTTGATTTCATTATTGATATTATTACACTCATCTCGCCCCCTGGTACGTGCATGATGGATAAGGTGTTTGGCCATGCGATTCATGTTAGCTATGTCATCTGAGCAATCCTTGAGAGCCTGCGCTTTGGCCCGTTTTTTTGCATAAGGGCTGCAATCATTAGAGATAGCAAACAGGCTGATCCCTCGCTTGTCTCGCTGCGGCGGGATGTCAGACGTTCCCTCGACAGGTAAAGCGCCAGCCACCGCCGCGACCGTTTGAACGACAAGAAAGCCAAGACAAACATCCTTCAGCGTAAGAGATTTACCGTTCCACTGCGGCGCGCGGAAATTAACACTCTGGTGATTTTCGCCCCGAATTTTCACAACATAGTCCTGACTTTTTGGCACCTCGATATTGTTAGTAAATTTCTTGATTTTTTGGGGTAAATGCGTTTTATTCTTATTATTTACCTTATTGTGAAAGAGGCCGGTTGTTTGAATCAATGAAGCATTGAGATTTAAATTTGGCATAGTCAAATAGTCGCATCATTGTTATCGCTGCTGGCATGGTGTTTTTAATTATGAAAAAATGCTGAACTCTTGTTAAGATGGAATATTTTACTTGCATTATTAAAGTTATGAAAAATAAAGTAAGGATTTCTCGAACACGCAAGCAACAACCTTAAAAACAACCCCTTATTAATAAATTAAGCCCAAGCTTTAATACTTGCCATGATGATATTTATTTACTTTGCGTTATATCAACGAAATGAACGTCGACATATAAAAATCATCATGGCGACGCTGACATGAGGCAGTTACAGGGGGAGTTCTCAGGCGGATTTTCTGTATTTCGATTAGCTTGTTTAATGTATTGATGTCATCATTTAAATCACAGACGACGTAACAGCGAGCAACTCCCTTAAAGAGCATGAATTAACTTCAAATCACTGGCAATTTTTATAGCATGCCTGGCATTTTTAGCATTCAACTTGTTAACAATTTTCGCCATATGAAATTTAACTGTATATTCTGTAATATTTGTCAGGCCGGAAATTTCTTTGTATGTTCTTCCCATAGAAGAGTAGTAAAGGATTTCATTCTCTCTATTCGTAAGATTAAAATCAATCAACTTATTAAAGTCCTGGTAGGAGCATAACAGTCTTTGATGTAGCTTGTTAAATAAAAAATAGCTGCTGCTCCATGTTTGGCATGTTCCTTTTGACTGTCGGGTTGGAAGATAAATTATATATTGAAAAGAGAACCAAATTATTTTGGTAATCATGAATAATAGCTGTTTGCCCATTCATAACGTTATATTCTCTTGCCTCATGCATCATCTGTGATTCCCGCGAGCCTTGTATTGAGTCTGGTTGCGTTGAGAGTGTTATCTTTTCATCCCAACAAAAACCTTCTATTCTTGACAAAGACATTTTCACAACAGGGTCAGAGAGTTGATGAAGATTTTCCAAATACGTTTCAAACCAATCAGGATGGTTGTTTATGATTTGAATATCATTAGGGTTTCTTTTATTGATTATAAAGTAACCATATTTCACTCCATCTCCATTCTGCAAGGCATCTTCTAAACTTAACTTTACCTCCTGGTTTATCTCATCATTAGCAAAAAAATAAGACATTAGTTCTTCCCTCTCCTGAATAATTTCAACACACGAGCTTCCATCTCAGAAATACGAAGAACTAATAGCCCAGGAAAAGAGAAATGGGTAATAAACAGGAGAAAAAATGCGAGAGAAATCGAAAAATTAGCGCGACAGTCTACGTGGAGCGCCTATTGACTGACGTTCAATCAGCTCCGCACTAAACATGGGTAAGGGTTCCAGCATCTCGCCACGAATTTCCGCGATCAACCGGCGCGCGGCTTCGCGCCCCATTTCGTATACCGGCTGTGCCACCACGGTGAGTGGCGGGGAGATAATTTCACTCCAGGGGAAGTTGTCATACATAACAAACGACAGGTGCTCCGGGATGAGCAAGCCACGCCGTGTCAGCTCGCGTAGCAGCGACATCGCTACCACGCTATCGGAGGCGATCAGTGCGGTGGGTGGACGTGGGCGTTGCCACAGGCGCGCTACGATCTGCTGGATCTGTTCGTCACTCCCGGCATTCACCTGCACCATGCCGGGATCGAAGGGATGTCCGGCAGCCGCAAACGCGCGCATCATGCCATCAACGCGCCGTGCTACCGGGGTCAAACCAAAGTCGCTGAGTTGCTGAAAATCGTGCTCAAGCGTCATGCTGGTGACATACACCACCTCGCGGTGTCCCGCCGCAATTAATTGGTGAGTGGCCTGTTGCGCAACGGCGGTAAAATCGCAGCATATCGCCTCCACATCCATACCGATAACCGCGCGATCAAATAATTTCAACGCCCGCCCTTCCGCCTGTACCTGCATCAGATGGCCGTTTTTCTCCCGTTCTGAGCAGCACGGTGTGACGATGATGCCATCCACCTGTTTTTCCAGCATCACCCGGACCGCATCCTGTTCCGCCTGCCATTTTTCATCGCTGTTACTTAACAGCAACTGATAACCGGCCTGACGGGTCACATCTGCCATCCCCCGCAGCGCCACACCAAAGTGCGGGTTTTCAATATCCCCGACGATCACCCCGATAGTGTTAGAACGTCCGGTGTTCATGCTGCGCGCCAGCTCATTGGGGCGATAACCCAGGGCGGCAGCCGCATGGTTAACCCGCATCTGAACCTCTTCGCTCACCGCACCATAGCCACCCAGCGCCCGTGCCGCCTGCGCTTTGGAAACGTTGGCCTCCCGCGCGACATCTGCCACGGTTGGCGCTTTAGAACGCACTTTTTGCTTGGTCATAATTAATTCGAATCACAGGTTGAGGTCAGGAACATTGACGCTGAAAAACGGGTGTGCTTAAACTCATTGTAACTCCTTGAGACCGGTCTCACAATCACTGTGTCTCGTGGAGTCACCTGCGTTGAGACCGGTCTCAAAAACATTACAGCTTACCGGCTCAACAGTCTCTGATGTTTAACCTGCAAAAACGGACGAGCTATGAAATCGCATAAATCCCTGCACGCGCTGTTCGGCGCGGCCATCGCCTTGTGTTCGCTTTCCTTTACCACCGTTGCTGTAAGTCAGGACAATCCTTACGGCCTGCTCTCTCCCGGCCATCTGCGCGTCGCCAGCGTTGGCGACGCCAAACCCTATACCTTCACCGACGCCAGCGGCCAGTTCACCGGCTTTGATGTGGAGTTTTTCAAAAATGTCGCCCATCGCATGGGTATCGATCAGGTGGATTTTGTCGGTCAGGATTTCTCCGCCATTCTGCCTGCGGTGGCGAATGGCCAGTTTGATGCTGGCGTCGCCGCCATCGGGATCACCCCGGCGCGCGAAAAAACCGTCGATTTCTCCACCGGCTATCTCGCCGGTTATTTGACGGTGCTGACGCGCAGTGACAGCGGCGTTAAGGATGTCGCCAGCCTGGCGAAACATCGCCTTGGCGTGATTCAGGGGACATTGCAGGAAAGCTATGCGGTGCAGCACTTCACCCAGACGGACATCGTCCGTTTCCCGGATAACAACACCGCCGTCTCCGCGCTGAATAACGGCACGCTGGATGCGGTGTTCCTTGATTATGAAGCGGCGAAAAGTTATGCCGAGCGCTTCAAACTGGTCTCCGCCGCGGATATCCCCTCGTTCAATGCGCCTGCGGGCGTCGCCATCGCCAAAGACAAATCCGCATTCAAAGCGGCGCTGGACAAAGCCATCAAAGCCGCCATGCAGGATGGCACCTGGAAACAGCTGTATCAAAAGTGGTTTCCCGGCTCGCCCATGCCAAAACAGTATCTGCCTGACGGCCAGTAGATCACACTTTCAACCGGTGATGGGCTTGCTCATCACCCGCCATGAAGGGAGACGCCGATGGACGTCCTGACAATTCTTTCCCGTACCTTCTTTGATATTCCGTCGATGATGGAGGTGTTGCCGCAGTTGCTGGCGACCGGCCTGGTCAACACCCTGATTATCTCACTTGCCGCCACCCTGCTCGGCACATTGCTGGGACTGCTGCTCGCGCTGCTGGGGATCTCCCCGTCACGCTGGGTACGCCTGCCCGCACGGATGTATACCGACCTGTTTCGCGGCCTGCCGTCGATTCTCACTATTTTGCTGATCGGTCAGGGATTAGCGCGCTTCAGTTATCAACTGTTTGGCCCGTCGCCCTACCCGCTGGGTATTTTCGCCCTCAGCCTGATTGCCAGCGCCTATATGGGGGAGATCTTCCGGGCCGGGATTCAGAGCGTAGAACGCGGCCAGATGGAAGCCTGTCGTGCACTCGGTATGAGTTATAGCCGGGCGATGCGGCTGGTGGTGATCCCACAGGGGATCCGCCGTGTGCTGCCCGCCATTGTTAACCAGTTTATCGCCATCATCAAAGATTCCTCGCTGGTGTATCTGCTCGGGTTGATGACTAACCAGCGTGAACTGTTTCGCGTCGGCCAGGATGCAGCGGTGCTGACCGGTAATCTGTCGCCGCTGATGCTGGCCGGGTTGTTCTATCTGATCATCACCGTGCCGCTGACCCATATGGTGAACTACGTCGATGTGCGTTATCGCACCGGACGCCGTCGCCGCAGCGCGCCACAAAGCGGTCTGAAGGAAGTGGAGGAAGTGCAGAAACCCACGAATAACGCGCTGTTCAGCAGCCTGGGAGGCAATCATGACTGAGGCAAGCTGGAAAGGTGCCAGCCTGGAGTTGCGGAATTTGTCACTGGCTTATGGTCCGATTGAGGTGTTGCGTCGGGTATCCCTGACAGTGGCTCCCGGCACCACCACCTGCATCATCGGGCCGTCCGGTTCCGGTAAATCCACCCTGCTGCGCGGCATCAACCGACTGCACGAGCCACAATCCGGCGATGTGTTGCTGGCCGGACGCTCGGTGTTGCGTGACAAACCCGATGCCCTGCGCCTGCGGATTGGCATGGTGTTTCAGCATTTCAACCTGTTTCCCGATCATAGCGCGCTGGAAAACGTGGCGCTGGCCCCGTGGAAAGTGAAAGGTTTGCCAAAATCCCAGGCGATGGCCATCGCCCGCCAGCGCCTGGACGAAGTGGGACTGGGCCAGCGTGCCGATCATCATCCGCGCGATCTGTCTGGCGGTCAGCAACAGCGCGTGGCGATCGCCAGAGCACTGGCAATGGATCCGGAAGTGATGCTGTTTGATGAAGCTACGTCGGCACTGGATCCCGAGCTGGTGAAAGGTGTGCTGACCCTGATGGCGGATTTGTGTCGGCGCGGTATGACGATGGTGGTGGTGACGCATGAGATGGGGTTTGCGCGCAAAGTCGCCGATCAGGTGGTGTTTATGGACGAAGGCGAGATTATCGAAGCAGGCAGCCCGGCAGCGCTGTTTGATAACCCGCAGTCGCCGCGTCTGCAACGTTTTCTTTCTGAAGTGCTGTGAACAAGGAATCCAACATGGCGGTAAAAAAAGTGGTGGTAATGGGTGGCGGCGTGCTGGGCGTGTCCAGTGCACTGCAACTGGCGCAACGCGGCATCGCGGTGACGCTGGTGACAGAGGCTGCGTTATGTTCCGGCGCATCGGGGCGTTCGCTGTCGTGGCTCAACTCGGCAGGGGAACGATCAACGGCCTATCATGCGCTGCGTATGGCGGGTATCGACCGCTACCGCACGCTGTTTGCCCAAGATCCGACGCGTGACTGGTTGCGCTTTGATGGCGCGGTGTTCTGGACCACGGGAGATGGCACGGCTCTCCGGGCGCGACATGCGTATGAAAAAGCCCACGGCTATGACTCACATCTTGTTAGCTGTGACGATCTGCCACAAATCAAACCCGATGCATTTAGCGGAGAAGCGATTATTAATCCGGGCGAGGGTTGGGTCAGTTTACCCGACCTGATGACTTATCTGGCGGATAAGCTCCGGGGACTGGGTGGCGAGATTATCGAGGGAGCCGGACCGGCTCAGGTGGTTACCCACGAAGGCCGTGCCTGCGGTGTGCGTTGGCAAGGGGGCGAGTTAGCGGCGGATGCGGTGCTGGTGGCCTGCGGTCCCGCCACGCCAGATGTGGTGGCCCCGTTGGGTGTACAAATCCCCAATGGTTCGCCACTCTCGATGTTGGTGATCACCCAACCTGCGGGGCAAAAATTAACTGCTGTGTTGAACACGCCGCGCGTGGCGGTACGTCCTGATCCCGGCAACCGGCTGGCACTGGATCATGACTGGTATGAACACGACATCCAGCCGCTTGCCACCGGTGGATTTACTATCGATGAAAAGGTGGTGCAGCAACTGGTGGGTGAAGCGAAAAAACTCCTGCCAGACGGTGCGGATTTGCAGGCGCAAAGCTGGAAGATCGGTTACAAACCGATTCCTGGCGACGGTGAACCGGTGCTGGGCGAGTTGCAAAAGGTGCCGGGTTGTTTTGTCGCCTTTACCCATTCCGGGGCGACACTGGCGTTGATCGTCGGGGAGCTGCTGGCGGAGGAGATCGTGAGCGGCGAACAGCACCCGATGCTGGCCACCTTCCGGCCAGAACGTTTTAGCTGATTGATGGTGCCATGCGCCACTACCCGTTGGCAGCGCGGGGTGGCGCGTCATGTTATTCCTCCCGGTCAAGCAAGAATTGCCGGGAAAAATCTTCACTACGCTGCATCGCATCAGCAACTGGGGTGTGGACCATCTGTCCCGAAACAAAATCAAAGGTAGCCATAGCAGGTACGTTTTCCACCATCAATGGTTTCAATGGGGTTGTGGGATCAGCGAACCAGCAGAATTGCGTCTTCATCTCAGTGACAGATGTTTGAACAGGTAATGAAGAGGGGAGCATAGGGCATCTGTCAGGCGCTGTTTCCGGAATTTGCAGCAAAGAAGGGTTTGGATTGCATTCAGATAAAGGACCGGAATTAACCTTTGGTTCGCGATTAGGCTCATCCTTTTTCAGAATGGCAGTGTGGTGATCATAAAGCGCAAATTCTATCCCTGATTGCGTGGCATACAGAGAAATCAGGCCACATGTCATATCGCGACGACCATCACGCAAAAGGAGTTTTTGTAACTGTTCAACGGTTATTTCCGACGGGCAACCACTGTTTTGCAGGCGGAAACTGAAATCAAGAGATTTCACGCTTTCATCGCTGAATAACGCCTTCTTTTTCTCGTACCACAGTTCCGTATTTTTGGGGATAATTGTGTTGGCGATCATATGACTAAGTTCAATATCCGTCCACGTCATACTTTCTTTCAGGTTTCTCAATGCAAATCTCAATTGTTCTTTGGAAAAATTCAAGGCCGAGAATTGAGGATTCAACTGCATCAACACCAGTTTAGTTAAATCACAATTTATCAATTTATACGTTTCGAGGAAGGACTTTATGCCTGCAATTTGCGCCTCATTTGCAGGCTCCCACATTTCCATCTCTTGCTGCATCCGTTGAGTTAATGCATTCCGTACCGTCGTATCGGACACACCAGATGTTATTATTTTATTCAGAACCTCTGTCATTTTACTTTGTTTTAAGACTTCTATCGCATTGAAATTAAAAGGGGATAAAAGTTTACTGACGATATCTACTCGATGAAATTTTTCACCCCTTTGAATTCTCTTTTCAAGAATAGCCCACCGCGCAGGAACAATTTTTTTAATTTTCCTCAGCAGGTTATCCGTAATCATTTTATACTGGTTTCTGTAGTTATCTGATTTGATCCAATTGTAAGAATTACTTTTTCCGGAATTTTGTCGCTTAGTATTGCTGTGAAGCGTTCTGTCGGTGTTTATACTCCTTTTAATGTAGCCAGTACCTTCATGTTTCAGCTGAGTATTAGGTTTTATGAAAAGATGAACATCCGCGCTGCCATAGTTAACTTCCATATCGATTTCCTTTCATTTCACATTGGTATAATCCCCTCAGGTTAATTTTAAGATGAAACCTTCACATTTGGTAACTTTATCCCTTCTGTCAAACATGCCACGCGATCACATCACATTTGTATTAAGCTTAAAAATGTGATCAATATCTCACTTAAAGTCAGGAGGAAGGGATGAATGGTTTATCTCGTCGTCACTTTATCGGAGCGTTGTCCGGCCTTGCATTGAGTGCGCCTGTGCTGTTCAACCGCTATGCCAGCGCTGCACCTGCGGCAGACAACGTCAAACTGCTGCGCTTAGAACGCAACAACTGGGTGCCAAATAACCCCCATCTGCCGGTTATTTTTTATCAAGGCGTGTTACCCCCTTCGCCTGCAATGACGGCCCCAACCGAAAGTTTATTTGAGAACAACGACTGGCCGCCGCAGTGGGTCGCGTCCATTTTCAGCTTTCATCATTATCACAGCACCGCCCATGAAGTGCTGGGGTGCGTCAGCGGTCATGCGAAAGTGATGTTGGGAGGACCAGGAGGTGAAGTTATCACGATGACGGCAGGTGATGTCGCTCTGCTCCCCGCCGGCACCGGGCATTGTAACCAGGGCAGCAGCGAGGATTTCCAGGTAGTGGGGGCCTATCCGCCCCATCAACAATGGGATATCTGCCGCACGGCACCGACCTCAGAGATGTTGCAACGTATCAGCCGGTTACCGTTCCCGGAGAGCGATCCGGTTAGCGGACGTCATGGTCCCCTGACACAGAGTTGGCAACAGGGGTAAAGATATCGGGCGAAAAGTCAAACAGAGGAAGGATATACCACCATGAAAAACTATACAAAAGTATAGTTTTTTGTTTTTTTAACATGCACACTCGTTCATGATCAGTTAAAGCCAAGGGAAAAAGGTATTTCATTTTCAAAGGTAAAGTAGATAAACATTGAAGGGTTGTAGCTTAAAGGCTACATTAGAGATAATTGAAAACGATAAAACACTATTTAACACCTGGCGGCAGGGACCTGTACGCTGACTTTTTCAGCAAAATTCGTGATTCAATTGCCAAAGCAAAAATTGCATCCCGCGTTAACCGAATGGCTACGGGGAACTTTGGTGATCATAAGCCCTGCCGTGAAGGAGTGTGGGAACTCAGAATCGACCAGGGAGCGGGATATCGTGTTTATTACAGTATCGTTGATGGCGAAGTCGTACTGTTACTTCTGGCTGGAGACAAACGCACTCAGGATGCAGACATCAATGCAGCAGTCAGCTGTCTGAAAGATTATTTATCGAGGTGACAATGGTTAAGTCCCGTTTACATGATGACGCAATGGTTGAGATCCTGCGTGACGATCCCTCTTTTGCCCAGGCATACCTACACCAGGCATTCCTTGATATAGATGAAGAAGGTGGCCAGGAGGCTTTTTTGATGGCACTGCGTCATATTGTTGAGGCCCGAGGGGGTATGGCGACCATCGCAGAGAAAGCGGGAGTTTCGCGCGAGACACTATACAGAACCCTATCGCCAGCAGGTAATCCAACCTTAAAAACGTTGCGTAGTGTGGTTAATGCAACCGGTTTCCAATTTTCTCACCTGGCATGTAACTAATACCAGATATGGCATGGCGCAATTCCTTGCGCCACTTGTATTACCCTTTAATTAACCGCTGGCGACGCAGCCAGATCAGTTTATAAGCCGCAGGGATGATAAACAGCGACAACAGCGGCGCGGTGATCATGCCGCCGATCATGGGCGCAGCGATACGGCTCATCACCTCCGATCCCGCCCCACTCCCCCACAGAATCGGCAGCAGGCCCGCAATGATCACCGCAACCGTCATCGCTTTCGGCCGTACACGCAGCACCGCCCCCTGATACAACGCTTTATCCAGCCCTTGCTGCGTGAAGGTGGTCGGGTGAGCCAGCGCAGGATCCGCCTCGATGGCATGGCGCAGATACATCAACATCACCACACCAAATTCCGCCGCCACCCCGGCCAGCGCAATAAACCCGGTGCCGGTCGCCACCGACAGATGGAATCCCTGCCACCAGAGAAACCAAATGCCGCCCACCAGCGCGAAAGGCAGGCTCATCAGGATCAGCAGAGCTTCATCAACGCGGCGAAATGCCAGATACAGCAGGATAAAGATAATCATCACCGTCATCGGCACCATCAGTTTCAGCTTCTTGTTGGCATGTTCCAGCAACTCAAACTGACCGGAGAAGGCGACGCTGGTGCCTGGCTTCAGCGTGACCTGCCCGGCAATCGCGGTTTTAAGATCCTCCACCACGGAGACCATGTCACGACCACGGGCATCGATGTAGATCCAACTGGCGGGTCGGGCATTCTCAGTTTTCAACATGGTGGGGCCAGTAACCACCCGGACATCCGCCACATCTCCCAGGGTGATTTGTTGTTTCATCGGGGTGAGGATCGGTAACTGCCGTAGCGCTGCCGGGCTATCGCGGTAACCTTGCGGGTAGCGCATGTTAATCGGATAACGCGCCACGCCTTCCACCGTTTCACCCACCGTGGTGCCACCAATCGCTGAAGAGACAAATAACTGTACATCGCCCACCGTCATGCCATAACGTGCCGCTTTTTCCCGATTGATATCCACATCAATGTAACGCCCGCCTTGCAGACGTTCCGCCAGGGCTGACACCACGCCGGGCACGGTTTTTGCCACCGCTTCAATACGCTGCGCGCTGTCATCGATATCCGCAAGCGACGTGCCGGACACCTTGATGCCTATCGGGCTTTTAATCCCGGTGGAGAGCATATCGATGCGATTGCGAATCGGCGGCACCCACAGGTTTGCCAGGCCTGGCAGGCGCACCCTGGCGTCCAGTTCATCGATAATTTTGTCGAGGGTCATGCCTGGCCGCCACTCGCTTTCCGGTTTCAGTTGAATCGTGGTTTCCACCATCTCCAGCGGTGCCGCATCGGTGGCGGTTTCCGCTTTACCGGTTTTGCCGAACACCGAGGCCACTTCGGGTACGGTTTTGATCAGTTTATCGGTAGTCTGCAACAACGCCGCCGCCTGTCCCGGTGACACGCCCGGCAAGGTCGAAGGCATATAGAGCAGATCGCCTTCGTTAATTTTTGGCAGGAATTCCCCCCCTACCTGACTTAGCGGCCACCACACGGTCAGGATTGACAACGCGGCCGCCACTAACGTCAGCTTCGGCCAGTGCAGCACCTTCAGCAGCAGCGGGTGATACATTTTGATCAATACCCGGTTAAGCGGGTTGCGGGTTTCCGCCGGGATTTTGCCTCTGATCCACAGCCCCATCAGAATCGGGATGACGATAATCGCCAGCGCCGCCGCGCCAGCCATCGCATAGGTTTTGGTAAACGCCAGCGGGCCAAACAGCCGCCCTTCCTGGCCTTCAAGGGTGAAAATCGGGATAAACGACAAGGTAATAATCAGCAGGCTGATAAACAACGCCGGTCCAACTTCGACGGAGGCATCGGTAATCACCTTCCAGCGACTTGCGCTGTCGATGGGCGTGTCCGGGTGCTGATGTTGCCACTCTTCAAGCCGTTTGTGGGCGTTTTCAATCATCACAATCGCCGCATCCACCATCGCCCCCACCGCAATGGCGATACCGCCCAGCGACATGATGTTGGCATTCAACCCCTGGAAATGCATCACGATAAAGGCGATACACAACCCGAGCGGCAACGAGATAATCGCCACCAGCGCCGAGCGCACATGCCACAGGAACAACGCGCACACCAGCGCCACCACCAGAAATTCCTCCAGCAACTTGTGGCTCAGGTTATCGATGGCACGATCGATCAACTGGCTGCGGTCATAGGTGGTCACCACCTCAACCCCGGCGGGCAGGCTGTGTTTCAGGGTAGCGAGTTTTTCACGCACCGCACCAATCACCTCACGCGCGTTTTTGCCGGAGCGCAGGATAATCACTCCGCCAGCCACTTCGCCTTCACCGTTAAGTTCAGCGATACCTCGCCGCATTTCCGGTCCAGTCTGTACCCGCGCCACCTCACCCAGCGTGACCGGCACCCCGTTGGCGGTGGTTTTCAATACGATATGATTGAAGTCGTCCAGGGTTTTCAGGTAGCCACTGGCCCGCACCATATATTCCGCTTCGGCGATTTCCACCGAGGAACCGCCCGCTTCCTGATTGGAGGCTTCAATCGCCGATTTAACTTCCGCCAGGCTGATACCGTATTGCGCCAGTTGCACCGGATTGACCTGAATCTGGTACTGCTTCACCACCCCGCCCACCGAGGCAACTTCCGCCACATCCGGAATGGTTTTCAGTTCGTATTTCAGGAACCAATCCTGCAAGGAACGCAACTCGGCCAGATCGTGCTTACCGCTGTGATCCACCAGCGCATACTCATAAATCCAGCCGACACCGGTGGCGTCCGGGCCGATCTCGGAACTGACGCCAGCCGGTAATTTTCCCTGCACCTGGTTCAGGTACTCCAGCACCCGGGATCGCGCCCAGTACAGGTCGGTACCGTCAGCAAAAATCACATAAACATACGAGTCGCCAAACTGTGAAAAACCGCGCACCGTTTTCGCGCCCGGCACGGACAGCATGGTGGTGGTGAGCGGATAAGTGACCTGGTTTTCCACAATCTGCGGTGCCTGGCCGGGATAGCTGGTTTTGATGATCACCTGCACATCAGAAAGATCGGGCAAGGCATCAACCGGGGTGTTGATGATAGTCCAGCCGCCCCAGAGGCTGAGAAACACCACGCCCATCATCACCAGAAAGCGGTTGGCGACCGAACGTCGGATAATCCATTCAATCATGGTCGTGCTCCGCCTGACGCATCCGCGCCAACGCTCCGCTGATATTGGCTTCCGAGTCAATCAGGAAGAGTCCGTTGGCCACAATGGATTCCCCTTCCTGCAACCCGTCAGCAATGCCGGTTTGTTGCGATGTGGCCTGCAACACGCGAATGGCTTTCGGCACAAAGCGCCCCGCGTGATCCACGGTAATCACGCGCTGTTCATCACCGGTATCGATCACCGCCTGGGACGGGATCAGCAACATCTCGTCGCTTTGGCTTTGCAGTTGCAAAAACGCATTCATGCCGGGTTTCAGCAATTCATCACGGTTATCCACTTGCAGGCGCACCTGAAGCGTGCGCGTGGTCTGATCAACACTCGGCAAAAGGGTCCATTTTTCGATCCTGAACGAGTGGTTCGGATAGGCCGGCACCGACACGGCAAACCGGGAATGGTCGTTCAGCAATCCGGCGACCGCTTCCGGCACCGCCGCGCTGATCCATACCGGGTCCATGCCCTGAATCTGTGCGACCACCTTGTCTTTCGAAATGTTCATGCCGCTGCGCAGATCAAAGGCGGTAATCACGCCATCAATCGGCGCTTTGATGGTGAAACGGGTCTGAATGCTGCGCGAGGTGCGTAAACGCTGGATATCTTCTTCCGGCATTCCCGCCAGACGCAAACGCTCCAGAATTCCTTTCACCTGGGTTGTCGACCCACCGCTACTGGACAGCAACAAATATTCGCTCTGCGCCGTGACCCATTCAGGAATAGTAATATCGATCAGCGGTGTGCCTTTTGGCACCTTATCGCCAAGGGTGAGCGGGTATACCTTCTCCACAAACCCATCGGCGCGCGCCTGAACAATCACAAACTGATAATCGTTAAAACTGACGTTGGCCGGAAGGGTACGGCTATATTGCAGGCGACCTTTGCTGACTTGTACCGTCTTCATGCCAAGGTTCTGCACCTGCACCGGATCAATACGGATACCGTTGCTGTTTGCCGCGTCGCCCTCATCGGCGTATTTCGGCACCAGGTCCATATCCATAAAGGGAGACTTACCCGGCTTGTCGAATTTCGTATCGGGTTTCATCGGGTCATACCAGAATAAAACTTTGCGCTCTGCTGTGGGAGAAACGGCTTTTTCGCTGGTGGTAAAATAAGGGAAAGCTGCTGCCACGATCAGCCCGCCGATTATCAAACCACCGAGAGCCACAGCAGCATATTTATAGGTTAACGATGCCATGATGTGATTATTCCGTTGTCCGTAGCGGCTCGATATTTAAACCCCGCGCGATAAATCGCGCCGCTACGGAGGGTGTTATCCAATATTGATGCTCTGCAACAGCGAAATATTCCCCTGCTGAATAAACGAGAAGCTGACCGGGCTACCCACCTTTAAGGCATTGATGCTGTCGTCCTGAGTGGTAAAGGTAAAGCGCATGGTCATGGCAGGCCAGCCAAGTGCCGGGATCTCTTCATGAGCGATGGTGATTTTTTTATTCACCAGATCAATCTGTTTGACCACGCCGCTGGCGTTAATGACCTGCTGCGCTATGGCGGCGTGCTGCTCACTCGCCTGCACACCGGGCAGCAGCATTAACGGGAAAATACTGAATAAAGCAACGTTAATAAACTTACGCATAATATTGACTCCTGATGATATGAATTAAAAAGTTATTCTGTCCAGCCGCCGCCCAGGGCGTTAAACAGGTTGATTTCATTTACCTGGCGGGAATATTGCAAATCCAGCAGGGTTTGTCGGGTGGAAAATAACGAACGTTGTGCATCCAGCACCTCGATATAACTCACTGCTCCGCTGGAATATAATCCACGCGCCCGTTGCAAAGTTATTTCCAGCGAGGACAGGTAGCGCTGCTGCGCCGCCATTTGTTTTTCGAGGCTGTCGCGCAATGCCAGGGCATCGGCCACTTGCTTAAACGCGGTTTGAATTTTTTGCTGGTAATTCACCACCGATTGTTGCTGACGCACATCCGCAACGGCCAGGTTGGCCTGATTACGTCCGGCGTTAAAAATCGGCACCTCAATTTTTGGGATAAAATTCCACATCCCACTGCCAGCGGAGAACAGATTGGTCAAATCCGTACTGCTGGTGGAAAGCTCGCTGGTCAGGCTAATCGACGGGTAGAATGCCGCTCTGGCCGCGCCGATATTGGCGTGAGCCGCCATCAACTGGTGTTCGGCTTCCATCAGATCCGGGCGCTGGCGCAGGATCTCGGAGGAAAGATGCGCAGGAAGCGTTACCGGATGAAGTTCGGTTGTGCCGGGCGGCATGGCTGGCAGGTTTTGTCCACTGCCCAACACCAGTTGCAACGCCGTCTTCGCCTGCGCCAGTTGTCCTTCGCGCGCAGCCATCTCCGCCCAGGTGCTTTCAATCAAACCACGCGCCTGCTCCACTGCCAGGACGCTGCTACTCCCGGTCATCAGCTGTTGTTCAACTAACGCATAAGATTGCTGATAATTTTGCAGCGTCTCGCGCGCGATATTCAGTTGTTCGTCAGCCAGTTGCAGGCTGAAATAATTCTGAGCAACGGTGGCTACCAACAGGATATGGACCGCACGCTGCGCTTCCTGGCTGGCAAGGAAGTTTTGCCGATCGGCTTCGCTGAGGTTTTTCAGCTTACCGAACAAATCCAGCTCAAAACTCAGGTCAATCCCGGCCTGATATTGCCTTTCCGTGACACTGTCACCTTTTATGCCTCCGCTGTAACTCGCCTGCGATGCGCCATTCAGCTGCGGGTAGCGATCGGCATCGGTGATCCGATACTGCGCGCGCGCCTCCTGCACTTTCAGGGTCGCCATGCGCAGATCGCGGTTATTGCGCAGCGCTTCATCAATCAAACGCTGGATCTGCGGGTCAGAAAAAAAGGTGCGCCAACCGCTATCCTGATAACCACGGTTCTGTGGCACCAGGCTGTTGCCTGACAGCGAAAATTGTTGCGGGATCGGCAGTTCAGGTGCCTGATACTCCGGTGCCAGCGAGACACAGCCCGCCAGTAACAAGGTCGCGGCCACAACGGTCAGTTTCAATTTGTCCATGATGTTTTCATCCGCCGCGCCGCGACGAATACCTGCAAGATATAATGGCGGCCACTGTAACCGGCTGACTCTGTTGGCAGGGTGACAGGTGAATGACAAAGCTGTCATTTTCAGATGAAGTCGTTGATATCGCCCTTTGGCCGCTTAGAATGACATTCGATGAGTCGGGAGCGCGGTGAGAAGATGAAAATACTTATTGTCGAAGACGAAGTGAAAACCGGGGAATATCTCAGCAAGGGGCTGACCGAGGCAGGTTTTGTGGTGGATCGCAGCGACAACGGCCTCACCGGTTATCATCTGGCGATGACTGCCGATTACGACCTGATCGTACTGGATATTATGCTGCCGGACGTGAACGGCTGGGATATTGTGCGCATGCTGCGTGCCGCCAATAAAGGCATGCCGATTCTGTTGCTGACCGCGCTCGGTACCATTGAGCATCGGGTGAAGGGGCTGGAGTTGGGGGCTGATGATTATCTGGTGAAACCTTTTGCCTTCGCCGAATTACTGGCACGGGTCAGAACCCTGCTGCGGCGCGGCGCTAACATCATTCCTGAAAGCCAGTTTCAGGTGGCTGACCTCACGTTGGATCTGGTTTCCCGTAAGGTATACCGGGGCAGTAACCGCATCACTCTCACCAGCAAGGAGTTCACATTGCTGGAGTTTTTTATTCGCCATCGTGGCGAAGTGCTGCCGCGCTCGCTGATTGCCTCGCAGGTGTGGGATATGAATTTTGACAGCGATACCAATGCTATCGATGTCGCGGTTAAGCGGCTGCGGGCGAAGATCGATAACGATTTCACCCCGAAACTGATCCAGACCGTGCGCGGTGTTGGCTATGTCCTTGAGGTGCCCGATGAGGATTAACCGCTTGCGCCGCCCGCTGTCGCTTGAGTTTCGACTGACCTTTTTTATCAGCCTCACCACCATCATCGCCTTTGCCGCTTCGGCCTGGATTATGTTGCATTCGGTGCAGCATCATTTCGCCGAACAGGACGACAACAATCTGCGCCAAATCAGCACGACCCTGTCCACCATCCTCAATAATCCGGACGAATCGGAACAACAGAAAGTCGATAAAATCAGCATCACTCTGAACAGCTATCGCTATATTTCGGTGTTGTTGCTCACCGCGGAAAATCAGGTTCTGTTCCGCTCGCCAGATGGCCCGGAGTTGATGCCGGTGGTGCACGATCCCGCATTTCGTCAAAAGCTGGCGTCCGGCGAGGTTTTTCTCTGGTCGGATGGCATGGCTGCACACTCGATGCGCAGCGCCAGCTATCGGATTATCGCTTCATCGATTGCGCCGGGTAATGACCGGTTGTTGATTGCACTGTCGATCGATTTTCATCTGCACTATCTCGATGCGCTGAAACATAACTTGCTGATTATCGCTTCGCTGATCAGCCTGCTGATCATCTTTATTGTGCTGTTTGCGGTGCATCGCGGTTATCAGCCACTGCGTAATGTCAGCGGGCGGATTAAGAACATCACCTCAAAAAATCTCGATGTCCGGCTGGAACCGAAAAGCGTGCCGATTGAGCTGGAGCAACTGGTGATCTCCTTCAATCATATGATCGCGCGTATTGAAGATGTGTTCACGCGTCAGGCCAATTTCTCCGCCGATATCGCCCATGAAATCAGAACCCCGATCACCAATTTAGTCACCCAGACGGAGATTGCGTTAAGCCAGCCACGAAGCGTGAAGGAGCTGGAGGATGTGCTTTACTCCAGCCTTGAGGAGTATAACCGCATGGCAAAAATGGTCAGTGACATGCTGTTCCTCGCCCAGGCAGACAATAATCAGCTGATGCCAGAACGTATCGCCCTGGATCTGCGTAGTGAAGTCATACGGGTGTTTGAGTTTTTCGAGGCCTGGGCAGAAGAACGCGAGGTGCAGTTAACGCTGGAAGGGGAAAGCGCCGTGGTGGAGGGTGACCCGTTGATGCTGCGCCGGGTGATCAATAATCTGCTTTCCAACGCCATTCGCCATACGCCTGCCGGTCAAGCCGTTACCGTCCAGCTCCAGCCGCGCGGGAATCAGGTGGAGATGGTGGTTGCCAACCCTGGCGTTCCGATTGCGCCAGAGCATTTGCCACGACTTTTTGATCGTTTCTACCGCGTTGATCCTTCACGCCAACGAAAAGGCGAAGGCAGCGGTATCGGTCTGGCGATTGTAAAATCGATTGTCACCGCCCATCAGGGGGAAATCAGCGTGGTGTCCGATGCCGTTACCACCCGATTTACTTTGCTGCTGCCGGGAATTAACGTTAAAAATGCGCCGTCGCGACTTTAATAATTCATCCCTGACAAATCACAAGTTCCTAATAAAGAAACACGATTGTTCTGACAAAACAACCCATCCTGATCCGACCGCACATTTTGTATGTCTGTCACAAAAAATAAATAAATAATTTCCTTAATACCGGAGCAAATGTTGTCATTGTTACCAGGTTGGCTTTAGAATCGCTTCATCACTTGCCGTTCAATGCACAGAAAAAGTTATAAGTACCGTGCAATCTGCTTTATTCTAAGCCAGAGTTGTGCTGTACTTCTCTGCACAGAAATGTAAGGGTCAAATGTTCTACCTATAATTGCGCAGTACAAAATCAAACAAAGCTTAATTTATTCGTTCAATGACACAGAATTTTTGGGAGAAGTCGATGAGTGATTCACTTAAGGCGTTTAATAATATTCGTACCCTGCGTGCTCAGGCGCGTGAAGTTCATCTGGCAGAACTGGAAGATATGCTGGAGAAGCTCACTATTGTGGTTGCCGAGCGTCGTGAAGAGAACCACGCAGAAGAAACAGCGGTGCGTGCGAAGGCAGAAAAGCTGGCTAAATACCGTGATTTGTTGCTGGGCGATGGCATCGATCCCACCGAATTATTAGATGCATTGCAGGCCGCCGGTAAACAGCGTACCAAACGCGCTCCTCGTCCGGCGAAGTATAAATATACCGATGAAGACGGGCAGGAAAAAAACTGGACCGGTCAGGGCCGCACACCTGCGGTGATTAAAGCGGCGATTGCCAGCGGTAAATCGCTTAATGATTTCTTAATCTAAATCCTGTACTGAACGTAGCGGCGCGATTTATCGCGCTCTTTTTTGCTAACACACCTTGCGCGATAAATCGTGCCGCTACGGAATGTGCCAGAAGTTATTCGGATTATTACCGGCTTTACTCGCGAGGATGCGCATTGTAATGTTTGGGTTAAAACATAATAATAGTCGGTGACTTTCTATGCATGCTTTGCTGACATCGCTAAGATTCCCCTCACCTTTTGACCAGGTTAAATCATTTAGCCCATTTCAGGCCGATATCATTAAAACCATTGCCCTGATGGCGATGCTGGCTGATCACATCAATACCATTTTATTAAATAGTCACAACGCCCTTCTTACGGCTCTTGGTCATAGCGCTTTTCCTTTATTTACCCTTATCTGGGCCGCCAACCTGCCCGATGATGCTGCACGGCTGCGTCAGCGCGCCAAACGGCTCTGGATGTGGGCGATAGCCACCCAACCGCTGTTCTGGCTGGCTTTTATGATGAAAGGTCAGTCATGGCTGGCACTTAACATCCTGTTCGCCTATGCCGGTTGTACGCAACTGCTGAGCTGGTTTGCACGATGGGGTGTCAATGGTGCGATGGCAGGGCTGGCGGTGCTTCTGCTGCTGGCATGGCCCTTGACACCTGCCAGCTACGGCATTCCCGGCATCGTATTTTGTTTGCTGTGTATGGCCGCCAGATGCATCAGTGCTGTCGCGGAAAGTCGCTTGTTTCTGCTGCTGGTGTGCGCGGCGTTGACATGGCTGAGTTTGCCCGGTCACGGCTTTCAAGACACCCTTGTTTACGATTTACTGCCAGGGCTGGTGCTACCACTGCTGATTATTGCCGCAGTCGCTGCGCTGCCGCATATCTCAGTGGCTCGCCTCTGGCCCCGGCGTTTTTTCTATCATGCCTATGCCGGACATCTCACCCTGCTTGGCGTGCTGGCGGTAATGCCGGTGCGCCTTTAGCGGCTGATTTCACCGCCATATCCGGTTACCTTCAGTACATCTCCGATCATTTCCACCACGGCAAATGGCGCGGCCTCTGCGCCATCCAACAGCCCTTGCAGGGTAAAAAATTCAGTATCGCCGATACGCGCATAGCCGCCGCGATGATCATGTCCCGCAAAACAGGCACGTACCCGGTAACGGCAAAATAGCGCCGCCAATTGGGGACCATTCCACAGAATATGCGTGGTATGCGGTGCCAGCGGATAGTGACCAAATACGATCACCCGCTCATCGCTCGCCTGCGCCTGCTGCAACTGCTGTTCTATCCATTGCCACTGCTGGCTGCCTACCCCGCCATTCCACGGTTGTGCCTGCGGCTGCTGGTTTGTCACCAGTTCTGCCAGCATGGCTTCAGCCTGCTGACGTTCGGCACCGCTGCAATACAGACTGATATCGTTACCGTCATACACCACAAAACGCCAGCCTGGCAGGCGGAAGCTGTAATAACTTTTTGGCAGCGGAACATCGGCCAGACGGTCAACCAGGCTGAGTGCATCATGGTTACCCATCACCACCGCATGCGGGTGTTGCAGGCGCTGATAAATCGGCAGCAGCGCGGCATAATCTCCCCAGTGACGATCAACCAGATCCCCAAGCGTTACGACAAAATCCAGCGGCTGCTGGTTCAGTTGCCCGATGATCGGCGGCAACTTGTGTAATGCATGGCGGTAGTAGCGGTTTTTCTCATGATCCGCCTCGATATCGGCGTACTGTGGGTCCGCCAGCAGGCCAAAGCGCAAGACCGGATTGAGTAAACCAGGGCGTAAAGTCGGCAATTGATAAAACTGACTGACATCGCCCAATAAGCTGCGCTGCTGTGCGGTTAACGGCTGAACAAATGACATGAAGATTGCTCCTTAACGAATACCGGCACGCATAAATGACTGAATAAATTGACGCTGGAACAGGAAAAACAGCAGCAACAGCGGCAAGGTGGTCATCAGGGTGGCGGCACCAATTAATGCCCACTGCACCCCCTGCTCCGGGGCGGAAAACAGTTGCAGCCCTACCGTTAATGGTCGTACCTGCACGGAATCGGTAATCACCAGCGGCCAGAGAAAATCATTCCAGTGAAAACTGATCGACACCAGCGCAAAAGCTACGTAAATCGGTTTCGCCAGCGGTATATAGATTTTGCGCAGGATATAAAAACGGCTGGCCCCTTCGATAATTGCCGCCTCTTCCAGCACCAGCGGAATACTTTTGAACGCCTGACGCAGCAGGAATATCGCAAAGGCCGAAGCAAAATAGGGCAGCGCAATGCCGGTCAGGCTATCGCGTAATCCAAGCGCGCCAATCGTTTTGTAATTATTCAGGATCAGCACATCGGGGCTGATCATTAATTGCAGCAGGATAAGCGCAAACAATATGCCGGAATATTTCATGCGAAAGCGCACTAACGCGTAAGCCGCTATAGTAGCTAAAACCAACTGCACGACCACGATCATCACAACCAGCAAGCTGGTGTTAATAAAATAACGCCCGAATGGCGCGGCATGCCAGGCGTTGACGAAGTTTTGTAGCGTCAGTGGCGCAAACAGCGAAAAACTGCCCTGCTCCGCCGCCGGATGGATCGCCACCCACAATGCCACCAGAATGGGTAAAAACCACAGCAGCGCCGCCAGCCAAATCACCAGGTTGAGCAATCTCATTGATAATGCGCTCGCTTATCCAGCAGGTTAAATTTAATCAGGGCAATGCTGGCTAGGATAACCAGCAATACCACCGTCATCGCGGCAGCAGCGGGCATATCCCAGTAGCTGAATGCGGTGCGATAAATATAGAACAGCAACAGACTGCTGCTGTTATCCGGACCGCCATTGGTCATGGCAATCACCTGATCAACGATACGGAAGGCGTTCATCGACGCATTGATCAGCACAAAGAGCGTGGTGGGCATCAGTAGCGGCCACTGCACGCGCCGGAAGAAATAACTGCGCGATGCGCCTTCTATGGTGGCCGCTTCACTCAGACGTGGATCGATTTGCTGCAACGCCGCGAGGTAGAAAATCATAAAAAATCCCGCCTCACGCCACACCGACACCGCCATCAGACAATACAGGGCACTCCCCGGCTCCCCCAGCCAGTTGACGGCGGGTAACGAG
This sequence comes from Pantoea phytobeneficialis, assembly GCF_009728735.1. Classification (NCBI taxonomy): domain Bacteria; kingdom Pseudomonadati; phylum Pseudomonadota; class Gammaproteobacteria; order Enterobacterales; family Erwiniaceae; genus Pantoea; species Pantoea phytobeneficialis. Next base: position 92,824 of record NZ_CP024638.1, read on the forward strand.
AACAGCGCCAACAGTTTGTTCAGCAAGCCAAGCTGCGGCGTGTAGAAAAACAGCCACAGATTGGCGATGGCGATCATCGGCAGCAGCGACGGAATAAAGAAGGCTGCACGCACCAGCGCGTTACCTCGCAGATGGCGGTTGACCGCCAGCGCCATCATCAATGACAGCGCTACCGCCAGCGGAATGGTGATCAACGCATACAGCAGGTTATTCCACAGCGAGCGGATAAATACATCGTCATCCAGCAACGCCAGATAGTTATCCAGCCCGACAAAGCGGGCCGGATGACCATTGCGTGCGGCACTGAACACGCTCTCCCACAGCGTCGCCAGCGCCGGATAATGGGTAAACAGCAGCAAAAAGCCCAGCGCCGGTAATATCAGTAAGTAGCCATACAGTTGAAGTGACCAGAACCGGGGGCGGCTGACCGCCACTGTTGGGAGGAGCGTGCTCATTATTGATACGCTTTTAACAGACGGTCGGCCTGTTTCTGCGCTGATTCCAGCGCCTCAGCCGGTGTTTTTGTCTGCGTCACCGCCGCCTCGATCGCGTGGTTCAGCGCTTCCTGGATCTGCACGCTGTTATAGGTCGAGAGTTCCGGCTGCGCGTACTTAAGCTGTTCGCGAGCGACCAGCGCCTGCGGCACATCCTTAACATAATCTTTCATCACGCTGGTATCCCAGGCGGCGGGCGACGTGGCAACGTAGCCGGTGGCGATACTCCAGCGAGCAGCCTGTTCCGGTGCAGACACCCAGCGGATAAATTCCATCGCGGCTTTTTGCTGTTCCGGTGAGGCATTTTTAAACACGTAGAGGTTGCCGCCCCCTGTCGGACTGCCACGCTGGGTTTTCTCCGGCAACATTGCCACACCGAACGGAAACTTCGCGTTTTCACGCACCACAGTCAGATTGCCGGTGGTGGTGACCATCATCGCGGTTTTGCCGCTGATAAAATCCTGCGGCGTGGTGCCCCAGGCGATGGCGCCTTGCGGTGACACGTTTTCTTTCTGTCCGAGATCGGTCAACCATTGCAACGTGGCAATATTGCCGGGGGTATTGAAATGCACCGCCGTGCCCTTACCGTTATCCAGACGACCGCCGTTAGTGGCAGACAACCCCTGGAAGTTCCAGTAGCCGTTGGGCGTTGACGGGATCTCAATCCCCCACTGGCTGACGCCGTTGTTATCTTTGATCACCAGCTTCTTACCGAAATCGACTACCTGCTGCCAGGTGGCTGGCGGCGTATTGGCGTCCAGTCCGGCTTTTGCAAACGCTTGTTTATTCCAGTACATCACCACCGTGGAGCGCTGGAACGGGATCCCCCAGACTTTACCGTCGATACGACGCAGAAAGGCTGGATAGAATCCGTCGATCCATTGCTTTCCTTCGGCATCATTCGCCAGATCGCTGGCAGCAACGATAGCGCCAGCATCAATCAACGAATACGCCTCAATATCGCCAATCACCGCCATCTGCGGCGCATTGCCGCCGCGAAAAGCGGTGAGCGCTTTGGTGACGGTGGTGGCGTAATCCCCGGTATAAACCGGCTGAATGCTGACCTCAGGGTGCACTTTTTCAAAGTCAGCCACCAGGGCATCTACGGTGTGGCTTACCTTTCCCCCAACCGCAATCGGGTAGTACATCTGCAATGTAACCGGTTCGGCGGCCAGTGCTGCTGAGGATGCGCAAAGTAATAAAGCTGAAGCGAGGCGTATGTGACGAAGTGCAGACATGATTTTTCCCTGATCGAAAGATGAAGGTTAAACAGCGTATTTTTTTTCGCATGAATAGAGCGTTTGCTCAGCCAGCCAACAGCGCTTTCCGCTGTGACTGGCAAACAAATATTGTTGCGAGGGAGACCATTGCAGCCCGACCAGACTGCCTTCCTCAAAGCGTTGCATGCCAGGCACCTTGACGGTGAGCGCGTCAGTGACGTTCGCCAGTGCACACACCAGCAGGGTGTCAGCCCCCATATATTCGTAGCTGATGACGTGGGCGGTCAGTTGTGCGTTATTCGGCTCGACCAGGGTGATATCTTCCGCTCGTAATCCCAGACTCAACGCGGATTCATCAGGATCGATCACGATCGGTGCCACCATGCGGCTGAGATAGTGCGCACTGCCCCGACAATGCAGCGGCAGAATATTCATCGGCGGGGCACCAATAAATTGTGCAGCGAAAATGCTGGCAGGATTGTTGTAGAGGTCATCTGGCGTGGCGTGCTGCTCGATGCGGCCGTCATTCAGCAAAATGATGCTGTCGGCCATGCTCATGGCTTCGGTCTGGTCGTGGGTAACGTATAACATGGTCAGACCGAGTTTCTTCTGCAAGGCACGGATCTCACGCCGCATACTCTGGCGTAGTTTGGCGTCCAGATTCGACAGCGGTTCGTCCATCAGACACAGACGGTGTCTGGCGATCACCGCCCTGCCGAGCGCCACACGCTGTTGCTGACCTCCAGAGAGTTGAGAGGGTTGGCGATCCAACAGTTTCTCCAACTCCATCAGCTTGCTGACTTCAGCCAGACGCGCGGCAAACGTCTGTTTATCCTCACCACGCGCTTTCAGACCGAACAACAGGTTTTCGCGCACGCTGAGGTGGGGAAACAGGGCATAAGACTGGAACACCATCGAGAGTTGGCGCTGTGACGGCGGCAGATGACTCATCGCATTGTCGCGACAGTAAATTTCACCCTGGTCGGCGTTTTCCAGCCCGGCAATGGTGCGCCGTAAGGTTGATTTACCGCAGCCGGACGGTCCCAGCAGTGCGACAAAAGTCCCTTCTTCCGCGGCAAAACTGATGTCGTTCAGGGCAACTTTATCGCCCCAGGCTTTGGTGATGTGTTGAAGAGAAAGGTAGCTCATGCGCCCTCTGGCCCGGAATCAGAATGGCGGTAACTTAGCTGGGGAGAGTGAAGGAATTATTTAAGTTGAGTGACGTTTAGATGATGGCAGGGTGATCCGGGTGCCGCATTAACACCAATTTATTGTCCGAACGATAACTCGTACTGTCATAAAATTTGACCCATATAAATTTCGTATAACATTATTCTGAAAATGTTGTTTCAGCTGATTATTCCATATCATAACTTTCAATGGGTTGCATCATCTTGTAACGAAACGTAATAAGCGCTCTTCCGAAAAAAATACAAAATAATTACACTTTTTCGGACCGGTAAGAGATGCTGCCTTCCCGATCACACAGAGATAATAACAATGAAAAACACCTACTACATCAGCATCTCCAAAACCAATGATAATCATATCCTGCATAACGCTACCTGCCGAATTTATGCGGAAAATAAAGAGGATATGATTCTGATTGGTCGTTACGAGCAACTTGTGATTGCACTGGGCGTTTCTCGCAATAACTTCAGAAAAGTCACACCCTGCCCGCAATGCGTCCTGAAACGTCGGTTGTATAACTTTTCACGACCACGGCAGGAACCTGTCCCGGTGCGCCATTTCCCGGATTAATTACCGGGCATGGCTGACAATCGTAGCGGTGCGATTTATCGCGTGATGATGCTAAAACGCGCGATAAATCGCGCCGCTACATGTCAGAGCCTTCCTCAATTGCCCCGCGTTTCCCGCCGCCAGGCATAGCTACAGGCGATAATCGCCAGCACTAACGCCGACGCTTTGACCAGCCATTCGGCGGTTATCACGCGCCTGAGCATACTGAAATAACCTTCTGCATAAAGCGGCACATTGGCGATTTTCAATGCAAAAATATAGAGGACACCCAGGACGACAAGCTTACCGATAAACCAGCCAACCGCTGGGACAAGCAGCCAGAGTTTGCGGTTGGCAATACGATTCCTCAGGCAAACGAAGCACAGCAGCGGTATCATTGCCGGGATTATCTGGATGCTGTTCACCGCAATCAGTTGCACCCACGGCACGCCGAATTGTTGACGCATCTGCTACGACATGGCGATATCAACAGGTAACGCGCAATACAGCAGCAAAAAACAGACAACACCCCATACCAGGGCAGCCCTTAACGCATTATTCATCCTGGTTCACCTCACGAGATATGTTGCGTGTATCGAACAATGCATAACAGTAAAGTTATTTACCGCCATGAAATCTGATATTTTTCTGAGAGTTACCAGGAATTTTCTTTGAGCGATTAGGTTTTTGCTACGCGGTGATCAGCCTGATTATTACAACACCCGTGACACCCCCCACATTCTGCGGTCGTGTTCTGTGGTGCGAGCGTAAACTGATGCGACGTCATGCGTTTACCCAGACGACGCATCACCATCAGGATGACACCATTCAGTGCGATCACGCTGACCACGCAAAGCGAACTGAAGCCTGGATGTGCAGCAAAACTCACGCTTTGATAAAACAGGGTAGCCAGCGACCAGGCAATGTTTAATCCCCAGAAGAAGGAGAACAGCATCCAGTTGCGCCCTGCTTCACGGGCAATCGCCCCCATTACTGAGACGCAAGGCACGTAAAGCAGCACAAAAATCAGATAGCTGTAGGCAGCGAATCCATTACCAAATTTCGCACTCATCGCGCCCATCTGCCCGGCATCCATCACACCATCGCCTTTACTGGCCTCGATGGGGTTTGACAAGGCGCTTAAACTGAAAGCCGCCGTCAGGCCATCGCGGGTTTGTGTCAGTGCGTCTTTGATTTCACTTAGCAGATTAAATTCGCGCGGGTCGAATTTCCCACTCTGAATATCTTCCCCGGTATAGAGACTGTTCAGCGTTCCTACCACCACTTCTTTTGCCATGATGCCAGTAACCAGCCCAACCGTGGCCTGCCAGTTATCTTGCGTGACGCCAATGGGTAGTAAGACTGGGGTAATCACTTTGCTGGCAGCAGCCAACGCCGAGTCATTGATGTTATCGACCATTCGGCCAGTTAATGAAAAACTACTCAACACGCCAATCAACATGCTGACCAGGATAATGACCCTGCCCGCCCGTACGATAAACATTTTCAGCCGCTGCCAGGTTTGCAAGAGCAGGCTTTTAAGATGGGGTCGGTGGTAAACCGGCAGTTCCATAATAAACGGCGAAGCCTCACCCCGTAACAACGAGTGCTTTAACACCAGGCCGGTGCCAATCGCTACCACCATACCCAGTACATACAACGAGAAGACCAGGCTGGCACTGTGCGTATCAAAAAAGGCAGCAGCAAATACGGCAAAAATTGCCAGACGCGCGCCACAAGACATAAAGGGGGCAATCAAGACCGTAATCAAACGTTCACGCGTGGTATCCAGGGTACGAGCGCCCATTACGGCAGGCACATTACAGCCAAAACCGACAATCAACGGCACAAAGGATTTGCCGGGTAGCCCCAGCGATTGCATCAGACGGTCCATCACAAAGGCGGCGCGCGCCATATAGCCGGAATCCTCCAGGAACGACAGGAAAAGATACATCAGACCAATTTGTGGGATGATCGGCAGCACCGTGTTGATCCCGGCTCCGATGCCCTGAGCCAGAAAGGTTGTCAACCAGTCCGGGAAATGCCAGCTGTAACCCAGCCATTGCGTACCATGAATAAACAACGCCACCGAACCGGCATCAAAGATAGGTTGTAGCGCAGCGCCAATATTGATCGACAACACAAACATCAAATACATCACGGCGAGAAACACCGGAATGCCCGCCCAGCGGTGAAGAAGGATATTGTCGAGTCGCTCGGTAAAACGACTCGGGGTACTGTGCTGAATATTGCTGACGGCGGCGCATAGTCCGTTTATGGCACGGTAGCGTGCATCGGCGATTGACATTGCGGGGTCATCGCCGGCCTGTCGGGTGAGGTCAGCGAGGTGTGGCACCACTGCCGGACAGAGCGACTGACTATTGATATCGCCTTCCAGCAACTGCAATGCCAGCCAGAATTGTTTTTCTGCTGGAATATCAGACGGCATCCAGGCACATAAGCGCGGGATAACCGCATCGATCGCCGCCGGATAAATGACCTGCCTGACTGGCTGATGAGTCCGTTCGCTGTCAATCACCGCCTTCAGTTGGGCTATGCCTGCACCACGCGTCGAGGTGAGCGAAACCACCGGACAACCCAGTCGTTGTGATAGTGCGGCAATATCGATATCAATGTGCTGGCTGGCGGCAATATCCTGCATATTCAGCGCAATAATGCAGGGCACACCCAGTTCCAGCAGTTGGAAAGTGAGAAACAGATTGCTTTCGAGGTTGGATGCATCAACGACGTTAATTACCAGGTCAGCATCATCATTAAACAGGTACCGGCAGGCGATGCTTTCATCAATCGAGCTGTCGGCAGAGAGGGTGGTCAGCGAACGCGTTCCCGGCAGGTCAATCAGACGGACATCCGCCTGCGCGGTGAAAAACTGCCCCTCTTTACGTTCCACCGTGACACCTGCCCAGTTTCCCACACGTTGGCGTGCGCCGGTCAGCTGGTTGAATAAAGTTGTTTTGCCGGTGTTGGGATTGCCAATCAGTCCGATGGTGAGTTGTTTCATGACACCACTTCCTCAAGCAACAGCGAGGCCAGATCACTGTGTCGTACCGCCAGGCTGACGCGACGGGTGCGAATTTGCACCGGATTCCCTAGCGGAGCGACACGGATAACCTCAATCAACGATCCAGGTAACATCCCCATGGTTAACAACTTCTGCCGCCAGTGTGGGTTTATCGCAGGTTGGTAACCCGCAATGCGCCAGGTGGTTTGCGTTTTTATCTGCATATCATCAGCCAGTCCGGTAATCAGGAACGGCGATTATATAAATGATAAGCATTCCACTTTTTTGATCTGAGACGTGATCAGAGTGGGGAGCAGGGTTTTAATTTCAATAAATGTTAACGGCGAGCGTATTTGTGCGGATTTTCAGGTTTTCATCAGTCTATTGCCAGGCCGACGAGCTCACTAGGCGTCTGGCGGGATCTGCTATAAAGGCAAAAGGATGTTGTAATTATTATCAGAAACAGCCTCACCAACGCGTTGGTAAAACTAAGAATGGGTCACGCAGCAGCGCCTTAAATAACGCTGCTGCGGAAATAATGCCGCTAATGTTTTCTGCTATGTGCCCCCAAGCCGGAATAATTGACAAAAGACCTGCCGCTGTCTTTGCAAATTATATCCACTTTTTTGTGTGTTTCTTTGTGCATGGGGAGTTCGGTTTCAGAATAAAAAAACGCAGGGCACCCCTCAATATCGCAACGATATATTGGTGCCAGATTATGAGATTGCAGGTGCTGATAATAGGTGGCAAAGCTATCAAAAACTCGACTGCATAAGGGGTTCATACACTTGAAATTATTCATTCCATGATTTGCCACAAGGAATGTAAGGAATACATGGCGTTGTTGAATAAATCGAACTTTTGCTGAGTTGCAGGATCAGATCACGCATTCTCCTGACTACGCAGGCAGTACCGTCGCAAAGCAGAAGTTCAAAATCACCAGCTGGTCCACCTACAACAAAGCCCTCATTAACCGTGGCACCCTCACTTTCCGGCTGGACGATGAGGTGATTCAGGCCTGGTATGAGTCAGCAACGCCTTCATCCGGGGGAAGACCTCCGCGCTATTCTGACCTCGCCATCACCACTGTGCTGGCGATTAAACGCGTATTCCGGCTCACTCTGCGGGCTGCACAGGGTTTTAATGATTCCATTCTTCCCTGATGGGCGTTCCGTTGCGTTGTCCGGACTACACCAGTGTCAGCAAACGTGCTAAGTCGGTCAATGTCAGTTTTAAAACACCCACCCGGGGTGAAATCGCTCATCTGGTTATTGATCCCACCGGACTGAAGGTCTTCGGTGAAGGTGAGTGGAAAGTCAAAAAACACGGTAAAGAGCGCCATCGTATCTGGCGAAAGTTGCATCTTGCTTTGATGGTGAAACACATGAAATCATCTGCGCAAACTAACGGTATCAGCGATACGGTTCCACAAAACGATACTGAACGAGTTTTATCAGGTAACGTTCCGTAAAAAGTTACACGGTGATCTTGATACATTGCAGTCGGATCTTGATGAGTGGGTTGCTCACTATAACAATGAGCGAACTCATCAGGGGAAAATGAGCTTTGGGCGGACGCCAATGGAAACATTACTTGATGGAAAATGCATCTGGTCAGAGAAGAATTTAAACCAGATGTAATCTGACAGATACCTGTATAAATAACCGGTAACTGTCAGATCAGGTCTGAGCTAATACATTCTACAGGTCTTCAACCCTGTGCCATCAGCGACAAAATCCTTCCGTTTGGTTTATGTCTGGGAGTGTTAGAAATTCTGTGTCATTCCAGTAATATGCAATTAAAAAGGAATGACACATGTCTCAGCCCTTCGATTTCGATAAAGCGCTAAAGGCACTCCAGTCCGGTCAGGCATTAACTGGCAGGGATGATGTCTTAACGCCATTAATCAAACAGTTAACCGAAGCCGCTCTTGCTGCTGAACTTGACTCACATCTGGCTCAGGATGTGGAGGCCAATCGTAAAAACGGCTCCGCTAAAAAGACCATTAAAGCCCCGACCGGACCCTTTGTACTGGCAACTCCGCGTGAGCGGAATGGCACTTTTAAGCCGGTGTTGACAAAGAAGCATCAGACCACGCTGTCTGATGAGATCGAACGCAAGATCATTCGGCTGTTTGCGTTGGGAATGAGTTACCAGGATATCAGCCGGGAGATTGAAGCTCTTTATGCCTTCAGTGTCTCTACTGCCACCATCAGTTGTCACCAACAGTGCAAAAGTGATTCCTGAACTGAAGCTATGGCAGCAGCGCCCACTGGGAAAGGTGTACCCGTTCGTCTGGCTGGACGCCATCCACTATAAAGTTCGTGAAGATGGCCGCTATCAGAGCAAAGCGGTTTATACCGTGCTGGCGCTGAACCTGGAGGGCAAAAACGAAGTTCTGGGCCTTTATCTGTCGGAAAGCGAAGGCGCGAATTTCTGGCTGTCGGTATTACGTGACCAGCAAAACCGCGGCACTGAAGACATCCTGATCGCCTGCGTGGACGGACTGACCGGCTTCCCGGAAGCGATAAACAGCATTTATCCGCAGCCGGAAGTTCAGTTGTGCATTATCCACCAGATACGCAACTCAATCAAATACGTGGCTTCAAAGCACCACAAAGCGTTTATGGCAGACCTGAAGCCGGTATACCGCGCAGTGTCAAAAGAGGCAGCGGAAACGGAGCTGGATGAGCTGGAGGCAAAATGGGGTGAGTAGTATCCGGTGGTGCTCCAGTCGTGGCGGCGAAAATGGGAAAATCTGTCAGAATATTTCCGCTATCCGGCGAATATTCGCAAGGTGATTTACACGATAAATGCCATTGAATCGGTCCATCGCCAGTTCAGGAAACTGACAAAAACCAAAGGCGCTTTCCCGAATGAAAACAGCCTGCTGAAACTACTTTATCTGGGGCTGATGAATGCACAGGAAAAAAATGGACAATGCCCATCCAGAGCTGGAATTTGACATTGTCGCAGTTTGCCATTTATTTTGACGGTCGATTGAATAACGTGATGATGTTGTAGCATTTTTAACGTGACACAGAATTCTGAACACTCTCTTATGTCTCTCTATTTAATCTCCTCATGGTCGTGGTAAATCTCTGATAACACGAGCAGGAGTATTTTCCGGCTCATTAGAATCATAACGAGGCACTGACTCCATCTCCGCAGCATTGTTGCGGTACTTCTCACGGAACCACGACTCGGTAACGTCAATTCGATCCTGCTGGGCTTTATTGCCAACGCTGAACCGATGGACTGCATTATTGGCATTCAGTACCGCGCCGCTGTCCAGCAGGCGGGTCACCGATTTTTGCTCACCATTGATGACTGCATTCTCGCCCGAACGACGTGCGGTTACTGCCGCTGCAAGCCACCACGTTTCCTGATCGGCTTCGCTTTGTGGATACACCTCCACCCTGTCGCCATAATCAACAACCTCAGTCTTTCCATTACGCTGGTATTCAACGCATCCGTGTTTGCTAAGCATGACATCATGTGTCGGATTACGAAGAAGCGGAGCATCATCACCCGGCCCAAAATAAACCACTGCGTCAGGAGATTTATTCTGAGTGCCACGTTCCTTAGCAATACGTTTCTCACGGTAAGCCCAGCCACGCATCTGACTCAGTGCAGCAACGTCACCATTCACCGCTTCACGTTCAACCCATGACTTCCAGCTCAGCGGACGGCTTTCTCCCGTATCTTTAAGAGTCTGACGCTCCTCACGCAGCTGCAGCCGTAATTCGGCCATTGCCTTCATCTTTTCAAACTCGGCAACGCGGTACATCAGTTTGCGCATAAGCGGGTCCCTGACGGTGTCACGGACGTGGGCTTTGGCGACCACACAGTGGGACGCAATCTGACGGAACCGCTCACCTGAGCGCAGGTCAGGCTTCTCCCAGCCGGTGCGATAAGCGTCATAACGGGCACGCAGAATGTCACGCGCTATCGCGCGGGCTTCGCGACGTTCACGACGCGCTTCCTGGTCACGAACGTGAAGCTGAGGCATGTAACAGTTCTGCATGTCCAGCATGCCGTCTTCAGGACGGTCAGGGTTATAAACCGGAGGGGCTGGCTGATACTTTCCGTGCTGACTGACCATCGAGACCAGACTGATGTCCGGATGAACGTCAGAAGCTTTCACGCTGACGCCTTCCGGGTTCATCAGATCGTATACGGCCAGCCCACCGCTCTGCTCGCGCAGTCCCAGACCGCGGGTATAGAGAATATTATGCAGACGGTCCCAGCTCATGTTGTCCTGCGCAATCACGTCAGAAAGTAACTGCCGGGTTTCCCGTACCGCATAGCCGTGCAGGCTTTCTTTGTCTGAGAAGATTTCACGCTTAGCAGCACCGCGCGGAGCAGACGGCATATCGCGACGGGTACGGTGAAGGTCACCGTACTCATCCATATGCCAGCTGCCGTTATCCACTTTGAAATCGAACTCACGTTCCAGCACGCGGCAGCACTTCTGTAATTCATCGGCGTCGTTCCACATGTTCTGCGCGCGGAACGTGGTCGGGTGTACGCGGTTAGCCGATACGTGGCAGTGGATATTATCCGTGTCACGGTGAATGGCAGCCACGTACTGGTGTTCTTCCATGCCCAGCTGTTTGAGGCTGTAACGCACGGAGCGGAATACCGCATCGGGTGACGGGTCCTCATCGCCCTGCCAGGACAAAATAAAGTGATACACCGCGTCTTTACAGTGGCGGTTCTGCGAGGCGGTCATATCCATTTCTGATGCGGCAGTGTCCAGAGACCAACAGTTGGTTTCACACAGCACTTCACCCGAGAGCACGCGTTGAATGCCCTCGGGTGAAATGCTGACGATTTCGGTGGCAGGTGCTGCGCGCTTACGCCCGACGTAATCAACCAGCTGGCCAAATCCCGGCGTGGAGACATATTCGGTACCGGTGCTGATCGCTTCATGCGTCACGGCTTCACCCGGTTTCTTTTCCTCGCGCGTGCTCACGTAATTGACCAGCTTCCTGAAGCTGGTCTTCTTATCGCGACGCTTTGGCGGGATGATAACGTTCATCAGTCTTTCATGTCCTCGACAGGAAAAGGGGTCATATCCAGCGCGTTTATGGCGTGCTTGATGCTGGTCAGCACCTCGGAAAACTGGAGGCTCAGTTCGGTCGTCATATTCGACTGCATCTGGGTATACAGGTGTTTCTGCAGGCCGCCAAGACGCTGTAGTTCGTTCATCATGCGAATGTCAGTGCGCACGGTAATGCGGCGGTTAAGTGCCGTGCGGCGAAGGTACTCAGATGTAGTCAGCCCTGCAGCTTCCGCCTTCTTATTAATGGCCTCGTACTCTGCATCCGTACAGCGGCATTTGACCAGTTTATCTCTCTGACGCTTTTCACTTTTCGACATAACTCAACCTTGGCACATTACCCGGGTCTCGGGGCGGAGCCCTGAGCAGGTCGTTTTGGGAATCACTGCCAGCGTGCTGGCGGTGGTCACAAAACATTTCCTGTCCTGTGTTTTAAAAACTATTCGTATTTTTCCACTTAGCTGGTCCGAAGTAAACCGGCGTCATGTGAGGTGAAGGGGGGAATGGTGGTATAAATCCAGAAAAATCGAGTCTTTACCAATGCGAAGGAAGAAATGAGATGGCGGTACGTAATGTTTTCACACAGGAGCGGCTGGATGAGGCTCGCAGGAGGCTGGAAAATCTGCCGGATTTGACTCCGCAGCGCATCACCAGAGAGGCCGCACTGAATGATACCATTCTGGTTCTGGCGAAAGAGAAAGGTTACACAGTAGCGGATATCAAATCAGCACTGGACGCAATGGATTTTCGTTTCAGTGATAAAGCTATTTCTGCGGTGATAAACGGAGTAAGTGGGAAGAAAAAGCGTCAACCTCGTAAGTCTGAACCAGCACAGGATAAAATCAAACCGCAGGACAGTCAGACGGCATTATGAAAATCTCCGGCAGGAAAAACATTAACCTGCCGGAAATTTTCAACCAGTTGAGAACGGATAAAATCACTCCATTAAACAGGCTTCAGCGCCTGAGTGAATCAACTATGCCTGACACCTTCATTAAGATTTTCAATTCAGAACCGAAGGATAGTGAAACCCGTGTCAAAGTCATACACCGCAAACGGATAACTGTCACGGAGGTAAATTTTACGCCCATCCGGCTCATCTGTGGGTTCATCGATGACGGTGAGTGACAGAAATTCTTTACCCTGAATTCCGCCAGACCTGCTGAAAACACCGCAGCAATAAAGGTAGTCAGCAAGGTCATTGAACTGCTCCGGAGTGAGCGACTTATCTGTATTTTCTGAATTTCCTTTAAGCTGATTAAGCGCATAATAAATGGCACACTCGGTGATATTGTAAATCATCAAATGTTCCTCATCAGTCAACGGGCGACCGAGTCTGAAGGAAACAGAATCGGTCACCAGTTCGGTGAATCCATCATGCGAGTCAGTCATCGCTTCTGTAATATCTTTGACGGTCATTTTCATTTCGTTCAGTCCCACTGTGTATCTTCGTCGGATTCCACATCGAAGTACATCCTGGCGGTATTCAGTGCACCTTCAAAAGAGACAGGACCACTGTCCGGCCAGCAGTGCGCGCACAGATGCATCAGGTCGGTCAGAAGATCAGTGACGGCAGTGTCAGCCGGTTCGTAGCTGTTTCCGATGCCCGTCATATCCGCGAAATGTAACAGCACGGATGCAGCAAGATTGATGCGGCGTGCGTTGTCTGTCTCCGTTTCGACAGCCAATGCCCGTGCCGACAGGGCCTGTAAATCCAGGTTGGTGAACGTTTTTTCAGAAAGCGATGCGGTCAGCGTGGTGCTGGTTTCAGAATGCATAATCATTGCCTCTGCGGTGGTCTGGCACAAAGGTGATTTCCGGACAAATGACGTACCGGGGCCGGTCATACACTGGCCCCGGTACGCATCACGCGCAGATGGTTCGGTTATAAATCACCTTAAAATCGGTGTACTCCGGGCCATCCCGCAGCGGCTCCAGCCGCACCACGTTCTCCGCAACGCCGTTCATGGTCAGCACGCGCTCGATGCCCGCGTGCCAGTCTTCATCCGCGCTCAGCGGAAACCAGAGGTTACTGTTAGCGCCGCTCAGTAGCGGGTCGGAGCAGACGTGCACGCCGCGCCCGTGGCGGGTGTTATCGCTGGCCGTCACGATCAGTTCACCGCGCACCTGACGTGTAAATGACGCGTGTACCAGCTGCGTCACGACGTCGTCCCAGCACCACTCCTCATCATCCGGGACAGGCAGCTCGACGCAGCGCAGTGACTTACACCCCGCGCGCGCCATGCTTTGTGCCAGCCCCAGCACGGAGGGCTCACCGCTCGCCGCATCCGTGCCGGTGAGCCAGTAACCGTTGTGATAAAACGCTTCGTCGCCGTTATCCAGACGCATGAAAGTGTATTCGCCCAGCACGCGGATAATGTCGTTCTGCGTCACGGCTGGCTTCGCGAAAGGTAAATTCAGGGGCGTTGCAATGCTCATGCCTGCACCTCCAGCTGCTGACGCACAGCGCGCATGAAGTGGGGCCACTGACTGGTTAAAGGTCATTTTTGGTACACGCACGCCGCGTCCGCTGTTGAAAGCTTTTACAAACGCCGTTGCCTGTGCGAGGATTTGCGGGTCAAAAATCATATTACTCTCCTGAGAGTCTGGTCTTTGATGAGGCAGCCAGCTCGAACTGGCCGCCGTAATGAAGCAGGGGCAACCCTGCTTTTTTTACGCCTGTACGTTGCCGCCCTGCTCCAGCTCAGCAGTCAGCCACTTGCTCGCCTTCAGCCAGAACTGATGCGCACATTCAGGAAGAGCAGGTATTACGGGAAAAAACATCAGGTGAACTATGTGCGCTATGACGACGACTTCATATGCTCAGGGATCTCCCGCGAGTTACTGGAGAATGAGGTAAAACCCCTGATAGCTACGTTCATGCAGCAACGGGGGCTTGCGCTGTCTGAGGAGAAAACAGCGATAACGCATATCGAAGAAGGCTTCGACTTTCTGGGGCAGAACGTCAGAAAATACGGCGGCAAGATGCTGATCAAGCCAGCCAAAAAGAATCTGAAGAACTTCCTGAGCAAAATCAGAAGATTAATTAAGGGTAATCCGACACTTCCGGCATGGAAACTGATTAACCTGCTCAACCCCGTGATCCGCGGATGGGCTAACTATCATCAGCATATCGTGGCCAAAGATATCTTTAATTACGTCGATACCCATATCTGGCGGGCAATATGGCAGTGGTGTAAACGGCGGCATACCCGTAAAGGCCGGCGTTGGGTTGCAGATAAGTATTTCACGTTCGGGGACAGGCGCTGGCTGTTCAGCGCAGCGACTCCAGAGGGTAAAACACTCTATCTCACCCGGGCGATGGATACGCCCATCAAACGCCCCATCAAGATCAGGGGCGACGCAACCCCTTATTCGCCCGGCATGGAAATCTACTTCGAGCGGCGTCTGGATCTGATCTGGACCGGAAAACTGAATAAGATGAAAACCGTGGCGGCATTGTGGAAACGTCAGGGTAAATGCTGCCCGCGTTGCAGACAACTCATCACCAACCAGACAGGCTGGAATATACACCACCGGTGTCAGGAAGGTTATGGGCGGCAGCGACGATATGTCCAATCTTGAACTGCTACATCCCAACTGTCACCGTCAGTTACACAACAGGGAAGCCGGTGCCCATAACGGGTATTTATAAAGGCTTGAGCGGTATGCGGGGAAACTTGCACGTACCGTTCTCAGGGGGCGGTAGCGCAGTAATGCGCTGCTGCTACCCGACCACGCTGTTGCTGTTAAAACGTAGTTTTATGCGGCGGGCAGTCGAAACTGACAGGAAAACCTCAGAAGCGGGACCCGATTTGGATATTGTGGCTATACGCATCCGGGCGGAGGGAACCGGTGCGCCAGCACCGGCTTTCCCGGTCCGCAGGGCGGCGGTGTTGCCGTTTCGGGCTGGCAGATAGCGCAATGTAACACCGCGCCTCTCAGCGCGGGTCGATCAAATCCACGACCATCGACAGTATCTCGTCCATGATGTGTGGGGCCACCTTAGTGCTGTAGGTGGCCTTACGTGCAGCCAGGTCGAGCGAACGCAACTGATAGCACAGCGCAACGCCCGTCACCTTACCGGATTCGGTGCTGTCTCCGTCTAACCAGACCGTCACGGACTGCGAACGCGCGGCACCACCACTACTCGTTATCGGTACACAGACCGCCGTACCGAGCGCCGCAACAAGCTCCCTGGGGGAAATCACCAGGTAATAGTGTGGCCCTTTAAACTCCTTTCCTTCAACCGGATCGCCGTTAACATGCCAGATTTCACCTTTCTGCGGGATTCTGCGCGAAACCATCAGATAAACTCCCTTCCCTGTGGTCTCTCATTCGCGCCGTCGCTGATTTCGTCGTTTAACTGGCGGATTTCATCCTGGTCAATGCCTGCCAGTAGCTGCGCCACTGTCTTACGCCCACGGGCAACGCGACCTGACGGGCGAATACTTACAGCATCCCCTTCAGCGGTAACGTCCAGCAGTGTGCCAACGCTCCAGCCTGCTCTGGCTGCAATGTCGCTTGGGATGGTCAGCACAACCGCCCCGCCCTGTTGCCTCAGTTTTGTTACTGCCATATGCCCTCCGGCGTGTGTAACTTTGTCACACTTATAATAGCATTAAGTGAAACAAAGTCACACTTTATCGATCCTTTAATCTCCTTTTTTTCGTTCCGACATATCGTGTAGGCATACTCTGCGTTGTTGTTTATCACCGGCCGGGCAAAGGATGTTCCGGGCCGTCAGTTTGTTCGGCATCAGCCAGCGGTTCATCGCTTTCTGCGCGCTGTCCATGTACAGCGCGCAGGTGTATTTCCCCCGCCACTTCACAGGCGACATCTCCGGCGTACAGCTGAAGGGTTGCCGGCTTGCCGGTTAGCGACATAGGGCTCGACGACCCGGCTTGCCGAGGCGCCGAAGGGGGCCCATGCTGTTGCTGTTGCTGTTGAAATGTATTTTTTTACGGTGGGAGCCTCACGAAGGTGGAAGATGATTCAGACACACGCATGATGGACATACACGGCCTGCCGGGAAAGGACGGTGCACCAGCACCGACTTTTCCCTGCCCTCAGGGCGGCGGTGTTGCATTTTGCGGAACGAGCTGGGGGCACAGGAAAAACCGCGCCATTCAGCGCGGTGTGCGCAGGTTTGTGCCAGAGTGCGTTACTTTACGGCGCGGTGAGGGGCAGAACCGACATTCATACCCGGATGCAGATGAACACCGGAAACATCGGTGGTTTCACGCGCCTTATGCAGGTCGCAGGCAGCCTGCATGGATAACCACAGGCGCGCCGCAATCCCCAGCTCCGCCTCCAGCCGTACTGCCATTTCCGGGCTGACAGATGCCTTTCCGCTAGCGACCTTGCTCATCGCCGAAGCTGACACGCCCAGCTCTTTCGCCAGCACACGCAGGCCGATGTTATTATCTTCAATGTACTCGGTGATCAGACCGCCCGGATGCGGGGGAATGAACATGGCCATCAGTGGTAGTCCTCCAGGTTGAGAATATAGGCATCGCCGTCCGTGAATTCGAAGGTGATACGCTAGTTAGCCCTGACCGTGATGGAAAACAGGTTTTTCCTGTCTCCCTTCAGGGGGTGAAACCAAAGCCCGGATAGTTTCTGAATTCATCCGTGGAAAGCGCCTCATCGATGGCCAGCAGGCGGAGCCGGACGCGTTCAGCGCCCTTCGCCTGTACGCCGCTGATATCACCTTTTTCAAACAGCTTCTGTAATCCTTTGTGCTTCCAGCTTTTAATCACTTTTCGGCTCCGCGTTTCCCATTGAGAAACAGTATATCATTTTTTTCTCAGTCTCGGTCTGACGGCGTCTGGGTCGTCAGCTTGTTGGGCACCACCCAGCGATTCATTTCTTTTTGAGCGCTGTCCAAGTGCAGCGATCGCAAATGAATTTCCCCGGCTACCTCACAGGCGGTATCTCCGGCATACAGCTGAAGTGTTTCCAGGCCGTCCAGCGACGGAAAGCATCGCGCCCAGGCGGCGATCATATTTTTCATATCGTTTTCCGGTACTCTGTCACACTAGGCGGCAAACCAGCTGCGTAATTGCACCTGACTTGACTACCCATTTGCATTTTACTTGGCGACCGTTTGCAGATTACTTGACCATTGCCAACACAAATTGGCGTATAGCTCACGTCTCATGACGAATCCCGATCTGAACGGCTGCAGTGTGCCAGGAGCGGAAGTTGGAGTGCCAGAGACTCTAAAAGTTGGTGGTTCTTTTTGCAGGGATGCTTACACTTGACTGGTGGAGGAAGTCTCCCATGGATTCGGCTCTGCATGCATATCAGTCCGACATGGCGCAATTCTGTATCCCGTGACGTATCGAGACAGTTACGAAGCCGTTAAGTCCTGCATCTCGTCATAGATTATGTTGAGCTTCCTTCTACTCATTACAGTTTATATCCCTGTGCGATGTCCCAAAGCCGTGCGAATAGTCACCCTTATAGGCGCGACGTTACCAAAACCCTTTCATGACGTTTCCCTAATAATGGAAACATCATAATTTATTGTTATATTTAATTAGTGACACTGTCGCAATGTGTTTCTGACTCTTATTTTGTTTTCCCTCTGACACTTCCCTCAGGCCGTTATAACGCCTTTATCCTGGCGTTTACTGCAAAGATCCCGTTCGCTCTCTATAGCTTATATAAGCTATAGAGAGCAGGCTTATACGGCAGCACTGCATAAGCTAGAGAGAGAGTTGAGATAAGCTGTAGTGAGTACAATACTTAGTTATCACGCCACCCCACAAATGTTAGCAATCACTAACATATTATAAATCATGTGGTTATATGTTAGTGGTTACCAGGGCGGTAGCACAATATAAGCTATAACAAGTAGGCTACTCCTCTCATGCTATATATAAGCTATAGGGAGTAATATATCTGTTCTGTCACGTCCCGATAAGCTGTAGTGAGTAATTCATGGCCCATGAGGATAGTCAGCATAAGCTGTAGTGAGTAAAAAATGTGATGCCCTACCCTTTTGGCAGGCACCGGACAGGCCTTCTGCTCACTATAGTTTATTTCATAAGCTATAGTGAGCAGAATACATAAACTATAGGGAGTAACAGCCACCGATCAAACATGAGAAGATGATGATAAAAAAATAATAAATCAGGATATTAACCGGATAAGATAAACTGTAGGGAGTGTAGTGGGAGGTAACATAAGCTGCAGTGAGTAACCTACTCACTGCAGCTTATCGGCTTATTTGCCTTTGAAGAGTTTTTCGAGATCGGCCATAGAAATGCCTAACTTACTCAGAAGGTTGAGCTTTTCCTGAAGCTCCACATCAACAGGTTCAGCAGGTGTGACAGGCACTGGTGGTTGTGCGTTTTCAGCACTCTCGTTCCTGGGCGCTTTCAGCTTTGGCCGACGATAATGCACATTAAAATAGACGCTACGCCCCCGTTGCACCTCGGAGTAATCGAGATATCCAATCTCCTTAAGTTGCTCCATAGCACGCCGTACCGTCTGGTTTTGCGAAAACACCGGTGACTTCAGGTTCAGCCTGTCACGCAAGCGAGCCAGTGAGATCGGTGCCGGATTCTTTGGCAGGCTTTCGATATAGGTGTACAGCGCCTGAGCAGACTCACGTCGCTTTAGCGCATTAATCGCTTTAAGCTGCAAAAGCACCTTACGATCAAACTCATACAGCTCAAACAGTTTGGGATCCGCTTGTAAAATCACGATATCTTTTTTGGTATCGTAATAGGCTGACTGAACCAAATGCGTGATGTATTCCTTACCATCTTCCCCCATATTGCTGGTAAAGGAGATCGTTGTCGCTGCGATACGCTTCAGAGACGGACTGATGCGCTCTCTGAGTTTTTTGGAAGAACGGCTGGAGGGGATTCCGCAGAGTTTGGCAAATTCAACGAAGGGAAGCTGTACCTTGTCACCGATGACTTTATGTTTGGCAAAAGAGTGAATGATCCCGACCCAGGTCTTGAAATCATTGTCCATATCCAGGCGCGGACCGACTATCTCGACTTTGTCAAATCCCTCTGCTTTAGCCAGCGAAAGTCGGGTCAATTCTTCCGTTGCATCAGTGGTAGAAAAGGTTTTATTTTTACTGTTTTTCAATGACTTAAGCGTAGGGACAAATACACCGAGCCTCATCAATGCAACGGGTTGAACGGTATTATTTGCATTCGGCGTTAGCGTGATCACCTCACCTGTAATTTTGTCCGTTTCTTCAAACAATTTTTTGAGGTCAAGATTTTCGCTGTCCACAGGCTTTCTCACGGTTTTCGATGATGATCGACAAAAGGATCGAGGCATCTGGATTTGTGAATGACAGAACAACAACTCACGCAGGGCGAGCCTAATTGCATGAAGACAGGAAGAAAAAACTATCCACAGCAATATCTGTGTTCAAGGCGTTTGACTCACTATAGCTTATGTCGCTTTCTAACTACAGCTTAGATTTAACAATCTATAGCTTATTATAAGCTGCCTATAGTTTATAATTTACTTTCTATAGCTTATGCAATACCCCTTTCAGGCCAGAACTGGTGCGGGCTGGCGCGATCGGGGATCTCTTTGGGATCTATATGGGATCTAAAATGGATCTAAATTATTGGGATCTGGACTGTGGATAAGTGGATATCTTGCTGACCGTTCTCAGTAATTCTGAGGCTTATGTGAAAAATGCGAAGTCAAAATCGTTCTGCAATAAGACAAGTTTTCCGGCTTATACAAACCCTGGGTAAATCCTCCCCCCTGATAAGCAGCTTTGTTGACTGTTAGGGATTAACATTCAGCTTGTCAGAAGCAAGCTGAGCACAACATGGTGCCTATAAGCGTGTGTACGTCATCCTGTGTGCCTTAAAGACCAATTGCGGGAAAATCCTCTTTCTTCTTTCTGGTGAAGCCGTGTGGGGTTCTGCAGGGTGGTTTCCTTACACCTAGAATATAAATTTATCGGCCTGATGATCATGACGGATTTCTTGCGAAGTGAAATGGATCGACAGCACTGAACAACTGATCCTGAACTGACAAAATCACTTAAAGGAGAAGAACGAGTTACAACGTCACAAGTTAGTTATTATGTTGTTAAGATGATAACTAACTTTCTTGATAATATTGCTTACTGAAGTTTCGCTCTGCTGATCAACACAGAGATCTCTTCATCAGAGAAACGCTCCAGACCTAGAATCGCAGCACGTACAATATCCGAACGATTAACCCTCGTGCCTCCGGCAAGAATTTCATTACGTATACGGTTATCAATCTCGCTAAGATTTTCGTCAGTGAAAGAGATGCTGACAGGTTTTGCTTTAGCTTTCTTCACAGGCTCTGCTTCAACTGCATTTACGTCTGGAGCGGTATTGGGTGACAACGCTGCTGTGCCACCATTGATAAAGTCGTTTTCTCTGTCTTTCATCACACTGGATCTGTTTCTCATAGAATGACCTCCTGGATCAGTCTTTCGACTTCATCTTTCGCTTTTCTGTTTTCTGTTTCATAGATGGTCATGGATTCAGCCCAAGCATCTCGGTGCGCTTTACGATCACAAATGCGGGTATCGGCCAGTTTCATTTGAGGGAAATCTTCCAGTACTTGAGCAGCCTCGTTGCCTTCATTTACGAACATGTTGGTAGGTGTCATGTTAAGCACCAGATATCCTTTAACATCCTCATTGAAATCTTTTGCGGCTGTAAACACCGAGCAGGTATGTGGCACGACATCGAGGTCCATCTGAGAAGGACGCAGCGGTGAGATAAAGACATCAGCGGCCATCAGGCCACTGCGCATCTCTGCACTGTCTCGTCCGGCGCAGTCAGCAATGATGAAGTCATAGGATTTTGCGTGCTCTTTCAGCATCGCTTTAATATTGCCAGAAGCACCAGTGACGGGAATATGTGGCAGCGATTCCGGGCGATTGTTGTACCAGGTCAACACAGATTTTTGGTCATCGGCATCAACTATCAATACCCTGTAGCCACGGGAAAGTAAGCCAGCCGCAATCGAAACAGCCAGCGTACTTTTGCCAACCCCACCCTTCTGGCTTCCTAAAACGATAATCATTGATGAGCTCCATTGAAGACGACAAAAACAGGAATAACTATGCCTGTTCATCTTAACAAGATAATTAAATAACAACAAGGCAAGAGATTATCTTGTTATAATAGTAAGGTTGTTCAATATAACCACATGAAAATATAGGATTGTTAAGATAATATCATGTTATGATAATGCAGCATTAGGCTTACATTGTTATTATGATAATATCTTATTAAGGTTTTTTCGGTCATATTTTTGAGAGACATGCGATTACAATGTTCGTGGTAAGATGAATGTGTATCAGATGTATCGAATAACCAGGGCGTTTCCTGATGTCGAAAACCCTCTTTTTACTTATCACTTTCAACCTTGAATGACCTGATTTTAAGCGCGCGATATCTCTTGTTATGCTTTAGGTTAAGGTGAAGCTTTGGTGTTGCTCCCTCATTTTATTCTGCGTTATTGTGCACCATCGCTATTCCTACCCCGTATTATCTCTTCCATTACGTGTCGTATGCTGGCTTGATTGTGATATCCGGTATGCCATTAAAAAATTATCATATTATCTTAATAAGATAATAGCTTGGTGTTGCCACCAATAAGAATAGCACCCACTTAACTAACGAGTTGTTATCTTAACTTCATAACAAGACAACCTTTTACGTATCACCTTCAAATCCTCTGCAGCATGAAAGCTGTAGAGTGACTGTTGAAATAAGCATTCGGAGCAAAGTAGCAGAAACGACAATTTCAGAGATTAGTTAACGTACTGAACCAATATGGTGCCATAGCATAAAATGCCCTGAGAAGCTGAACAGCATACGTGACGATTGAGTTGTTATTTTATTTTTATAATATCTTATTAAAATATTAATTGCTATGCAATATAATAAGAAGTTAATATGTTAAAATATTATCTTAATAAGATCGTATCTTATGTTCGTCAGAACACGTTGTTTACACGAAAAAACTGAGCGCGACTTTGTTACGGGTCAAATCCCAATGTTTCCTAATATAGCGCACCGGGTATGATGTTATGCAGAGAGATAAATCGTCCCTCAGACTTTTTGTAATTAGTCCAATCTGTTCTAGGCATCACTTGTGACACGGTTGCCATCACACCGTTGAGCATAACCTTATGAAATAAAATCGATTAGCGCATGCACTCCCGAAAGGAGAGGGTTTGTGATACGGTATTTTCATCTTATTCCTTCTCACATCGCACACACTGATTTATCACAACATGACAACACATCATAACCTTGCAGTAATGCACTGGGGCACCTATCGCGTATCAACCTCCGAAGGCGCATTGACTGGCATAGACCCGGTCGAGTGGGATCGTAATCCCTCGGCAATAGGCCAGTCTCTGGTCGGCACAGTCGATGGTCCGAGCCGTATCCGTCGCCCTGCCGTTCGTTTGGGATATCTGCAACAGGGGCGCGATGCGCGTCATGGACGTGGCAAAGAACCTTTTGTCGAAGTCAGTTGGGAAACAGCCCTTGCGCTGGTAGCCGATGAACTCACGCGAGTAAAACAAACACATGGCAATCAGGCGTTTTATGCAGGATCTTATGGCTGGTCAAGCGCCGGACGCTTTCATCATGCGCAAAGTCAGTTACATCGCTTTTTTAATCAGTTAGGCGGATATACCGACAGCACCAATACTTACAGCCTAGCGGCTGCCGAGCGATTACTGCCCCATATCATTGGGGAATTAGATGTATTGCAAAAACAGCACACGCATTGGTCTTCCCTGGCGGAACACTGCGAACTGTTTGTTGCATTTGGTGGCCTGCCGCTGCGTAATTCCCAGGTTAACGGCGGTGCGGCGAACGATCATTCGCTGAAACATTGGCTGGGAGAGATGCAGCGTAACGGCACTCATTTCATTAACGTCAGCCCGGTAAAAAATGACCTGTCAGGTGTCACTAACGCGGAGTGGTTGTCATTACAACCCGGCAGTGATACCGCACTGCTGCTGGCGTTGAGTTATGTGCTGATTGATGAGTCCCTGTATGATGCGGGTTTTATTGCCAGTCACACCGTGGGTTTTGCACAGTATCGCGACTACCTGATGGGCGACAAAGACGGTAAAGCGAAAGACCCGACTTGGGCGGCGCAGATCACCGGCATTGATGCGCATAAAATCCGCGAGATGGCACGTATGATGGCGGCAAAGCGCACCATGATAAATATCGCCTGGTCGCTCCAGCGTGCGTTCCAGGGTGAACAGACATTTTGGGCCACCGTGGCGTTAGCAGCTATGATCGGTCAGATTGGTACACCGGGCGGTGGCCTCGGTTTCGCCTATGCCAGTACCAACTTGGCGGGTTCAGTACGCCGCACTTTCTCCGGTCCACGTTTTCCGGCTGGAACCAATCCCGTCCAGAGTGTTATCCCGGTGGCGCGGCTTTCCGATATGTTGCTTAATCCTGGTGGGGCTTATCAGTTTGATGGTAAAGAATGTACTTATCCCGACATCCGTATGGTGTACTGGGCGGGCGGCAATGCATTCCACCATCATCAAGATCTGAACCGGCTGGTGGAAGCTTGGCGGCAACCGGATACGGTAGTGGTCCACGAGCAGTACTGGACTGCGCAGGCGAAGTTCGCTGATATTGTCTTCCCGGTAACGACCTCACTGGAGCGTAATGATATTGGCAGCTCCAGTAATGATGGTTATATGATTGCCATGCGTCAGCAGATTGCTGAGCAGGGTGAGGCACGGAGCGATTACGCCATCTTCCATGCACTGGCGGAAAAACTGGGCTTTGGCGACAGTTTCAGCGAAGGCCGTGATGCCGAGGCGTGGATCCGCTTTATTTACGACGCCTCCCGGCCGCGCGCACTGGCTGACGGAATCGAGCTACCTGCTTTTGATGATTTCTGGGCGCAGGGCATGCTGGAGTATGAGCGGCCGGACCAACCGCAGATTTTGCTGCAAGCCTTTCGTGACAATCCTGAGCAAGCACCCTTGCCGACACCCTCGGGGAAAATCGAGCTGTTCTCCCAGACGGTAGCGGATTTTGGCTATGATGAGTGTCCGGGTCATCCGTTCTGGTACGAGCCGGAAGCGCAGTTACAACGCGAAACGGCGACGCGTTGGCCGTTGCACCTGCTTTCCAGTCAGCCACGAACTCGTCTGCACAGCCAGTATGACCACGGTAGTGTCAGCCGCAAAACCAAGATTCAGGATCGGGAACCATTGTGGTTACACCCGGAGGATGCGTCGGTGCGTAATATTCACGAGGGCAGCGTGGTGAGGGTGTTCAATTCACGCGGTGCGATTCTGGCAGGTGTCCATTTGAGCGAAGATATCCGTCCCGGTGTGGTGCAGATGTCGACAGGGGCCTGGTATGACCCGCAAGATCCCCACCAGCCGGACTCACTCGACAAACATGGAAATCCGAACGTGCTGACGGAAGATCGTGGCAGTTCAAGATTAGGGCAGGGATGTAGCGCGCAGAGCTGCTGGGTAGAAATTGAGAGTTGGGATGAGCCGCTGCCTGCGGTAACCGCATTCCAGCCACCGGCGTTTGTACAGGGATGACGCGCATTGCGAGGCGTCGCGACTCGGTTTTCTCCGTAACTTTTTATGAGTAACAATATGATAAATAACAATAAATAGTGAAATTTTCAGCCTGAAAACTCCGTAACACAGATACCATTTCCACTGATTGGCATCTGTGTCACATGCCTTGCGATGCTTGGTAACACCTTTCGCAATATGACCGTCGAGTAGCGCAATGTATTGTGTAATATCAATTCGATATCGTTATCAAATGAGGTTATGCGCCCTATTTTATGGATTTGCGTTTTCATGTAATCAAGGTCAAATTCGTTGATGGTAAAGAATGAGGGGGCTGAGTCTTTTTTTCGCACCCGTTTGTTGTTGCAGGGTGATGTTGCGATTGCCGTGCTTACCATAGATTTTTTTATAGGCAGCGAGGATGGTATGCAACGGGAGGTTATTTCACGGGGTCATTATCAAGTAGCGAATAAAAATAGATCTTATGAGGGGGAATTTCGGGGTTATTTATTTTACTGCAAACCTCAACGGCACGCATAACGAAGCTTCTGCTTTTCCCATTCGCCTTTTCTCTATTACTGCCTTCTCCGCCATCCGGTATGCAGCCAATTCAGCCTCATATTCAATCGAGATTGCAATTAATACCGTGTATCTCAGCATATAAAACTGGAATATTTCTCCGCATTCAATAAAGCCCGGCGAATGAGCAGCACTTCATTAATACCTCTGGCGAAAAGGTCAATTAATATTAAAACAAACTTTGCTTCAGTAGGAAGCTTACAATATTGAGCATTGTGTATAACAGAATCGTGCACCTCAACGACCAACTTCATCTGAAGGCGTTCCGGTTGGCACTGAGCTGACTAATCGACTCGTTTACCGCACGTCTCAACAACTGAGGTCTGTTGGCATCTCCCTTAATAAAACGCATCACCTGTTCCACCTGAATATTGTCCCGTAATCTTTAGGTCAATTTGCATAACTATCTTTCCAGCCTCTCCTGATTAACTTGGATGTGAACAAACTCAACGTTGGTCGCGTCATACCAGCTTTGCAAATGAGCAATGGGCGTATTGGCTTTAATGCGAAACTAATCCAAATCTATTGCTTTGAGGGTGACCGACTCGCATAAACGAGTTGCTTTTATGGCTTTAAACAAATTTTTGACGTCACATTTCTTGATGGTTTCATTTTGAGATAACGCGTCAAGTAGTGCTGAAGCGTTGGTCAGGTTCTTATCTTCCAGCGCGGGCTGAATTTCCTTAATGATTTGCAAAACCGCCTTGTACGAAGTATCGACTTTAAAAGGAAGTTTCGCCTGGCTCAACATCGTGTCTGAAAGAATGATGAAGATGGGCATCAGGCCAAATTGTAACACGCGAGTGGGAAACGTGAGTGCATGTTATTCACAAAGGCATTCGCGAGGGCTTGTTTGTGGTCTGCGCTAAGGGATTTAATCGATGTTATTCCGGCACTGTCGGCCATGGAGTGCCAACCCTGTTGAATTTTTTCCAACTATAACGCATCGGGAAAGCACATGACCTTCTCAAGGATCTTACGTAATTTATTTTTCTTCAGCGCGATATCGTATTCTGCCAGCTTGTCAGCGATGTCTCATACCTAGTGGCCTCTCAAATCCTTCAGGTGAATATGCCTCAGCAGTCTCTCAACCATGTCGGGCGAAGATGTGTTTTTGGCGTTATGGTGGGTCACCAATCAGTGCTAATCTTTCATGGCATGATAAGAATATGAAGCCGGCAGTTGATACTATGGTTAATGCCACAAATGTGGCAAGTAAATTGATATCGTAGATTTTTTTTCATGTGGGCGAGGCGATTGTTGAAGGCACTGTTATCGCGCAACTTATCGGCTGTGGCATACCATCCCCGTTAATCACAAAGTGAGTTACAGGATTTTTAACGTTTTCCTCAGGCAGTTACAAGGCTGTCAGCCGCTTTATCACAAAAATATCAATCAGATAAGATAAATCAAATCCTTGAGATGAATTCCAGTTTGAATGTGTTTTCCTGAAAAATTGGCAGGCGGAAGCTTTTTGTGTATCATGCCAAAAATCATTACATATGAGGACGTTATGAAACGTGACTATGGCGATGTGCTGGAGACAGCCAAGCGAGCGCACAGTTTATTGCAGGGACTGAGCAATCATATTGAAAAGCAACGGGCTGAATTCAACCAGACCGGGTATTACCAGACCTGGTCACGTAACGCTGTAGCGAACTTCCCGCTATTAAGTAAACATTCGGTGGTGGCAGCCATCGGTGATATGGAAGAGGCAGGATACGAGTTCGGCAAAAAGCAGACCGGCAGCACCGCGCAATATGCGTTGACGCTGCAAAATGTGATTGATATCTACCAGCATCGCAATGTCCCTAAATACCGTGATAAACATAAAGGCCCGTTTGTGGTATTTGTGGTTAACCTCAAAGGTGGTGTCTCCAAAACGGTCAGCACCGTGACACTGGCGCACGGTATGCGAGCTCATCCGGCTATGCTGCATAACGATTTACGCATTCTCGTGATCGATCTCGACCCGCAGGCATCCAGCACCATGTTTTTAAGCCATAAAGACAGCATCGGTTCGAAGGCGGAAACGGCTGCCCAGGCGATGCTCAATGACCTCGGACGTGACCAGTTACGCAGTGAATTTATTCAGCCGACGGTGATGCCAGGTGTGGATGTGATGCCCGCATCGATCGATGACGGTTTCGTTGCCAGTGACTGGGATGCGCTGGTGCAGCAATATCTGCCGGGTGTTGCGCCCTCGGAGGTGCTGCGCCGCAATGTGATTGACCGTCTGGCAGACGACTACGATTTTATCTTTGTAGATACCGGGCCACATCTGGACTCCTTCATGTTGAACGCCATCGCTGCCAGCGACATTCTGCTGACACCGACGCCACCGGCGCAGGT
The DNA here is from genome assembly GCF_009728735.1 of Pantoea phytobeneficialis. NCBI lineage: Bacteria > Pseudomonadati > Pseudomonadota > Gammaproteobacteria > Enterobacterales > Erwiniaceae > Pantoea > Pantoea phytobeneficialis. Next base: position 120,863 of record NZ_CP024638.1, read on the forward strand.
CGATTTCCACTCCACGATGAAGTATCTCACTCGTCTGCCGGAAATGCTGGAGCGGATTGAGAAAGAGGGCGTTGAGCCACGTCTGAAAGCAAATATTGGTTTTATGTCGAAGATGACCACCAAGCATGACCATCTCACGTCGCAAAGTTATGCGCGCGAAGTATTTACCAAATCAATGCTCGATGCGTCACTGCCGCGCCTCGACGGTTTCGAGCGTTGTGGCGAGTCGTTTGACACGGTGATCAGCGCCAACCCGCTCTCCTATCCGGGCAGTGCCGATGCGCTGAGAAAGGCCAAGTATGAAGCGGAACAGTTCTCCCGTGCTGTTTTCGATCGCATTGAATACATCAGGAGTACGCTGTGAGTATGCATAAACCCGTTCAACGTATTGGCCGCACCATGGGCCAGACGGCTATAGCCAACTTTATTGACAGCAACAACGCGTCGCGCACCTTCACCTTGAAATCGGGCAAGAGCGCCACCTTTACCCGACAGCTAATCCCCCATGGCGACATTGCATCTCGCACCTATGTTGATACCCGGATCAACGGGCGCGATCAGGCAACGCTGACTGAGGAGTCGGTGCGGGATATTACGCGTACCATTGGCTTGCAACAATTCTTCCCGGCAATTGGTCGGCAGAAAGATAATCGTGTTGAGATCATGGATGGTTCCCGCCGCCGTGCCGCCTGCCTGTTCGCTGGTGCCAGCCTTGAAGTGCTGGTTACCAACGACGAGCTGGATATCAGCGATGCCCGCCAGTTGGCAGCCGACATTCAGACTGCAAAAGAGCATAACCTGCGTGAGCTGGGTTTGCGCTTTACCCTGATGAATCAGAACGGCATGAGCAAAAGCGACATCGCTAAAGTGGAAGGGATCTCCAACGCTAAAGTGACGCGCGCCTTTCAGGCCGCTTCAGTTCCGGCAGAGCTGATTGCATTGTTCCCGGTGGTGTCGGAACTGACTTTACCAGACTATCAGCTACTGCTGGATGTGACTGACAATGCCAGAGCAGAAAGCGTAGCGATCGGTGACGTGGCGGAACAAGTACGCAAGCTTATCGGTGAGCATCCGCAGCAGGTTAATAGTGCGGATGAACAGAAAAATCAGATCCTTGGCCATTTCCGTGCGGCTAAGCGCAGCCTGGTGCCGCCTAAAGCAAAAGCTTTGGTAACGGAAAAGCTGGCAGATTTTGACGATCGTAATATACAGGCCCGTCGTAAAGTGAATGCGGAAAAGCGCGCTATCAGTTATGAATTTGTACGCTTACCTAAAGATGCGGTGGAGCAGATTGAAGCCGCAATCAAACAGGTATTGACGGGGGTAAAAGGGGTTAAGATAAAGTAGGTTCCGGAAACGGCGCGATAACTGGAGTGACCCCGAGCCCGTAGACAAATCTGCCCTATAGTTGGAGTGACCCCGAGCCCGTAGACAAATCTGCCCTATAGTTTGAGCATAGGAGGAGTCTATGGGCACACCACGATTTACCCCTGAGTTTAAGGAAGAAGCCGTCCGCCAGATCACCGAGCGGGGCTATTCCGTCGCCGAGGTTTCAGAACGTCTCGGCGTATCGGCACACAGCCTTTATAAATGGGTTCGTTCAGTAAAACCGGATAACAGCGAGCATCAGGCGCAGGATTTGCTCGACGCAAGAACGGAAATCCTGAAGCTGAAGGCACAGCTCAAACGCACCGAGGAAGAACGGGATATTCTGAAAAAGGCAGCGCGGTACTTTGCAAGGGAGCCCGACTGAAGTACCGCTTCATTAACGATCACCGTGAAATCTGGTCGATCGTAGCAATGTGTCGGGTTCTGAAGGTTGCCCGTGCAGGATTTTACGTCTGGCTTCATCGTCCTGTTACCACCGGAGAAAAGGATAATCAGCGGCTGCTGGCGTTAATCCGCGACTCTTATGCACTGAGCGGCGGTGTTTACGGTTACCGCAGGGTTCACGGCGATCTTCGTGAAATCGGAGAAGTCTGCAGCAGGAATCGCGTTGCCAGAATCATGCGGCAGAACAGGATACAGGCCGTACACGGCTATAAAATCCCCCGGGGCGTCAGGGGAAGACCCTCACTGATAGCCCCTAACCGCGTACAGCGGGAGTTCACGGTCGTGAAACCCAATCAGGTCTGGGTAACGGACATCACCTATATCCGCACCTGGCAGGGCTGGCTCTATCTGGCCGTGGTCATCGACCTCTTTGCCCGCAACGTGGTGGGCTGGTCGATGAAACCGACCCTGTCGCGCGAGCTGGCGCTGGATGCGCTGCTGATGGCCGTGTGGCGGCGCAAGCCTGCGGGCAGCGTTATTGTGCACAGCGATCAGGGCAGTCAGTACGGCAGCGACGACTGGCAGCGGTTCTGCCGGGCCCATAACCTGTCGCCGAGTATGAGCCGTCGCGGCAACTGCTGGGATAATGCGGTGGCAGAATCGTTCTTCAGCTCGCTTAAAAAGGAGCGTATCAGAAAGCGGATATACAAAACCCGGGACATGGCTCGGGCGGATATCTTCGATTACATTGAAATGTTCTACAACCGGACCCGGCGGCACAGCCATCTGGGTGGCGTCAGTCCGGAGGCCTTCGAAAAGGCCTCGTCGTGAGGACAGAAACTGTCTACCGGTGCGGGGTCACTCCAACTATAGGGCAGATTTGTCTACGGGCTCGGGGTCACTCCAAACAACGCAAAAATTTAAAATAGATACGTGTTGATGTCTTTACAACAGCGTATAGCAAATTCTGTAGCAATCCCTGGGGGCTGGTGTTCTTCGGTTTTCTGATCTTTTGGGCGATAATTGCATCATGGGGATTCTGTTTGGTTTAACCATGATTATGGGACTCTTGTATAGTTACAACATACTAAAATTGCTATAAAACATCCTTCATCAAGCTTTAAAACGGGAATAACCCGCATAGGCAGGGGAGGTATTTTTCTACAGGTAGATAGAGTGAAAAAAATACAGGTTTTTTGGGGCGGGTTGCTGGCCTTATGTCCGGCACTGTTTGTACTTAATCAGAAGTCAGGGACAGTGATAAAAGTTTATTTGACGACCGTACTTCTTTTCCTGATTTCTGCCTGGTTTTTCAAGCGGAAATCAACAGTTTTACTTTCGCTGGCGTTATGTTTTGTTTTATCACTCTCGGTAGTGACATCATTATATTTCCATTTCGAGTTCGACACCGCTTTTTCGACGATGATGGCCACAACGTTCATTAATACCAGCCAGAAAGAAAGTATTGATATGCTGTACTATAACTATCGCTACGTTTTCTGGTTTGCCATAATTTTCTTGCTTTATGTGTCGCTCTCTTATTATTTGTCCCGGCGTGTTACTGAGAGAAAACTTGTACTGTCTGGCATCATATTATTGCTCTACACAGGCATCTCGATTTTTTTGTATACAGTATCCGGTAAGACCCGATCCGAGGATTTCCTGATCTCAGAACGATTATTGGTCAATTCGCCGTTATATAATTTTTCCCCCATCGTACGTGCCTACAACGATGCGAAGTTGACCGACATCGTCATGCAGGCGAAAAACACTTATGACTACAGTTGGCAAGATAAAGGTATCGATAATTATGTGATTGTGATTGGCGAGTCTGCGCGCAGGAAAGATCATGGGATCTATGGTTCCGACTACCCCACCACGCCATTTATTGGTGCGCAGCATGGCAGTATGCTGCTGTTTAATCAGGCCATTGCCCCTGCGCCGCTAACCATTCTTTCCGTACCGGCCTCTCTGGCAAAAGTGCATCATGCCGATGACGTACCTTTGACTGCATGGGCTGACAATGTGATCTCATTAACCAACGATTTAAAACTCGATACCTATTGGTTCAGCAATCAGGGTGGTGTCGGGCAGAGTAATAGCTTAATCACAGCGATGGCAAAACGCGCCGGGCACCATAAATGGAACGAAACGATAGGGTTTGATAGTAGTCTGGTGAATGAACTGGCGCAGGTGATTCCTGAGCCGGAGGAAAAACTGATCGTGCTGCATTTTTACGGCAGCCATGGACCTGTCTGTGAGCGCTTTCCGCGCAGTGAAACCATTCCCTTCACAGTCGATGTTTACGACAATTGTTATCTGAACGCGATTGCTTATACGGATAAGCAACTGGGGCGTCTGTTTTCATTACTTGCCGGTACGCGGCCTTCATTAATCTATTTTCTGATCACGGGCTGGTACGCGACCCGCAAAAATACGCGAATTATTACCATCATGATATCAGCAATCCGACCAAACAATCTTTTGATATCCAGATGTTTATCTGGTACAGCCGCACAGTCGATGCCTCTAATACCCGTGGGACGGTGTTTCCAGATAAATATTCAACCAGTAATAACTATTGGTTGCTCAGTGACTGGTTGGGTGTCACACATCACGAGAAGCGTCGTTGCAGTTTGCCACTCAGTGATTGTTATCAGACACCACAGGTTATCCAGGTCATGGACGGCAATAAAAGGCGACTTGATTATGATGGGTTACCGTTTGAAGGGCGGTGATCTCTAACATTGTTATCGCGCGAACCGGGAGGTTCGCGCCACCAGCTCAGACTTACTTCTCTTCAGACATCTGCAAAAGTGTTGCCTGGAATGACGCCGTGAACATCGCGCCATGTGGCAGTCCTGGGAACAGCGAATAGGTTGCTGCAACGCCATTGCTGCGCAGCGTCTCTACTGCCTGACGCAAGGCCCGCAGTCTGTCTGGCGCGGCACTGGCCTGCGGTCTTTTTTCATCGTCGTCGCCTTCCATTATATCCAGCCTCTTATGACTGAACGCCTCCCCAGATGTAGCGGTGATTTGCGCGAGCATCTCGTTGTTAACACGATCCAGCGAGGGGCTGGCCGTGTAATATGAACGGAAGAAATTCGAAGATAACCAGGAATCCAGCACAAATAACCCGCCATACGAATGCCCCCACAGCCCGCGTTGCGCAGGATTAATCTTCAGATTTTTTTCACTGGCAGGGGCAATCGTCTCTTCGACGAGATGACGAAAAGCGGTGCTGCCCCCGACTGATCGTCCATGCCGGTCCCACCTGCTGATAAAATGCGTTGGTGTATAATCATACGTTCGGGCTTGTAGATCAAAAGGCAGCGTCGTCTGATAGCCAATAACGACCAATACCGGTGGCGACCCTTCTGATAATTTTTTCAGGAAGGAATCAGAAAGCCTGTCCATCACGGCATTGCCATCGAGCATATAGAGAATGGGAAAACCTGCTTTGGGAGAGTGCTTATCCGGCACGCCTGTCCATACTTTGTAATGGCGTTTACCGTCAGCGGAATCAAATGTGCGGGTGGAGAAGTGGTAAAAGGTGGATCCTTTGTCAGCAATGTTAGGGCCTAATGGTGTCATATCTGGTCTGGCATAGCAATTTCCGGCACAGACAAACACAAAAGTTAACGCTGAGATTCCCTGAATTCCTTTCCTGTATAAGCTCTGATTCATTTGATGTTCATCCCCCATCCCTTTGATGACATTCGTTGGTGATCGGTGACCCGATCGTTAAAAGCGGCGAATATGTGGGAGAATAACCTAATGATAATAACAATCATTTGCAAGTCGTTAAGACCCAACGCACCGATTGTTATAACTGTCAGGGTTAAGGGGTTCACTTCATTTATCGCGCCGATAGAGAATGTTAGATGAAATTATTACCACCAACGGTCCAGCGTCACCCTTTCAGCGTCCTTAACACCTACCGCGACGGCCAGCCCACCTTGTGACGTTTCACGGTAGTTCACATGCATATCTTTGCCTGTCTGATACATTGCCGCGATCACCTTTTCCAGACTGACACTCGGTGCAGAACTACGGCGCAATGTCATCCTGGCGGCATTGACTGCTTTAACGGAGGCAATAGCATTTCGCTCAATGCAGGAAACCTGAACCTGGCCCGCCAGAGGATCACAGGTCAATCCGAGGTTATGTTCCATTGCAATCTCTGCTGCAATGCAAACTTGCTGCGCACTGCCACCCCATACTGCGGGCAGTGCTGCAGCGGCCATCGAACACGCCAGCGTGGAATTGGATATTGTCCTGTGCCGTAAAAGAAATCGAGTGCGCTGTTTCAGCCAGCGGTAATTTTCCAGTCTTCGTCAGTTGCGTCAGAAATACCGGGATAGCATCAATATCAACATTATCCGAGGAGAAACCCGCCAGCTCCAAAATAACAGCGTTATCAGTTTGATGGCCTTTCCCCGTCAGTGCCAGTGAACCATAAAGATGTACATCAATATGGGTCGCTGCGGTAAGTTGCCCATCCTGTTGCAACTGTGTCACAAAGCGTTTTGCCGCTGCCATCGACCAAATGGTGTGGGAGCTGGAAGGGCCAATGCCTATTTTAACATATCAAGAATCGAGATCATGCGATTACCTTTACCTGTCAGTGCCACCAGACCAATAACCGTGGCAAAAACATTGTTTAACGCGCCGCGATATTTGTGCATCGCCGGGATTTTGCGGATGGCATACATTGGCAGTAAAAACAGCAGCATGGCGATGACCGGGCCACCCAGAGTTTCAATCATGCCAAAGATGCTCGGATTCAGTGTGGCGACGGGCCAGGTGGTGATCAACATAAACAGTGATGTCACCCAGCCGAATTTTTGGCTGTTGATGTTAAGCTGCGCGTTGAAGCACTCAGTAGCACCAAGGTAATGACCAAAGAAGGATTTAGTAATCGCGACGATGGCAATGATCGGCCCCATCCAGACGACAAATGGCAGAGAGACGTGGTTAGCCAGATAGGAAAGGATTGAGATGTTCTGTGCTTTCGCTTCGGCCAGATTTTCTGGTTGCAGGCTCAACACGCAGCTGAAAACAAAAAAAGCATCACCGTGACAACCATCCTGATGTGCGCTTAAGCCAGGATGCGGGAACATTTTTGCTCGGCTTCTTCGCCATATTCTGCGCGCTTCGCCACGGCAAATGAGGAAATGATGGGGGAGTGGTTAAATGAGAACACCATTACCGGGATGGCCAGCCAGAGGTAAGTCATGACGCTGCCAGAAGATTCGAATGACAAGGTTTCCAGTGCGGCGCCATTCCAGTGAGGGATCAAATACATTGCCATCAGCAGCAGAGACAACACGAACGGATCGACCAGGGTGCTCATCGCCTTAACCATAATATTCTGTCCAAACTGGACGATGGTCATCATGCCGAGGATTAACAACAATGCCAATAATGCGCGGGGAGGCGCAGTCACCCCCAGTTGATTAACCAGCAGGCTTTCAACGGTGTTAGTGATGGCGACGCTATACATAAACAAAATGGGATAAATGGCGAAAAAGTAGAGCAGTGCGATAATTTTGCCTGCGCGAGGACCAAAATGTTCCTGCACCACTTCCGTGATATTTGCGCCGGGTTTGTTACCAGAGAGAACAAAGCGCGTCATACCACGATGCGCGTAAAAAGTCATTGGGAAGGCGATCAATGCCATCAGGATCAAGGGTATCAGGCCGCCAAGACCTGCATTGATTGGTAAAAATAGCACGCCAGCACCAATCGCAGTGCCGTATAAACTTAACATCCAGACGGTGTCCGTTTTACGCCAGCGACTCAGGCTCACCGCCGTCACTTTTTCAGTGGTGTCGAGACTCATGGTTTTTTCCTTATTTTCCAGGGCGAAATTTGTGTGAATTCAATGTAAGGCAAAGGGGGCTGTTTTTCTGCTGATAAGTTTGTGGTTATTAATATGAGGGTTTACATTAACGATGTTTATTCGATAATTATAATGAATATTTTTCTATTAAAAATAAGATTTCTTACCGGTGTTGTTTTGGAAATTTCTCAGGTCAATTAGGGGGATTCAAATAAATATTTCAGGGTTTGATCATGGCAATGAAATAGCCAGGGGCAGGTTCAGATAGTCAATTTCAGCAAGAAAACTGGCGTTCCTTATCCGTCACTCCGTGGGAAAGGGTAACGCCAGGCTGCGATTTACGGGTTACTTTGCTTCAACATCAAGGCTTCGGAGCCAGTCGCCCGTACAGCATTCCTTGCAGTAGCGCACATTTTTGCTACGTTGCTTTGCAATCGACATCGCCTGTGCGTTGCTGTACGCAGAACCGAGGAATAGGCTGATACCTTTATGAACATAGGGACATTCTTTGCTGTGCAGAATCTGATTATCCAGATAATAGAAAGTTGATTTATGCATACTTATTGTCCCGGTTATGAACTGAAAGCCCAGGCTTCTCGGTGCTGACCAAAAGTGAAAAGCAACCGGGTGGAATCGTGCAAATTCCTCGCCGTGTTTGCCAGGGATAGCGTTTTTTGTTCAGGAAGAGACAGCGGTATCCCATGTTTTTGCCCGGTAGTGAACGGGCAGATATTTCTAGTTAACCTGTGATCATCATCACTGTCTGTGGATATAAGGATGTAATAGGTCCTGGCGTTCATCTTCATCACCTTTCATGACAATTTACAGGGTGCTGGTAAGATGTCACACCAGTTGTCAATGCGGAAGTACCTCAAAAGGGTAATTTCACGCTATTAGGAATATCCCTATATACTTTTTGTCTGCTATGAGATTTCCGTCTCAGAAGCGGGGAAGAGATTGCTCTTTATCTCCGCATTAATTTTATACATACCACTCTTAATCAGACTAAGGACAGCCAATGTGGATACTGCTGGCAATAGCGCTTCTGTTTTTGGAAACGCATAAAAAGTTCGCTTTAGGTATTTTGCTTATCACGGTGATTCTCGCGACATACACCCACGTTCTGGACTGGCAAGCATGGCTTTTTTTCGCTGGATTGTTGTTGGTGGCCCTGACGTCATTTCGTTTTGGTGAGAACAAACTGGTGCGCTATGGCGCAGAGGTACTTATGCTCATCGCCGCGATCGCCCTGATGACCCATCAGCTTCCCGGCTTTCATAATGTCAAAGTCCTCGATCAGGTCATTGCCGGACCGCAAAGTGTGCCCTTCACGATGTATTACAACTTCGATAAGGCGTTGACTCCCTTCGTGCTGTTAGTGGTGATGCGGTCGTTATTTGTCTCGCAGCCTTCTCGCCAGGCGCTGCGCTGGCAGTGGCTGGGGCTGGTACTGTCGGTCCCTGCGCTGTTATGGCTGGCGGTCTATTTTGGTGGATTAAAACCGGAGAGACATCTGCCACAGTGGCTTATTCAGTTTGCCTTTGCCAATGTGTTCTTTGTCTCTCTGGCGGAGGAGGCGCTGTTCCGGGGGTATCTGCAACAGCGTCTGGCGGGATGGATATCGCCTTTCCTTGCCCTGGTGCTCGCTGCGCTATTGTTTGGTTTGATGCACATCACGGGGGGCATCCTGCTGGTCGTGTTTGCCAGCCTGGCTGGGCTAATCTACGGTCTGGCATGGATGTGGAGTGGCAGGTTATGGGTTGCCGTTTTATTCCATGTCGCGCTCAATATGCTTCATCTGCTGTTCTTTACTTATCCCATGTTGCGACATTAACGCTCAATCAGGCCGCTAATAAAAAAACGCACCTACACCCATATTCACTCCCGCAGGCGACGAGGTCGCCATTACCTTATGGGAGAATGAATGATGAATCATCGATTTAATGAAGCATTTGAGATGTTAATGGGCCATGAGGGAGGATACGTAAATCACCCGAACGATCCTGGTGGCGCGACCTGTTATGGTATTACCGAACGGGTAGCACGGGAGAACGGTTACACCGGTGTTATGCGTCATCTGCCGTTAGAAACGGCGCGAAACATCGCTCGTCGTTTGTGGTGGGACCGTTATCTTTGTGATGATTTGCCATCATCCATCGCCTTACAGATTTTCGATATCGCGTTTAACGGTGGGCATCCGGTACGTTGGTTACAATTGGCGATCGGTGTAAACGCCGATGGCATTATGGGACCGCTCACCCTCCAGGCTGCACATCAGGCTGACCCCCGCCAAGTGATCCTGCGGCTGAATGCCTACCGTCTGACCTATTACACCGCACTCAAAAACTGGCCGCATTTTGGTCGGGGTTGGGCCAACCGCGTCGCGGGGAATTTATTGCGAGGGGCACAATGATGGACGCAGTGAGCCTGGTCATGTCGTTAGCCAATGTTGTCCCTGCGGTGTTGCAATGGCTTGGTCATGAAAATGCGGCAGGTAATGCCGCGCAGATACTCAGTACTGTTCGGGACATTACCGGGGAAAAGCATGATGAAGCGGCGATTAAGATGTTGAGGAATAATCCGACAATGGTGCAGGCACTGACAGCGGCACTTTATCGCCATCAGGAAGCACTGATGGAGATGGAAACGCGTGCAACCATCTCAAGGGAAAACAACGCCGCGGCAGTGAATCAAACCATGCAAGTGGAGAGCAGTGCGCTGCACTGGCCAACCTACAGTTGGCGTCCTTTTATTGGTTTCTGTTTTGGGGCGACGGCGATCTGCTCTTCATTAACGGTGGCAATGTGCTATCTCGGCGTCATGTTTTTCCAGGCTGATAGTCAGATCCTCAGTGTGTTGCCTGGCATGATTGGGGCTGAAGCGGGCATTATGGCAACCATGAGCCCCGTGCTGGGCATTGCCTCCTGGTTTCGGGGAAAAATGCAGATTAACCAGGAAATGGCAGGACATCGTTGAACGCCTGGTTGAATTCCGGCTCCAGATCGGGGTCGGAATTTATCTCGTCGTACCTCGCCATAGATTTACTCACCACCAGCTTTATTTTTCGTTATAAACGACTACATTTTTTGTGAATATTATCGCAGGCGCGTTTTCATAATCACAAGGAATGTCATTAATGAATACTGATAATTACTTCGCTTACAATGGCATTGGTTTTTATGCCGATCAAAGTGTCTTGTCACTGGTTCTCAAGGGAAATAATTTACTTATTGGTTCGATAAGAAAAATTACCCACGCACCCTGGAATAAAATATCCAGTCTGATTTATGACTATTTGCCAACGATACAAGAAAAGAAAGAGATAACAGCGGCTGATTTCAGAGGGAGCAAGATGGGTTATGAACATCACCTGGACCTGAAGGTTGCAGTTAAAGTGATGAACTCTGAAAAAGGCAGGGAGTTACGGGCGCAATTATTTATTCCTGAAAATGAAGTGAAGACATTTCTTCAGTTAGAAGGTATTGCAGGGTGTGTTCCCCTTGAGGAGAATCGGGCCAAATATAATCAATTACTTCTTCTACTGGAAGAAAACAACGTATTCAAAAAAAGCACGAACGCGACTTCTCCGACGGGATTCACCCGTGAAGAGGTTTTGCGCGAATTCATTTTCTCTTTTATCGAAACGAAAGTTTTTACCTCTGAAATGATGAGTGCAGGATTGAGATATGCGTTGATACCTGCTATCAGCTGGATATGCCCCCCTGTGGGGACCACAATTAAATTTATTGACGGTTTTGATCTGGTAAGGCCGTTGTGTCAGGAAACCACAGTTGACCTGGAAGGGCTGGCTCGGCATAAACGTCGGCAAAAGATAGCTAAATATAAGGAAAAATTGCAACATGCCTCAGTAACGCCAACCTCAGCAAGTAGCAGGTTGGACGTCAATGCACCTCTGCTGGCGACCGGAATGACTGCCGCAGCGCTGGCATTGCAGGCACCCCAGCCCGGCAGGAACATCGTACCAATAGCGGGGGCACTGACGTTAGTCGGTGCCAGTCTTATGGTGGGCTATCAGTTTCTGCTTTCGTCACAGGAAGTCGCTAATAATAATGGTCTGATATTAACCGACAATGAGAGGGATGTACCCCTGGGCAGTGTGTCTTATGGGAATCGTCCTCCGGCTCTCGATTTACACCTAAACTCTACAGCCAATAGCACCTGTTACGACGTCGTCGCAAAGATCAGGAAGTTGCTGCATTCCAGTCAGAGCGGTATTCGGCTGGCTGATGAATTTAGTCAGTTTATCTTTGATGAAAATATCGATCTGCGTGTTAAGCATGCGGAAAAATTGATTACAACCATGAATGTGACAGAGTTTACCTGTCAGGATCGTGATCAAATGAATAATCTATTGATCGACATTTTTCAGTTTTGCTTACTCCTCCCGGAAGTAGGCAGGTATTGAACATGGCAAAGCTTATTAATGTTGTAAATATGAAAGTGAGTAAAATATGGCGTGATAATGCAAATGGTACAGAAAATGATTCCATTGGCAAGGCAATTCAGGGACTTCACTCCTATATTTTACGTGCTATGGTAAATGCGTTGCAAACTACACAATCAGAAAAGTTAGAAAGAATAATTAAGTTTGCGATTAAGTTCCCGGCACCAGATTTTATTCAATTTCTTAATCACGGCTTATCAAATGAGTCCGTCATTTCAAAGAGTCTTAATGACTACTGGATAGATATGGGGGTGGAGTACCCCAAAAATAAATATATCACGTTTGGTGATTTCAAGTCGGCTCTGGATCGAGGGGAATTATTGACATTCAGACTTGCGAGAGTCAAGGTTTACCTTGGTGATTCGGCAAATGCTACAGAAGTAAGTAAATATCAAAAATATAATCGCGTAATTAATGAGCCCTATCAGGATTACCATGAGTTAGATATTAATCTGGAAAGAACCAAACCAGTGAGTGCTCGGGATGTTGCCCGATCAAAATACGAAATCCTGGGGGTTGATATTGATAAAGAGAGTAGTTTTGAGAGGCCAACTTTTAAGATTCACAGAACTCCATTAAGAAAACCAGAGTACCCCATCATCATCGAGTGCAAAGACTTATTTTGTGTGATAATGAGTTTTCCTGATGGCATAAAAGTACTTTATGATCTTATGCCAAATTCCGTTCCGAGCCCGTTGCGAAAATATCCTTATGAAGGAAAAACAGCCTTTACCTTAAAACCACACCCGTTACGTACGGAAATAAAGAGTGATTATGAGGAACTCTATAAAACGTTTGAAGATGAACATATTAGTTACTACCGGCAGGTAATAATGAAGGCTTTTAATATTACGGCTGCTGATGTTAAAGGTTATTTATCTGACCAGCATGTGGTTTATTCTCTTGTTGACGGACATAGTAAACGCTTTCAGATGGTAAAATATCTTTTTATCCAGGCGGCATCCAAACTCAACCCGGAAGTTCTGAGTAACGCAGCTTTTAATGAACGAACAAAAACTGAGGGTGGGGTCATCTTTTTTGGTGAAAATATTAAAACCGGGAAAAGAAAATATTTCCTTTTAAATCCCGAAATTGCGAGGAAAGGCCAATTATTTCCGATTATTACCCTACCAATCAACACCACAAGAGATATTCAAACATTACAGGAAGAGATCCTCAATCAACACTATTTTTTTAAAGATGGAAGAACTTACTGGGATCGGTGTGAAACGGTTGAAAAACCCCGGTCGGGCTGGACCGATGACGCCGATAATTTCTTCAAATTCTACAGTGGCTGGACAAAATATGGCCTGTCTAAGGCTTGTGAATTTATTACTCCTTCATGGCAAATCATCCCGTGGTTTGAGGAGAAACAACTGGGGCCTGCTGCAACTGCCATCCCACTCATCATTGAAAGAGCACTGGAGAACAGGAAAGCCTTTTTAAGCTGGCAGAAGCAGAAAGTAGATGAAGCCATATTAACGCAGGGCGAGAAGGAAGAACAACTTGGTGCACTGGGAATCATTGCCGAACAATTTCCGCTTAAAAGCTGTGCCGATTCGGTGAATAACTTATTATTAAAATCTGTAGATGATCTTCCCATCGATCATTACGAAAATCTATTAAGATTTCTTTCGTGCGGAGTAGAGTTTCTGTTGCCTCGTTCTGTATTCAAAATCCTCAAGGGGTTGGGGCGCGCAATTTCTAAAGTTAACATGCAAAAACTAAACATTCTTGCAAAAAAGAAAATTCTTGATTCGTCGTATAAACTAGCACAGACCTTGCCACATAGCAGTAAGCAACATGTTTCCTCACTGATTGAATCACAAATAACATCGGAGATTGCTCAACTTAAGGCAGCAAAAACCATGTTGAAGCAATTAGAACAAGAGCGGTTTATCAAGCTTCTGGAAGCGGTAAGTATATTTCCTGGTTATATGTATCCCCTGACCAATCTGAAACCCTTTGGAACGAACCTGTTCAGCCTGGCCGAGGCATTGAAGGGGAAGGGGTTCGCAGGATTTTTTACGTTGGCGAAAAGAGAGTTAATTGATTTCTATCAGCAGCATAAATTTCATCCATTTTCGCGTTGGATTGCACCACAAGGTAATCGAAGCCTGGAGATTGAAAATTATATGTTTCCGTTGCCAGTGGGTGGGGAGATTCACTGCTACAGCGATACAACTAAGGTAAGTAATCTAACGATAAATATCTTTGAGATTCATCAAAAAGACCCTGGTTTGTACAAAGAGCTTTTATTTTCCGAACTAAAATCGGGCAGCATTGAACAGGTTATCGATACGGCCAAAGCCGGTGGGTGGACTATTGCAGCTGATTATGATCCATTGGCAATGTTTACTTTCAGGAGTTTTACACCCGAGTTGAGAAAGTATGTCATGCAGGTTTTGGATTTAGGTAATTATTATAACCTCAACCCTAATCGTACGGATATTGATGCCAATTTTTTTTACGATTATCTGAAAGAGAATTTTGACAAGGCGCAACCCACCACGATCCAAAATCTCATTCTGACTCCGGAGCAAAATATCTTGCTCACACACGCAAGGCAAAATATCAAGGACATTATGACAAGTAACTCCTGTGCTTTTGAGAACAATTATCGATTTGTTCTGCAATCTGTCCTGGTCAGCAAGACTCAGGAGGTGCTTACACAGTTAAGCGATGTGACGACAAAAGAGCGTATTGTCAGGATGCTTCTGCCGGAGGTCTTCTATTATCTGCAAAGGTTCACTGTCAATACAAAAAAAGCATTGCACAGGAAAATTATCATGTCGAAGCGATCAATTTCCTGGCGACACGTATTAAATATAAGTTAGCTGAGAATCCCGCGGCCATTACTTTATATTGCGAGAACTTATCATATTTTAATGATAATGTAGAAAATTATGCGAAGAAAAATCCTGATGCACAAATGCCTACGATGGCTGAGTATATTTCCGAGTCTCTTCTGATAAAAAATAGATTGAAAATACTCTATGAAAGATATGCACGAATTGAATACACTGCCAGCGTATTTAATGACTATCTTGTTGATGATTGGTTGGGTGTTGATGCACAAACTGCCTGGCTGGCAAATATGCAGGCATTTCTTACCCCGGAGATGCGTTATCAGAATCTGACGCCATTCCTTGCCGATGCGACCAAAATCGTGATTGCTGAATGGAAGAAAGTATTAAGCACGGCTGACGCGGCGCATGAAGTTAAAATTATGCATGATGATGAGATGCATGCGGAGTTTATCGCTATCGTGCAAAAAGCGTTCGTGCAGAGTTGTCGTATCCATAAAAATCAGCTGTTTTGCCAGTATTACACCATGGATAATGGCAGTTTCAGCTTTATCAAGCATGACTTCATCGCTGAACGTAAGCCACGTTTGCTTTCCCGCAGACTGGTTGAACGCGATCATCCCGACGTATTAATGCCTGTGGTTGAATATAAAGGAATGAGGGAAGAATTTACCGCCTCGCGAAAGCTTATGGAGTCATGGCAAGCGGTGACTGACACCATGATGTATCAGCAAGAAGTAAATAATGTGGCGCTGAAGTTTATCGGTTTTTCCCCACTTCCTTTTCATGAGCGCCTGTATGGCTATGCGCTGGGTGGGCCTGACTGGAGTTCAGTCCAGGCGGATGACGTTATTACCATGATCAACAGTATCATCAATGAAAATGGTCGCCTGGTAGATTATCAGTTACGCGTACTCCAACGTTATTTACCCGCTGACATGGTCATGGACACCGACCGGGTGCTGGCGTTGCTCAGTGATCTCTTCCGGTTAAAACATCCAACCATTCCACGTCTCTATACCCAGGTCATTTTTTATTTGCAAACCCCTCTGGCAGGCGCTGATGTGACGCTGCGTCAACTTAGCGACGGAAGTTTTGCGCATGAGCAGGTCAAAACTGTCATGCGTAGGTTTGCAATGCTGTTGGAGAGCGAGCAGGGCGCAACGATAAATGCTGTTCGACGGTATATTCGCGCGGCGATCCATCACCAGTTGGACTTTACCCGGCATCTGGCTGCGGTGGATCCGGCGCTAATCGACTCGGTAGCAGGCGAGGGGATTGGGCGACAACTCTGTCTGGGCGCCATAATCGCACAGCAGCTAGGGTGGGAAAACGTCGTGCATGGTGATTTGGTGCGACTTTACAGCCTTGCAATCCGCGATGCCGGAATCGTACCGATGAATGCATTGAGCCGGTTGGCCTTGTTCAACATGCCGGGCAATAATCTTGCCGAAGATGCGCTTGCAACCTTTGGGCACTGTATTGAACACGGGGCGAAAACGTTGAAGCCGCTGGTTGCCTGTATTAATGACAACCAACATTTAATGGCGTCGCTGGAAGAACTGACTTTCGTCAATGCGACACCGCGGGAACTTCGCCTGCTGGGCGAGTTGGTTGTCAAAGCAATACAGAACCAGCATGCATTGCTGACGTTGGCGATGCCAGCGCAGAAAGAACAACCATTCCGGACGGCGTACGCACGAGGAGAATTACAACTTACCTGGTATCTGGCACGGGAAGCCAATAGCACCGGCGAATTCACCGCGGCAGGTGTTGGATTCGATATCGTGAATCAGCAAGGGGGACTGATCTTCCCGTTGGGCCTGCCGGTGCCGGAATCGGGAATGTTTTTGCAAACGCCTGCGCATATCTCTAACCGGACATTGACGGCCGCATGTTTTGACGACGGTCAGATTGGCAAGATGCAATTCAAACGCAAAACTGTCACTCCCGCGCCATCACAGGATAAAGAAAATAGCGGGGTGGTTACTCTGCTGACGCGCTATCTGGAAACCCGATCGCAAAACTTTCAACAACAATTGGCTCGTGCGAACAATGCGACAGAATTCAATACCATAAAAGAGCGTTTTCAACAGTGGTTAACGCAATTTTTTGCCTTCTACCGCGACAGCAGTAGCCTGTATGAACAGCTGGATGCGGAACGTATTATCCAGCTAACGGCTGAATCTGATGTGAATAGCTGGATAACCGGGCAACGTCCAAAACCCGACATGGTGTCTTCAGGTGATTATTTTGAGCAGGCGATTCGCGGGTTGATGAGCGGCTATACCGACTATCCGGGCTATGCGGCGAGGTTAAGAACTCGCTCTCCGGTCAACAATACATTGTCGCCTGCCAGCCTGCCGGAAAATGGATTTGCCGGAGTCTGGTGGGACCCGATGAGTTATTGTTGTTATCTCGGTTTTATTAACGGCGATGACGATCAACTTTTTGCCAGCCTTGTGGGTCAACGAGCGACATTATTTCCACTGGCGGATAAACATGCACATGCGACTATCTGGCAATCGCTTAGTCTTGCGACTGAGTTGCAACTGAATCTCACCGCCATGCGCAACGGGGAGATTACGGCTACCGAGTTTTTTGATCAATACGTGTCTGATGCCTGGCGCAAACAGCATGATCAGGCTGAAGAACGCTGGCAATTAATGACAACTGTGCAGGCGAGTGCATTGATTGAACAGGGGGTGATGACGCCATTATCGTATTTGCAGAAAACCGCAGCAGTCAATTCTACCGCCACAAAACTAACACCCTATATATTGCAATATCACAATGGGAATTTTGTTTTTATTCTCAGCAAGGATGATTATCAAAATATCGATTATCGCGTACTGGACCCCTCTGGTCAGTTACAGGTTATGCCAGTGGGGACAAGCGAATGGTCGCAGACAGTAACAGCAGCGCCAGGGAGGACCGCAAGGCAGCAATTCCGTGCAACGGTGGACCGGTTTCTGACCGAAGAAGAGAAAAAAACGACACCCACATTTTTGCCGTTACTGAATATACAACAACAAAGAAATATCAGTGCCGCCCTGTTACTCAGGCAGAAGACCAGTACGGAACAATTTCGACAACTTGCAAATGCTACCGCGGGTATCCCTTACAGCTATACCGTCGAAGATGATTATTTGATGGAAATCGAGCAGCATCTGCATGCCTACGGAACCAATCTGGTTTTGCAATTACAAGAGCGCATGGAGCATCCAGTGGATATCAGTCCGGCCATCTGGGATGTCTTTATGTGGCGCAAGGCCAATCTTTACGATCCACACATTTTCAACAACACATTGCAGGATCTAAAAAGCAGGGCGGTCGTTTTGTCAACGCTTGATCGCTTCATTAAAAGAGGAGTAAAGATGGAGCAATTTCCAGGTAAGGATTCAATCAGTTGGGTGGCCGATAAACTGAATATTCTCAACCATACTATCGCCGCCTTCGAATGGTTTCGCTCAGAGAGAAAGCCGCCGTCCCGTTCACGAGATGGCATGGAGAGGCTGTATCAAAACTGCCTGGCAGAAAATAATTTTTTCAGTCGCTACGGTACCTCTCCCCACTGTACGCCGGATGCTTTTCAGCAGCCCTGGGCATTTGAAATCGATCAACATCCTTCAACTCTTAACGTAACTGCGTGGCAAGCTGGTTTTGACTTGCTTCGTCAGCTCACCGCCGGGTTAACAGGAAGCAAGCTACTCAATACATTTCTGGAATTAAATGCCGAAAAGTGGCAGGAGGCGCACATGCGCAACCACACCAGAATCTTTGAGCAGCAATTCAATCGCACCGTGGATTATTGGCAACAACCGCATGATGCCAATGAAATCATGATTATCAGGCCAACGCTCTCCCCGTTTGGATTTGATCTGGCTGCGGCTAAACGCAAAAAGCCGACGCAACTGATCCTGACTGCGCGCATCGGTTCGGCTTCTCACAAGGAAAAAGCCTCCCCGTTTCTGGCAGGTCCGGAAGTTGCGGAAGATTTATTGCTGGAGAATGTCCGACAGGCAGGCAACACCGTCACCGCAGCACGTCTGGCGGGAATCAGTAGCCATCCCCATACGGCAAAAGAGTTTGTCGCATGGACAAAACATCGACTTGCCGGCCCGATATTTATGAGTGAGTTGTCCAGCCCAGCCTTTTTATGGCGCCTGCAACACCGCATTCGTCAGGTGATAGCAACCGAAGCGGAGTTATGGCGTGAAGACGAACGTCGTTTCTACCGGTCATCCCCGACTCACCATTTTCTCAATATTGCTGATTTTACCGCTGACAATAAAAGTCAACGGCTGGAATTTTTTCAGGCACTGTACGCCAGTGAACTGTTGATTGTGCGCCTGATTATGCCGGATGCGGAAATGGTGTTTGGTATGTTGTGCGCGCTAGCGCCAAAGCAAGATGACGATGTCACCTATGCATGGGTTTGCCTGAAAGATACCCATGAAAATATACCGTCAGAACAGCATCTGCCCACCATTCATGTCGTTGGTGTGTAGCTACCGGTACAATACGTCTGGTTTGTTAGGTGTTAATGGCGGGAGAGCAACATCGCAAAAAGACAAGCCGGTGGTGATTTATACAACATCCGTTTAGCCGGCGCGAATGTTCGCGCCGCTAATGTTGCGAGTAAAAGGGATCAGTCTGCCAGATCGGTCAGGGTGTAAGGGTCAATGCGGGTATCCGGTAATTTTAACGCGTTCAGTTCCGCCATGAGCGTATTGTAGGCGTTCGGATCTTTGGGCATTAGCCCCCAGGTAGTAAAGAATGAGGCGAGGTTATAGCCTGAATAAATACTGGCATTGATAATAAAACTGTTTATTTTTTCGGCATCAGTGGGTAAGTCTGGTGCGCTAACCCGGTAATGGCGGTGGAGCGTTTGATAAAAATTATCGCCGTACGCCAGCCAGAGTTGATGAAACATCATCAGTCTTCCTTCATAACCTAATTCAGCATCCTGATTATAATCTTTTTGTGCGACGGTTTTTTTCAGGAATTTTATCGCGCGTGGCCA
Organism: Pantoea phytobeneficialis; assembly: GCF_009728735.1. Taxonomy (NCBI): domain Bacteria; kingdom Pseudomonadati; phylum Pseudomonadota; class Gammaproteobacteria; order Enterobacterales; family Erwiniaceae; genus Pantoea; species Pantoea phytobeneficialis. Next base: position 140,779 of record NZ_CP024638.1, read on the forward strand.
GGATTGCGCCAACGTCATCCACTGAGATGGATAAATTCCCATCTCCCTTTCTGCGGCAAGAGAAAAAAATATTAACCTGCACTTCGGTAATGCTGCTCCAGCGCCATGCTTGCTGTTGATGCATGTGCCCAAGCTCATGCCATGGCCCCCAGCCCTCCACCGAGAATCCTTTCTCAGTAAGGATATTTCCCATTACATCTTTATTAAATACTGTGCGGTAATTCGTTGTATACATAAGTGGATCAGGGGCATCGGTTTCGGTTATTAATATCTTATGTTGGCTTCGGCTGTTGGTGTAAATATATCCCTCATCTTTAGTTAACATCAATATGTTGTCCTGAGCATTGATTGCCTTGTCAATCGCCTGCAATACCTTATCCTGGTTTTCATTCACATAACGAAGGGCATTTTCCCGTGATGCAACAATAATGGCGCGCTCCGATTCAAGGACCACATCAGGCGTCGGGTAATTATTTAACATCTCACGCCATGCGGCATTGGTGGTCGTACCCAGCCGATACTAGGGCATTGGCCGGGCATCGACTAAGTTGAGACGGCAGTTTGCGCCATAAACAAACTGATTCATTGGTGTGTAAGCGTAAATAATACCGCCTTTTTCACCCGCTTTGACCCAGGAATTAATTTCCTGCTTTAGCTCGAACATATCGGGGTTGATTTTGTCTTTGTAACGGCTGTAAGTGCCGATGAGCAGATGAGGCATAATATTGCCTTTGTAATTGGGGCAATTAACAGCATAGTGAACCAGTTGATTGGGTTCGGCATAATAGCCGGTTGGATAACCCGGATGCCAGGGTAATGAACCCAATCTTGCCGCATCCTGATGAATCTCCGATGTGCCATGGACCTGCATATAAACAGAATCATAGTTTTCCACCCCGGTATTTATCGGGGTAGGGGGAAATTGCGAGAGTGAATCTCTGGCGAATAAGCTGCCCGTTACCAGAAGCGAGGCTAAGGTGATAGTACTTATCAGCATATTTTTAAACATTACTACTCCTTGAGTTATTTTCCGTTTCACTGCCTGTTAACCATATATGAAGATTTTCTTGTGCCAGGGAAGACAGTTATAAATTCATGTATTTCTCATCTTATTGATGCGTTGTGTCAGGATAAATTTCAGCGATGAATGGATTTTCATATCAAGTGAACGCTATCTAATCTACCCGGATGTTTTTAATAGATTGGTTGTGACTAAAGTGAGTGACCTATTCTCAGGAGAAAACCTATGTCACAGCAGCAGGAATATTACCGGTATGTCGCGCCCGGCCAGCGCGCGGTTAAACATTACCAATTCGATACTGGTCAGCAGCAGGTGTGTTATCTGCCGGGGCTGGAAGTACGCAGCTGCACCACAGGCAAGACCTACGACCAGCATCTGTGGATGATCGTGGCAGGCAGATATCGTCTTTACCGCGAAGCGCAGCAAACGCTGATTCATATCAACCTGAGCGACAGACTGGGCAGCGTATACGGCGTGGTGGATGAAACGGGAACCCTGGTGAGTCAGGAGTGCTGGTATCCCTTTGGTGGCACGGCAAGCTGGTTAACCGGCAGGCAAACAGGGGCGATGCTGAAGTTTCAACGTTACGCGGGTAAGGAACGGGATTGCACCGGGTTAATCTATTTCGGCTGGCGTTACTTTGTGCCGTGGCTGATGCGCTGGCTAAGTAGCGACCCGGCGGGAACGATAGAGGGGTTAAATTTGTTTCGTATGCTGAGAAATAATCCTGTCACGCGCTACGACCCTGACGGACGTATGACTAATGGGGAAGCCTCTTTCGATCTTGATGCCGTAATAAGAAACGAGGGTAATGATACATCTGAGTATCGTGAGCTTCTGCAAGAGTTATGGGAGGAGCATTTACCCGTTACTGCCGCTGAAAATCCCCCGAGCTGGCAGCCAGTACCTTCAACCTCCTCTTCTGTATCCTGCGCACCCCAGTCTCATCAAGACCATGCGGCGGCGCTGACCACAGAGAATGTGCCTGGGGGTAATCAAACCTGGCAATGCAACCGATGCTACGATTCCTTTCATTCTGAACCTGAATGGCAAGAGCATATTGCCCAAATACAATGCCAAAAAAAACACTCCTGCATGTGGCCTGATTGTAGAAAGACATTCACCCGAACACAAAATCTACATATTCATATGCGTAAACATCGGGGCGAAAAGCCGTTTGTTTGCCACGGGGAAAGTTGTAGCAAAAAATTCACCTCAAAGGAGGGCCTTACCAGGCATTTCAGACACAGTCACCTTGGACAAAAGCCATTTCAATGCAACGCAGACAGATGTGGCTTTTCGTGTACGAGAAGAGAACTTCTTGATAAACATATAACAATCTTCCATGCCCCTGGTTCTGTCGGACTTTACTGCACGCCATGCAGACTGACATTTGACAAACAAAGTGTGTTTACGAGGCACAGTAGGTACTTCTGTCCCTACATGGGTAATCATTCCTGAAGAAGCCCGACACATTAATGGGCTGTGTCGCCAGCCTCTGCGCAAGAACAATGTGTAGCCGCAGAGGCAACTAAATCTTCATTTTTTTCTCATGTTCTTCAGGTCAGTGTTAAAAACCACCAGGCTACGCTTGAAGTCGATTATTTTCATGGAAGAAAAATGATGACTCATATTCCCGTCTGTTCCACGTCGTCTGTTCCACCCACTACTCCGGTTCTGAATGCCTTATGTCGTTTGAATGGCATCGGTGACAAATTTTTGTCAGTGAAATCTTCACTTATCAGGCCCTTATCACAAAGTTTAAGTCGGGTCGCCAGCCTGACTGCCAACAAGTTGGCTGCCAGGTTACCCGCAGTAGCCACCGTCCTCAACGCCTGGGCGGGAAAAGAACTCCTCTCCCGTCGGCAGGTGGCGCTGTGGCAGGAATATTTAAAAAACCCGAACCTGCCAATCGATGCCGCACTCAAAAACTATCTTGACCCCTGTTTTGCGCTGCTTGCTCGTTATTTGCTGGAACAACCGGTGATGAAATTACTGGGTGGCAGGACCCATCAGGTCGCGGAATTTCTCCATCTGGAAAAAGCCAATAGCCTCCTCGACACCATGCCCAACCGTCAACGACTGGCGCAGCTCTATATCGACGCTAAACCCGAGCCGCAGACCCTGGAAAGCGAGATTCAGCACGCTTTATTGTTAATGATTGGCATCTCCGGGAGTGCGGGGAGTGAGGTTAAGCCCCGACAACTCAATATCGAGATATTCAATGCGCTATATCAGGAACTGTTCGCTGGCGAGGCATTGAGGTGGGAAAAAAACACGACCCACCCGGCCGAAGTCCAAAAATGGAGTGAGGCCGAGATGGAGGCGAAAGTACAGGCCTTCCTCACCACTAAGTATGCCGAGCAATTTTCAGCGCAGTATGTCAGCAGCGAAATGCTGGTGCAGTTGAGCGGGGTGCCTGCACGAATACAAAGCGAGCTGCTGTCGATGCTCTGGCCCGCTGACGCTGAACCGACTAACACGGTGCTCGCGCAGACGGATAACTTGCCACCCCCACCGGGTATTCATATTCCTTTTGCCGGGACGCTGCGCACCCTGTCACCGGCATATCAAAACATGGTACTGGGAAAAAATTCCACGCTGGTGCTGGAGATACCGGTGTGCCCGGCGAATAGGTTTATGAATACGACCACAGAAGGCAGCGGCATTTCTCTGGGCGGAGTGGGGAGCGCCACTGAAGACAACATGAAGTTGTTTCTCAGTAATATCAATGCCGCATCTACTCAGGTTTATTTCAGGAGCCGCCATCCTGCCACCGGGTTTAACGCAAAATTGCGTCCGAGTCCCTTGCCCCTGCTGACGTATCAACCTGAAAAGACTGACGCGCCTTCCTCTTCGCTGGCAGATGGAGCCTGCCCGGTGACTACGATGGAGATAATCGATCCGCCAACCCATATTTCGCCGGAGCCACTTTTTTTGTTATTACCGTCAGGTGCCGCGGGGGCCTTACAAAACTTTGATCACTGGTTTTCGCAGATGCTTAACCCGACCGGTGTTGCCGGTCAGCGTCTTGATGAGGCAGACGTAACGCACACGCGTCTGGCACGCCACGTCATTGTAGACAGTCGCCCAAAGGCGGTTCCGGTTAATGATGTGCAATATGATCGTCTGTCGGAAATCCCGCTGATAGCAACGGTCGCTGATCCGGTGCAGGTCGATGTTAAAACGGCGTCGCACGCCTGTAACCTCTGGCAAATGATCCTTAGCCATAAGCCTGCGGATGAAAGGGAAAACGGATTTGCGCGTTATGCGGCATTAATAACCGAAGATCCGTCCCGGCGCGAGATTGGACAAGATGCCCGTTTCCAGGACACCACACCACGAACACCGCTTAACCGTCTGAAGATCTTATTGTTGTCATTACAAACACTCATCACCCGCCCGGACGAAGAGAGTCCATTCGTGTTGGATGAGAAGGAGTTCGCCTATTTACAGAATGACCAGCGCAGCGGATGGTCTGCCGGGTTAGCGATCATGAGCGATGGTGAACCGCGCGCCCGATTGAGGTTGTTGGGGAAAATGATCCTGCCGCTGATTGAAGGGGTTCTGAAAGCGATTGACCCGGCGACCCACTTTGCGGGCTTCGCTTCCCTCAACAGCAACATCATTGCGAGCCTGACTGAAGCTACAATCCCGACCATCACGATTAAAGAATTCGCCCGTCTGACCGCCGAGAAGACAGCAGCATTTTGCCAAGCGCTGGGGCAACAGTTTGAACAGTTGAGTTCACTGGATCTCGCCCGTATTCGTCTGTTGCTGGAGGAGCAATGCAAAGACGCTTTTCCGGTGACCGAATTTGCGGTGCACCCGAAATTACAGGATGAAACCTGTTTTAACGAGTTGGGGTTATCGGCGGCACTGGCCGCTCCGGTGGTGGCGGATCATAAACGCAGTGCCATTCCATTACAGGCCATCAGGCAGATTGCGCTGTTTATGTTGCTCAATCAAAAAACCGGAACGCTGATTAACCAACTTGGGCAGATCACGTATGTCAGCCCAGGAGTGAAAAAAAAGCTGACCGAATGGTGGGAGGAGGAAACCCAAACGTATGCAGATGTACTGGATTTTGTCCGGGCCCGGCGTGCTCTGGATAAAATACTTCTCCATCCGCACGGCATCACGCATTTGCAACTGGCCGAGGCTAAAACCGATGTACAAACCACGCTCAGAACATTTTACCGACATACCTTTCTGGATCTGCCACGGGAGATGCGGCACGGGCTGAAACAAAATTACCCCCAGCCGTTGCCGGTGACCTTCATTCAAGTCTCACGGCCGGAGGACCCTTCACCGCTAAAGCCCTGTCTCGGGATCATTATTCAGCATAACGGTAAAGCGTTTCTGGTGACGCCACTGCCAAAAATCGGCGATGCCACCCGGCATACCTGGTTTGACGTGACAGAACATCAGAGTGGATCCGGATTTCGCACTGAGATACAGAAGCAGGCGTTGATGAACATTTTGTTCAGAACGGCCGATGCGTCAGCGCGTCATCAACTGACGTTGACCACCTCGCTATTGCGTTTTGCACCCGCAGATAGCGAATTGTGGGCAGCGAATCTGGCGGAAATTGTGGTGAAGAAGATGGAACAACTGTCCAATCCGTCTTCTGCCGCCAGCTTGCCCCCGACCACTTCAACCACGGCATCGGCTGAGTCCCTGGTTCAGAGCGCCTGGAGTACGACGTTGTCATTACTTTTTCACTCCCCATTGGGTGAGTGCCTGAGTTTTGTCGATAACCTGTTCGGTCTTGGCTTGCAACAGGAGCCAGCCGAACAAAGCGGATTAGTGAAGCTGGGATCGCTGGTGGTCTGCGTGGAACAGGCGATGCCAGAAGGAGAGGCGTGGACTGTTGCCGATACGCTGGTTGAGAACGGGGTACAACAAGCCTTTCGCCTGGCAAAGCGCTACCAGGCGAAGTATCGGATTACCACTGAGGCACCACAGGAGGATACGGCGTTCATAAAATGGCTGGAGTATGAAATGAAGGAATTCATGGATTCCTTCCCTGAGCTGGAGGATTTATACGCTCATCGGGATCTCAAGCCCTGGCTGGCGCAGCAGATGCAACCTTCGTTGTCTTCCTTATCGAAAGCGGCCTACCTGGCCGAGCCGACCAGTATGGAAAAACTGAATGAGCTGGCGGGTTACGCGCACTATTTATCCGACGAAGAAGGAAAAGAGTATCTCTTTCATCCCTACGGCGACTCCTGGCTGAAATTTGAAGTGGCGAGCACCTCCCTGGCGGCAACCGGCGAGCTGCGATACGAGATTCCGGCAGGAGCGCCCCCCGACCGTATGGTCACCGTGGTTAAAGATGCACAAGGGAAATTGCAGGTCGTCGCTGACAATCTGATCAGACTGTTGCCGTCTGACGCCAGCACGAAGCATAACGACTGCGAATTAAGCGTACCGCAAGGAATCTCGGTAGAAGAGATGTTCATATCAACCTTCAATGATAATCGCCTGGTAATCAAAATAAAGACGAGAGAGGGGGAAACATTCTACCGCATGCTCTGTGCCAGTGGCGCGTTTATCCCCTTTGAACCACAAATATTCGCTAATATCCCTTATCGCATGGGGCGAGGCATCGAAAATGATCCCAGTACTAACGAAAGTCCGATATTTCGTGGTCGTTATGCGTTAAGCCGAATTTACGATACGGTACGTAGGCATGCCATACTGGAATTATATAATCTACGTAAGAAATTAGTGTCACTGAGAACGGTGAAGGAGTTGGAGGTAGATATTATCTGCCTGGCCAATCAGGTGAATAAACTACCGGCACATCTGGCAATGCTGAAACATGCCGATTCACTGCCGGAAAGTGATATCACGTTGCATGGTTTTCTCGAGCTGAGCCAAATGGTAGAAGAGATTGCCCGTGGTGTGCTGACCTCAATCAGCCCTGAATTGTCCCCAGACCAGGCATCCTATAAAGAGTTTTTACGCAAAATAAAGGATGCAGGCAGAGGGATTAACAATATTATCAACGTCTTCGGGCTTCCGGATAGCGATCATTCCCTCACGCAGCATGACATTGATAGTTATGCCACACTGGCAAAAAAGCTGGTGAATTTCGCCAGTGTGTTCAAATCAGAAATGACCTCGTCCGAAGTGGCAAACGCCGCATTCAGAGCGAGGCAACTGGCCTATATTGATGATTATGGCGATCAGATTTTTAAAGCGGATGATATCACCGAAGTCTTTCTGGCAACGGTTTCTATCCCTGAGGAGTTAAGAGGGATCCGATATGTTGGTACTGGCTCAACGGTATGGAATAAATTCCCGTGGATGAGAAAGGAACTGGAGCAGATAGATGATGAAGACCGGTTGAATATGGATAAAATTAGCGCGGCCATAAGCCATAATTCTGATTTTATTGCGCAGAGTTTGAAAAAAATCTTCCATGTTGCTGAAAGTGAGACGCTGGACGTCGCGTTGTTTGAGAAATTATTGCATCAATATCGGATAACGCTGGAGTCAGATACAGAATATCGAATCAAGGTATTTAAAGATGCAATAGGCTACAACCCCAAAACAAAGCAGTATGCGTTGATTAATATGAAAACCATGCCGGAAAGAGAGTTGTTTTCCTGGAACGGGCTAAGTGGCTTTGCGACGGAGCATAAAAAAAGAGATGAAATTGCCGTATCCTGCGCCAACCAGGGACATAAAAAATCTCTTGCCACCACGGTCAGGCATGAGGACGGGCATAACATCATCAGGAAATTCGTTCCCCATGCGAAAAAAATCATTGGCGAGCCCTATCTGGACTGGCCAGAGCGGCAGAGATCGTTGGTACGTAGTGAACAGCGAGAATTACTCCATAAGCTGATGTCTGCGCCTGCGGTGTTTCGGGCTTATCTCCAGGACCTGGAGGAGTTTACCCGGTCTTATTTTCACGCCTGCGTCTATTCATCCAATGCAGAAATCGCCCGTCTCGCGAGTGAAATACGCGATAGTTGGGCCTATCCAGTGACGGAGAGTAACCAGCAGAAGATCGATCGGATTATCGATATCCTGGCGACCGATCCGAAACTGAAAATCGAACCGGCTCTGCCATTTCCGGACTTTTTCAATGCGATGGTTCAACAGCTGGTGGAAAGCGTACCGAAAGAGGTTGCCGATAGGGTTGAAGCCGAATGGGATCCGACTGACTGGCGCAAACGTTAATGAGGGCATTTTTGGCTGCTGGACTATAACGTTTGATGGCGCACAGGCAAGACCCTGTTGTTCAGGGTCTTTTGTGGCACGTACTTAACAATTTGTGCCGTAGTTTAATCATGTTTTTCAATGGATTAGAGAAAGTCCATTGAATTTCATGCCTTTAATCGCTTGCTATTAAATAGTGCGCTATGTAAATTGAACCCGAAGCAAACAACGAGCGCACGGATTCATTCACTTAAGTAGCGCACTATTTAATAGCGAGATATAGAAGGGGATCACCATGAAAATTAAACAATCATTATTAGCCATTGCATTAGGCGCTGTATCTGTATCAAGCATGGCGGGAGAGCCACAACCAGAACGTCATGTGCAGGCTTTCCTGAATGCCCTCAACAGCAGCGGCGGCAAACCTATTGAACAGCTCTCACCTCATGATGCGCGTCAGGTGCTGATTGGCGCCCAGAAGGGAGCTGTACTGCCGGCCGCAGACGTGACTGAAAAAACCATCGAAGTTAACGGACAACCGCTGAAGTTAAATATCGTCAAACCGAAAGGGGCACACGGGACGCTGCCGGTATTTATGTTCTTCCACGGCGGTGGCTGGGTATTAGGTGACTTCCCAACCCATGAGCGCCTGGTACGTGACCTGGTGGTGGAATCAGGAGCAGCGGCAGTTTTTGTTAATTACACCCCATCACCGGAAGCGCATTTCCCGGTGGCGATCAATCAGGCCTATGCTGCCACGCGTTGGGTTGCGGAACATGGCCAGGAAATAGGCGTTGATGGTAAACGCCTGGCGCTGGTGGGGAACAGTGTCGGGGGGAATATGGTGGCCGCTGTCGCGTTGCAGGCAAAACAGCAACATACCCCGGCGATCCGTTATGACGTGATGTTATGGCCGGTTACTGATGCGCACTTCGATACCGCCTCTTATAACCAGTTCGAGAATGGCTACTTTCTGACACGAAATATGATGAAGTGGTTCTGGGATGCATACACCACCAAAGAGAGCGATCGTAACAACATTCTGGCATCTCCGCTGCGTGCCACCCGCGAGCAGTTACAGGGGTTGCCGCCGACACTGATTCAGACTGCTGAGTTGGATGTGCTGCGTGATGAGGGTGAAGCGTTTGGTCGTAAACTGGATGAGGCCGGGGTGGATGTCACTGTCACGCGCTATAACGGTTTGATCCACGACTATGGTCTGCTGAATCCACTGAGTAACGTGCCGGCCGTGAAAACAGCGCTGCGTCAGGCGGCGGAAGAGTTGAAAACCCACCTGAAATAATCTCAAAGGCCAGGTTAATCACCTGGCCTTCACCTTTTTACCACCCCGTAACGCCCTCCCGACACCCTGATACCCGACAAAAAGTACGACTTTTCCGGTAATGAGAGACGGACAACTGTTCTATAGGAAAAGATGATATTGAATGGACAATCGAACGAAGAAGCACAGTTATCCACCTGTTTTTTGCCAATTGATGTGATGACGTTCGGAGAAGAATAACCGTTGATACTTACCTGCCCAGCAGACCGGGTAACATTTTGCAAAAATGCGTAAGTTAAGTTGTGCTTAATGATTAATTTTAAAGGTGTTGTTGTTGCTAATTTAGCCAGTGTTGGTTTTTGCCTTCCAGCCCAGGCTGGGCCTGGATTAGTGCCATTCATCAGCATTGATAATGCAGGAAACACAAACTTAATAGTTCAGTAACGTAACTAATATGTCAGTTTTCAAATGCTAATCAATCAGTTAAGGTTGGCTTATGCAGCACAAACAGTAAATTCTGCTACAATTCATTAACATGATTAGCGGAGTGAGTCTTAAGAATTAAGCGATTGTAGGCTAACCGCTAATATCCAACTGTATTTTATCAAAAATTTGTTCCCGCCTGGCTTATGTGACTGATGTTTAGAGCATATTGCCACCAAACGCCTACCTCTTCCTGATTATTCGGGACAATATTCTATTCATTCGATTTAGGAAAGGATCGATCGATCAAAGGTTATTTTTTGATAGGTAAAAACATAGATAAAACCGATCGTAAAGTGTTTATTGATTGGTATTAGTGATCATAGAATGAGAATCATCTGATGTGTGTTATGGAAAACATTCTCATGAATCTCAGCGAAGTCTTAACAGGTAAAGTTATCAGTGGTATTGAAGCGGAACCGATAGTAGACAGAGCAGGGAATGTTCTGGCGGTAAAGATACGTACAGACAGCGCCGCACCAGGGTGGTTTTTCAGGCAGGTTGGGAAACCCGCTAAGGCACAGAAAAGAAAACTGTTGAAGGATCAACTCACGCTTATCGACCTAAAAACAGCATATTTTCAAAATAATAATATTTTATGCTCCATCACTATTGATTTTGATATGGCCGCACTCCTGATACAGGATGAGGAGATTGCTGAGTTAGCCAAATCAAAACCCTTTTTACGTTTAGAGATTTCAGAAGGTTTTCCAAATCTTTCCGATGGGAGAAGCAACCGGGTCTTGCAGGCATTAGCCGAAGAGTACCGCTTGTGGTTGGGAGATTTAGGCTCGGGCGAATCCAGCCTGAGAGCTTTGCAGGAAAATCTCTATGACGCCGTAAAGATTGATAATGACTTTTTTAAGATCTACAGCAAGTCAGGTATCTGGCCGGTCATTATCAAGAACATAATGCGATATTGTAAGTTTATTATCATCGAGGGTGTGGAAAGCACTGAGCAATGCCACGCCATTGAAACGGATATTAAAGCGGTACAGGGTGGATGTTTTAAAAGCGTGCGGCTTGAGCAAATAGAAAGTTTAAATAAGAAATTCATATTATAACTTTGCATTTTTAATATACGTCTTTTTACACAGCAAAATGGCGGCATTGTCCTGCCCATTATTTTTTTTGCCAGCGTCGCAAAGGCGTCGCTGCGCCTGTTGTATTGATTATTTATTTTTTTCAGGCTATTGGCGCCAGTAAGCTAAGGGCGGTAGCGTGCCTGAAACGTCAGGAATGAGTGAGTAATAAAAGTGGTAAAAAACATCATTCATTATCGCTAACAACCAAAAAGGTAACATTATGAAAATCACAGCAATGACTACTTTGTTATTAACCGGTTTGCTGAGTTTGAGTGTAAACGCAGCAGAAGAAACGACAACGCAACAAACAGCAGCTGCACAAAATGTCGGTGCGCCAGCAGGGGAAAACGCAACGAGTTATGCCGCCGGAACCAGCGTGGTTGTGGGTGTTTCTGCGGTTTCCGCCCTGGCCGCGCTTGCATTAGCAACACAGTCTAACGATGGCAGTAGCACCGGAACGACCACCACCACCACGACCAGCACCACGGGCAGATAGTTCTTAACCAGACAGCGGAGGGCATCGCAAAGGTGTCAGAGAGATATGAGGATAATATCTGATGATTACTATTTGAGTCTGGGTTTGCGGGAAGCATTAAAAGTCCACGAAATCGGACTACAGGACATGACTATTTCGTTAAGTTCTGACCTGAAAACCATCAGACTTTATAAAGACATAAGTGTTTATTCTAATGAGAAGTTTTTTGTCGGTAATTGCCTGACAACCTTTGTGATGAGTTATCAGTTAGATGATGGGTTAACACCTTTACATCACAAGCTGTATCGACTCATCGCTGAAAGAAAAACCATGTACCTGACTCCACGAGAAATCGATGTTTTGAAGGATTTATTAGACGGACAAAATATACTCGAAATCTCAAGGAACAGCGGGCTTAGCCCAAAAACAATCAGTGCTCAAAAAAATTCAGGTTTAAAGAAACTGAAGGTCAGTAACTTACATATGTTGCACCGAGACATTTCATCATTCAGAAATCTGTTTTATGGAAAACAACGCAGCCACGCAGGGATGGGTTTCTAAGGGTGAGTGAATGACGTTTCCCTTTACTATGCCTCTTTAGCAAATTGATAAAGAGGCTTTATTTTCTTGCATTTAATAGGATGATAGTTCAACTCATGATGATGAAATTGCCTTTTAGACTATCCGCGATTGCGGTGTCTGCTTTTTTTCTTTCTGCGTGCACCATCATTCCAGGGCAACATTTATCGACCAGTGATAAAGATGTCGTGGAGCAGATGGATTCGAATACGGACATTAGCAAGTACGTTACGGTTTATCCGCTAACACCAAAATTGATTGATTCGCTGCAACCCCAAAAGGTGATGTCCAGCGCCAACCCACAGCTGGAAGATGAAATCAAAAACTACCAGTACCGCATCGGCATTGGTGACGTATTGATGGTGACGGTATGGGATCACCCGGAACTGACGACACCTGCCGGCCAATATCGCAGCGCCAGCGATACCGGTAACTGGGTGAATACCGATGGCACCATTTTTTATCCTTATATTGGCAAGGTGAGAGTCGCCGGACGCACCATCGAGGAAGTCCGCAACGAGATCACTGAGCGACTGAAAACCTATATAGAAAGCCCGCAGGTTGATGTCAGCATCGCGTCATTCCGGTCACAAAAAGCGTATGTGACAGGGGAGGTGGTGCGTTCGGGCCAGCAGGCGATCAGCAATATCCCGCTGACGATTATGGATGCCATCAACGCCGCGGGCGGCCTGGCGCCAGATGCAGACTGGCGCAATGTGGTGTTAACCCACAACGGCAAAGATAGTGTTATTTCCTTACAGGCATTAATGCAGCAGGGCGATCTTCGTGAAAACCGTTTGCTGACACCTGGGGACATTTTGTTTGTCCCGCGTAATGACGATCTGAAAGTGTTCGTGATGGGCGAAGTCAATAAACAGTCCACGCTGAAGATGGATCGCAGTGGTATGACGTTAGCGGAAGCACTGGGTAATGCTGAGGGTGTTTCACAGGAAATGGCCGATGCATCGGGGATCTTTGTGATTCGTCAGCTGCGTAACCCGACAGGGAAGGGCAAGCTGGCTGATATTTACCAGCTGAATGCGAAAGATGCGGCGGCGATGGTACTGAGTACGTCATTCCAGTTGAAGCCGTATGACATCGTTTATGTCACTGCCGCACCGATTGTGCGTTGGAACCGTGTTATCTCGCAATTGGTTCCGACCATCGGGGGTGTGCATGACCTGGTTCAATCTGGACAGTACATCCGCGAGTGGTGATGAGTATGTTTGATTCAATACTGGTGATTTGTACCGGGAATATTTGTCGGTCGCCGATAGCGGAACGTTTGCTGCGCCGTGCAATGCCTCATAAGAAAATTGATTCTGCTGGTGTAGGAGCCCTGGTTGGTCACCCAGCAGATCCCGCGGCTGAACGTGTAGCTATTAAACATGGTGTCACATTAAAAGGTCATTCAGGTACTAAGTTTGAATCTGCCATGGGAAGGAACTATGAACTGTTGTTGGTGATGGAAAAAGAGCATCTGGAACAGATAAGCCGACGAGCACCAGAACTGCGTGGAAAAACCATGCTTTTAGGGCACTGGATTAATGATAAAGAGATTCCCGATCCCTACCACAAAAGCGATGAAGCGTTTGAATCGGTATATCAGTTAATTGACCAGGCTTGCCAGCATTGGGCAAGTAAGCTTGGTAGCTAAATATTAGGAAATCATAATGACAGCTACAGTCCCGAAAAAACTGACAACAGTTAGTGAAAATGAGGTAGATCTGGGCCGCTTCATAGGCGAATTGATCGACCATAAAAAACTAATAATTACAATAACCTCTGTCTTTACCGTGTTGGCAATATTATATGCATTTTTGGCTACACCGGTTTACCAGGCTGATGCACTAATTCAGGTCGAGCAAAAACAAGGCAATGCCATACTGGATAGCCTGAGTCAGATGCTTCCTGATTCACAACCGATTTCAGCGCCTGAAATTGCTCTATTACAATCACGCATGGTAGTCGGTCAAACAGTTGATGACCTTAACTTGCAAATTAATGTTAGTAAGGATTACTTTCCAATTGTAGGGAAAGGACTGGCGCGACTATTTGGCAATGTTCCGGGTACAGTCGATGTAACAAAGTTAACAATATCGGGTACAACAGATGAAAAGCCCGGCAAGTTGAAGCTCACAGTTATTGATGATGCAACTTACAGCATTAAATTAGAGGATGCTGAGTTTACCGGGCATGTTGGGAAGTTACTGGAGCAAGATGGTACGTCTATTTTTGTCAATGAAATTAACGCTAAGCCGGGCGAGACGTTCATTGTGACCTCCTATACAAAATTAGATGCGATTGACAGACTACTTAAAAATTTTGCGGTGGCTGACCAGGGGAAAGACACGGGTATGTTGAATCTTACATACTCAGGAGAAGATAAAGATAAAATCGTTAAGATTTTGGATAACATCAGCTATCACTACTTAACGCAAAATATTGACCGCCAGGCGGCGCAGGATGCTAAAAGTTTAGACTTTCTGAATGATCAATTACCACGCGTTCGAAGCGACTTAGATCAAGCTGAAGATAGATTGAATGCCTATCGTAAGCAGAAAGATTCAGTTGACCTTCCGCTTGAAGCTAAAGCGGTGCTCGACCAGGTCGTAAATGTTGATAACCAACTTAATGAATTAACATTCAAAGAAGCTGAAGTTTCACAGTTGTATACCAAAGAGCATCCAACATATAAAGCATTACTGGAAAAACGCCAGACCCTGCAACAAGAAAGGCAAAAACTAAATCAACAAGTTTCTGCAATGCCTGCAACTCAACAGGAAGTGCTGCGATTGAGTCGTGATGTTGAATCAGGACGTGCTGTATACATGCAGTTACTCAACAGACAACAAGAACTGAGCATTGCCAAATCCAGTGCTATAGGTAATGTAAGGATTGTAGATAATTCGGTGACACAAGCGACTCCAGTCAGGCCTAAGAAAGCTCTTGTCATTTTAATGGCTATCATTTTAGGCATGTTATTTTCATGTACCGTGGTGGTCATCAAAACCGTCTTAAGAAGAGGTATCACATCTGCTGATGATCTGGAAAGTTTGGGAGCAAATGTCTATGCGGCTATACCCGAATCGGAATGGTTAACGAAAAAAATAAACTTTAAATCCAAGGCGAAGAATAAAAAAGAATCACTTAAGTGGAATTTTCTGGCTAACGAAAATCCGACTGACACCGCTATTGAAGCAATTAGAAGTCTCAGAACAAGTCTTCATTTTGCAATGATGACAGCTAAAAATAAGATATTAATGATTAGTGGTGCCAGCCCCAGCGTGGGTAAAACATTCATCAGTGCAAACCTCGCCTCTATCTGTGCTCAAGGTGGGAAGTCAGTTTTGTATATTGATGCAGATATGAGGAAGGGATATGCGCACCATATTTTTCAGACGAAAAATGATATTGGACTCTCAAATATATTAAAAAACAATAAAGATTATAATGAAGGTGTACATAGAATCAAAACGGCGCAATCTGAATTTGACTTTATATCCAGGGGGGATGTAATGAATAATCCCACTGAGTTGTTAATGAGTGAGAAATTTGAGAGTTTGATTTCATGGGCAAATGATAACTATGACCTTGTAATCATAGACACACCGCCAGTATTGGCAGTTTCTGATGCTGAGTTGATTGGCAGTTATGCGGGAACTTGTATGCTTGTTGCAAGATTTGAGCATAACACACCTAAAGAAATGGAAATGAGTTGTGCAAGATTTGAAAAGAATGGTGTGAAGGTGAAAGGGTTTATATTGAATGGAGTAAGAAAAAGAGCGAGTAACTACTATGGTTATGGTTATTCTTATGAAAATTACTCTTACACAGATGTTAAATAGTTATATTTGAAATAAATGGTTTTGTCTCACTGTGAAATCTCTTTTATGACAGTGAGGCAAAAATCGGATAGAGATGAGTTTTACCGAATAACCTCCGTCATTTAATGTTGCAACGCCTCATTGTAAAAAGGTGTCTCTTCATGAAAATCGTAATAATAAATACACTGTATTATCCATATAAAGTAGGTGGGGCAGAAGTCTCTGTGCAGCTTTTAGCAGAAGCACTGGTAAAGAAAGGACACTCTGTCAATATAATATCTATACATGAAAAAAACACTGACGAAGAAGATACATTAAACGGTGTGAAAATAAATTACCTTTCAAATGGCAACATCTATTGGGGGTTGAAAGGTGAAAAGAAAACAAAACTTCAAAAGTTAGCATGGCATATTATTGATACCTACAACTTTAAAATAAAAAAGAAAGTAGATAATCTCATAGGGAAAATAAAACCAGATGTTGTGCATACCAATAATTTAAGTGGGATTTCTGTTGCTGTATGGAGTGTGGCGAAAAAATATAATGCTAAAATAGTCCATACGTCCCGAGATTATTATTTGTTACACCCCAATAGCAAACTTTATAAGAAGGGACAACATATGAAAATAAGTGACTCTTCTGTTAGATTCTGGTCTTATTCAAAGAGAGTAATGAGTAGACAAGTAGATTCCTACATTGGAATAAGTGATTTTATTCGTAAAGTCCATGTGTCAGCAGGTTTTTTCCCAGAGGCAAAGGTACACACCATATATAACTCGATAAACTATTCAGATGAGAGTGTAGTAAAGGCGAATTTAAGTAGAGAAAATAAAAAAAGGGTTGGCTTCATAGGTAGGTTAACCAAAGAAAAAGGATTTGATATATTCTGCGCTCTTGCCCAAAAAAATCCTGATGCCATGTTTATTGCTGCGGGGGAATTTGATGGCAATGGTAAAAAGCTAAAAGAGCTTGCGGATAACTGTAATGTCAAGACCTTGGGATACTGCCCTGTCGATGATTTTATGAGTCAGGTTGATATTGTTGTCCTGCCAATCAGATGGCATGAACCATTTGGTCGTGTTGTAGTTGAGGCTTTTGCTGCGGGTAAGATAGTACTCACTACCAGAGTCGGTGGAGTTAGTGAGCTTGCGCAAATATTGCCAAATATTTATTTCCTCGAAGATATTGGAAATATAAATGAACTCCCTGATAAAGTAGAAATAAAGTCAGACGATTTGAGTGTGTTTAATGTCAACTTTGTAGCTGATAAATATTTGCAAGCTTTTAGTGAGGTTCTTTAATGAATAAAGTACTGGTGGTGTCTGGTGATTGTCCATACCCGGCAAATCATGGTGGAAGACTTGATATTTTACAGCGCATAGAATTGTTGTCCAAATCTGGGTTTGATATTGAACTCATCATTACGCACAAAGAAGATGTAGATCGTAAAAGCAAAGAATACCTTAGTAAGTTGTGTAGTAATGTTTATTATGTAAAGAGACTCTCGTTTAAAAAAAGTATTATTTTAAGTGTGCTGACTTTGTTACCAATTCAGGCAACGTCAAGATACAATCTGAAAGCGATAAAAATAAAATCAAAATTTGATGCAGTTATTTGTGAGTCTGAATATGTTTACCCCATATTGAAAAATGCATCGCTCAATACTAATAAAAAGTTACTTCGTGTTCATAATAACGAATCTGTTTATTATGAAGGATTGTTCAGAGATGAAAAAAATCCGCTAAAAAAGTTATATTATAAGATAGAGTCATTGTTGTTTAAGGTAAACGAAAGCAAGATAAATGAAAAATTTACAAAATTGATGTTCATTTCTAGCGATGAATATGCGGTGAATAATAAAAGAGGGAATTCAGAATGGTTACCCCCTCATATGCCAGCGGTTAAAGAGTTTCGGGAGGAAAAATTTAGCGCAAAAAAAGCAAACGTCCTTTTTGTTGGCAACTTATTCATGCCTAACAATTTAAAAGGAATCATCTGGTATCTTGAAGAGGTTCACGAGAAGATTTTATCACAAAGCCCAGATGTTGTTTTAACGATAGCAGGAAATGCGAAGAATGGCATAGACAGTGATTTGTTAAAAGCGATTTCCAGATTTGAAGATGGAAAGGTCAGTTTGATCCAATCCCCAACTGATCAAGAGCTAAACGATATTTATGATCAAAACTGTATCTTCATCAATCCGATGCTTAATGGTGCAGGGGTTAAACTCAAGAATCTTGATGCAATGAGGAATTCCTTCTGTGTTATAACCACAACGATAGGTGCTGAAGGAACCGGCGTTATAGATAACGAACATGTATTCATTGCAGATGATGTTGCTTGTTTTGAACGTGCAGTAATCATGGCAATATCTGAAGATGGCATGGCAAAGAATATGGCAATTAATGCTTATATGTTTATAGAGAAAAACTATAACTCACAGAATACATTGTTGAGAATAATGAAAGAGTCATAACATGAAAGATGTGATGAATTTAGCCGTAAAAAATCCTATTTTTGTCTTATTCTGTTTCTTTATTCCATTTGATAATACAAGCTTGCAAAATATCGGTGGGATTATGACGGCATCCCCATCATCATTGCTTCTCATCCCTGGACTTGCTGTTTCATCATTAAAATATGGACTGAAAATAAGAAAAGAGATACTGATCTTTGTTCTTCTTACAATGTCTGTATCAACATTGTATTTTTTCTATTGGAGTAACTTGTTTGACTCATTAAGCTCTTTGTTTGTGCTGGATCGTGGCAGTCGCTACATTGCTCTATTTGGTTATTATTTTCTGTCTTATTTATATTGTAGCTTGCACCCTTATAGTGACCTTGTTGCGGCATCAAAGGTCATTATATTGGTTATACTGTTATCAATCATTTTAAATTATGCCGACCCAAATCTAATAAACCATCAGGGATTGCTACAGTTCAATGATTTCATAAGCCCTGACCGATTGCGTGGTTTTGCTCTTGAAGCAAGTGTTTTCGGGTTCCAAATTGTTTGCATGGTTCTCCTTATTGCAATGATATATAACTTGAAATTACATTGGGTGCTATTGCTGACGATTACTCTTGCGATACTAACGACATCGAAAGGTGCTGCGTTAAGTTTTCTAATATGCATGTGTTTATATTTTTCTGCAAATGGAAATGTTATTTTTAGAATAGTTTTGACGATATTTTGCGTCACTGCATCATATATAATGTTTAAAATGTTTTTCTTAGTAGCCTTGGCTACGGATATTGATAATTACTCGTCAGTGGCTACCCGAACAACAATGTTCATCACAGGGCTGAAGATTCTACTCTACAATCCTTTAGGTGTAGGGTATTTTGGTTATATTCCAGCGATATATGACTTTACACCTGGTGTGATTATGTGGATGAAAAAGATCATCCCTTATCTTAATTATGATGAAGTTGCTACATATACGAGGCTTGGTGAATACAAAGCAATCGGCACAAAATCCCTTTTCATCGATTGTGTAATTATGTATGGTTTCATTTTTCTTGTTCCTTTTTTCACAATAACCAGAAAAGTATTGTTAATCTTTTCTAAAAACAAAGATAAATATGCATACATGCTGACACTTTATGTGATCATTGCAAATTTATTTTTCATTTCCCATATTGGTGATTATATAACTTCATTTTGCATAGCAGTGGCTTTGGCAAGATATTCTAATCATGTGTCTGTTGAAAAATCAGAGAACCAAACTGTCGGTGTGACGTCGAGGGTGTTTTAATGAGTCTCAAAGATAAAACAGTTAAAAGTACTAAATGGTCAGCAGTGTCATCATTGACAGTAATAGTCTTTGGTTTTGCTCAAGTGACCGTCTTGTCACATATTCTGTCAACATATGCATTCGGTGTGGCATCCATATTATCAATAGTGCTTCTAATGACAGATATGTTAGCTGATTGTGGGATTTCGAACTCAATAATACAAAAAAAAGATATCAACAGGAAGGAGCTTTCTACACTCTACTGGTTGAATACCATGTTGGGTGTGTGTCTATTCTGCGTTTTTTGGTTATTATCAGGATTGATCGCTATATTGGTAAAAGTGCCTGATGTGGAAGGACTGATAAAATTAACATCCATAGCATTTCTGATTTTACCACATGGACAACAATACAGAGCATTGATTCAGAAAGAACTGAATTTCAACTTTCTAGCCAAGGTGGAATCATTTTCCTATGTTTTCGGGTTTTTAGTAGCGATAGTCACTGCATCCTTCACGAAGGATGCCTCTTCTGTTGTCATTGGCTATCTTGCTAACATTACTTTAAGGACCGTATTGCTATCGAAGTGGGGAGCAGTTAATTTTTCACCGTCGAGACATTTTAATATCAAGGGGATTAAAGATAATATCCTGTTCGCATTTTATCTGACATCAGATAGTTTATTAAACTATGTCACCCTAAGTGCTGTTACACCTATTATATCGCGGTTGATTGGTGCAATTCTTGCGGGGGGGTATAATCTGGCATACAGTGTTACGGTTAATCCACCATCAAAAATTAGCCCGGTAATTACAAGAGTAATGTTCCCAGCACTGGCAAAAATGCAGGATGAACCTGAAAGACTCAAAAAGAACTTTTTCAAGATGTTGCATTTTATTGGGCATGTGAACTTTCCTTTTCTACTGGTTTTATTTTTCTTGTCTGAGGATTTTATCCAAATCTTCTTTGGCGATAAGTGGGAGTTTATTAATCATGCGTTCAAAATATTATGTATATGTGGTGCATTGAGGATTGTAGCAAATCCATTAGGTGCTTTGCTGATGGCTAAGGCGAGAATGGATCTTAGTTTGAAGTTCAACGTGCTAAAAATTTTCTTGTTCTTACCTATAATCTACTGTTCCGTTTTATATTTTGGTTTCATGGGTGCAGCATTCGGTTTCCTGATTTGTCAGTTAATAAATTTAGTCGGAAGTTATGTATTTCTGGTGCGTCCTGTTTTAGGGCATTGTTTAAAAGACTTTATTTCGAGTATTGTCATGCCTTTACTGCACCTGTTACCAATGGGCATGGTTTTATATGTATTGAATCAAAGCAATTTTTTGGGACAGGTTGGTTATTACGAGCTTGCAATAAAATTGTCATCTGCATTTGTGGTTTATCTTTTGACTTACTTTTTAAGTAAAGATTTAGTTGTTAATGAAATTAGAGCAATGGCCTTTGGATCTTTATTAAAGAAGCGAAGTTCACCACTTAAAGGTTAAGCTACCTATTATGAGATTGAAAAGAAACATCAATCGAAGAGTTTTCTTCAGGAGTTTAGTCGCTTTTATAACCTGTGACTATTTTATCTCTAAATCAAATGCTTCTGAAAATACATTGATTCGCGTAGGGGATAATAATTATTTAAGTCAAGTCGTAACAATGAGCATAGATGATCTGGCGAAATATCATAGTCGGAACAATGATAGTGAAGTGTTGCTAGTCAGTAATGATAATTTAAGTGCAAATGACGGATATGCGTCTTACTTTGTCAAAAAATCATCTTTAAAGAATGAGTTAATAGATGGTGTAATGTTTGTACAGGGCAATGACTGTGTATGGGAACGCGTCGTTCATGGAGAAATATATCCTGAGTGGTTTGGTGCAAAGGGGAATGAAAATGGCGACGATACTGAAGCCTTCATTAAGGCTAATAACGTCGCACATGAATATAATTTGCCTTTGCGTCTACGGCCAGGAATGATTTATTGTTTATCTGATTCTTTTACAATAGATGCTTCAAAAACCTGCTGGACTTGCAACGGAAAAACGTCGCTCTTATGGACTAAGCATAAAGATAACATCCCCGCAATTACATTGATTAGCACTCAAAGTAATTATAAAAAACGATACCAGAATGTCACTGAGGTTTTGAATAATATTAATTTAATTGGTGGCGATATCAAGGGGCTTTTCAGATGCCCGGCGATACAAATCGGTGGGCCGGATACCAGTAGTTCGTTATTTACGGTAAGAAATGTTTCTATTCAGGGTTGGCAGCAATCATTACTTTTCTCTGAAAATGCCTGGAGAATAAAGTTTGAGAATTGTCAGTTTCTGTGGGGGCACATAGAAACGATTAACAAATACCAAAATGCTGGTGAGTGCATGGTGTTTGATAATTGCATGTTTGCTGATAACACTAGTCATACCAAATTGTACTATGGTGACTGGAATTTTACCGGGTGTTCATTCGATAACCATGAAATCATAGCGTCTGGTAATTCTAGTGTTTTTGTATCTCATTCACACATGGAGAATCCGGGACGTAATAGCCATTACTATGTTATTGGCACGGTAGCGTCCACAGAGGCATTTCTATCAATTACTGACAGTTTCATCTTTCTTAATAAGAAAGAAATAATTATAACAACAACTTTGTTTAATATTCTGGCTGGAAACGATAATGGCTTATATCTTGATAATATAAAAATTACCTTGCCTGAAAATTACGATCCATCAACTGGAAAAGAAGGGCTACCGTTGCTTGTCGGTGGTGAAGGGAGGAGCGTAATTGGTAAGCTGTTTTTTGATTCGAAGTACATTCCTTGCATTTCTAAAAACAGCAATATTATTTTTCAGGACCCCATGTTTCATGCGGGTGGTTTACGCTGGAATTTATTGGGTAAAATAGAGAAGAACGAAACTGCCAGTGTATTAGGTGCATCATTTTTGAAGATTACTGACACGAGTTCATCAGTTGAACAGATGGGCAATGTTGATAATGCTCGAGTGATTTCTGGTGCTTTGAAATTAAAAATTGAAAATTGTTTTGCTGATATTTTCATTTTATTTAGAGATTTAAATAGCAATGAGATTTTGAGAGATGAGTTAACGGTAGGTGATAATCATTCTGGGGATTGGCAACTGATAAAGTATAATAAAGTAGTACCGCCTGGGACTCATTTTGTTTCAATAAGAATTAGCGCTTTGTCCGGTCAGGATGATTTTTATTTACAACTTGGCTGTGTTTTGTTTAATTATGTTTAGAGACTGTTTGTTGAATATTTTATGGTTACGTAAAATTATCTAAGAAATTTGAATTTTCCTTATAGCTCTTCCGAGAAAAAACAAAGACCTGCTTCCCTATTAATATTATTTTTGCCAAAACCATCAATCATATCGTTTGCAACAATATAGATATTGTGCAGAAGGTATTCACGTAATGCTTCCATTACTCTCATTTTCTCAAAGAGGAAATTATGATCATACCCGTTATTATGGCAGGCGGAACTGGTAGCCGTCTATGGCCAATGTCTCGTGAACTTTATCCAAAACAATTCCTGCGACTCTATGGAGAAAATTCCATGTTGCAGGAAACTGTCATCCGCCTCAAAGGATTAGATGTTTCCGAACCTTTAGTAATTTGTAATGAACAACATCGTTTCCTGGTTGCTGAACAACTCCGTCATATTGACCAGTTATCAAACAATATTATTCTCGAGCCAGTAGGGCGAAATACAGCACCAGCTATCACTTTAGCCGCTCTTAGTGCCGTATCTAAAGGTGAAGACCCATTATTGTTGGTTCTTGCTGCTGATCATGTCATTGGTAACCGAGTAGCATTTCATCAGGCAGTCCAGGATGCGATTCCTTACGCACAACAAGGCAAGCTTGTAACGTTTGGCATTGTAGCTGCGCAACCTGAAACCGGTTATGGCTATATACAGCGTGGTGGCATGTTAGGAAGTAATCAGGCTCCAGTCTTTCGTGTGCAACGTTTCGTCGAAAAACCTGATTTTGCAACCGCCCTCCAGTACCTTGAAAGCGGCGAATATTATTGGAACAGCGGGATGTTTCTGTTTCATGCTAAACGCTTCCTTGAAGAAATTGCGCAATTCCGCCCTGACATTCTCGAAGCCTGCCAGAAAGCAATTGCGACGTCTGAACCGGATGCACAACAGGATTTTATCCGTGTCGATAAGAAGGCTTTTATCGCCTGCCCAGATGAGTCAGTTGATTATGCCGTAATGGAAAAGACCTCTGATGCTATCGTTGTTCCACTTGACGCCGGTTGGAATGATGTCGGCTCGTGGTCTGCGTTGTGGGATGTCAACAATAAAGATGCAAATGGCAATGCACTGACGGGTGATGTATTTACCCATCATGCCAGCAATTGCTATATCAATACTGATGAGAAACTGGTAGCCGCAGTCGGCGTTGAGAATTTGGTGATTATTAATACCAAAGATGCAGTACTGGTCATTGATAAATCTCAGGTGCAGGATGTCAAGAAGGTCGTCGAGTTCCTGAAGAAAAACGAGCGCGGCGAACATCGTGTGCACCGTGAATCGTACCGTCCCTGGGGTAAGAACGATAAAGTCGTGAGTATGCCGCGCTACCATGTTAATCGTGTCACGGTTAAACCTGGTGGTATGTTCTCTTTGCAAATGCACCATCATCGTGCCGAGCACTGGGTGGTTCTCTCCGGTACTGCAAAAGTAACTATAGACGAAAACACCTACTTACTTACTGAAAACCAATCGACTTTTATCCCCATCGGTTCTCAGCATATGTTGGAAAACCCAGGGAAAATTCCACTCGAATTACTAGAAATACAGTCCGGATCCTATTTAGGTGAGGACGATATCATTCGTACAAAAGATCATTATGGCCGTTGCTAATTAGGGGATGAAATATGTCTGGTAAATTATCTTGTTTTAAAGCTTATGACATTAGAGGGAAGCTGGGAGAAGAATTAAATGAAGATATCGCCTACCGGATTGGTCGTGCCTATGGTGAGTATTTAAAACCTCAGAAAATGGTTGTTGGTGGTGATGTCCGTTTGACCAGCGAAGCATTGAAACTTGCATTAGCTAAAGGCCTTCGGGACGCTGGTACTGACGTGGTGGATATCGGTTTATCGGGTACTGAGGAGATCTATTTTGCGACTTCCTGGTTAAATGTAGATGGTGGCATTGAGGTGACAGCCAGCCATAATCCCTTAGATTATAATGGCATGAAATTGGTGCGCGAAGGTTCAAGACCGATAAGTGGGGACACCGGACTGCGTGATATTCAACGTCTGGCAGAAGGGAATGACTTCCCGCCAGTCAATCCAGATAAAGTTGGAAGTTATACGACTGTTTCAGTGCTTGATGCCTATGTCGATAAGTTGATCAGCTACATTAACCTGGATAATTTCACCACGCCGATGAAGTTGGTAGTTAACTCTGGCAATGGTGCAGCAGGCCATGTTGTTGATGCCGTCGAAGCACGTTTTAAGGATGCGGGTGTTGATATTGAGTTCATTAAAGTTCATCACCAACCAGACGGAAACTTCCCGAACGGTATTCCTAATCCGCTGCTTCCGGAGTGTCGTCAGGACACCACTGATGCAGTTATCGCCTCGCAGGCTGATATGGGTATCGCCTTCGACGGTGATTTTGACCGCTGCTTCCTTTTTGATAGTGAAGGCAATTTCATTGAAGGATATTACATTGTTGGCTTACTGGCTGAAGCCTTCCTTGAAAAGGACCCTGGCGCACGCATTATCCACGACCCACGATTGAGCTGGAACACTATAGATGTGGTAAACCGTGCCGGGGGCGTTCCTGTCATGTCAAAAACTGGCCATGCTTTCATCAAAGAACGTATGCGCCAGGAAGACGCGGTTTATGGCGGTGAAATGAGCGCGCATCACTATTTCCGTGATTTTGCCTACTGTGATAGCGGCATGATTCCCTGGTTATTGGTGGCTGAGTTGTTGCAGGTTAAAGGGCAGTCTCTACGCCAGTTAGTTAATGACCGTATGGAGGCCTATCCGGCTTCCGGAGAAATCAACAGCGTGCTGGATCAGCCGCAACAGGCAATCGAACGTGTTCTGCAACACTACGAAGATGGCGCTTTAAACCTCGACCGCACTGATGGTATCAGTCTGGAATTCACCCACTGGCGTTTTAATTTACGAAGTTCAAATACAGAACCAGTGGTTAGATTGAATGTTGAATCGCGTGCTGATGTTGCATTGATGCAACAACACACAGACAATATTCTCTCTATCCTACGGCGCTAATAATTTTCTAAAAAAGGTGAGTAAGTATTTAAATCATGATTATGAATAGTATTTCTCACCTTGAATGTGATGCTCATGTCTTGATCATTAATTAAATAGCACCATTTTATTACCACCAATACAGACTCTATTGAGTTATTACGATGAGATAAGCCATTTTGTTATTCTGGTTTATGTCATCTCGCGCAGTGCTAGAGAGGGTTTAATAATGTCACGGAATTTAAGTGTTGGTATTGTTGCTGACTGGTTGGTAGGATTTGCCGGGGCAGAAAGAGTAATCGCTGAATTTATTGAACTGTTTCCGGCATCTGACATTTATTCTGTAGTGGATTTTTTATCTGATGATTCCCGTCATCTTTTTCATGATAAGAAAGCCACTACATCATTCATTCAGCGCCTGCCCGGTGCCAAAAAGAAATATCAGACCTACTTGCCTTTAATGCCGCTGGCCATTGAGCAACTGGACGTCACCAAGCATGATATCGTTTTGTCCAGCAGTCATGCCGTCGCAAAAGGTGTGTTGACCGGTCCTGACCAACTGCATATAAGTTATGTTCACTCACCTATTCGTTATGCTTGGGATTTCCAACACCAGTACTTACGTGAGTCAGGTCTGGATAAGGGGTTAAAAGGCAAGCTGGCTCGCTGGATGCTGCATAACATCCGCATGTGGGACTATCGTACCGCCAATGGTGTGGACTTCTTTATCG
The DNA here is from genome assembly GCF_009728735.1 of Pantoea phytobeneficialis. Taxonomy (NCBI): domain Bacteria; kingdom Pseudomonadati; phylum Pseudomonadota; class Gammaproteobacteria; order Enterobacterales; family Erwiniaceae; genus Pantoea; species Pantoea phytobeneficialis. Next base: position 167,449 of record NZ_CP024638.1, read on the forward strand.
CCAACTCGCACTTTATCGCCCGTCGCATTAAAAAAGTGTATGGCAGAGAAGCGGATGTCATCTATCCACCTGTCGATGTTGATCGTTTCACACTGCATGAGAAGAAGGACGATTTCTACTTCACAGCGTCTCGCATGGTGCCGTACAAACGTATTGATCTGATTGTTGAGGCTTTCAGCCGGATGCCTGATAAAAAGTTGGTAGTAATAGGCGATGGCTCAGAAATGGCAAAAATCAAATCAAAGGCAACTGCTAATGTAGAAATTCTGGGGTATCAGCCTAACGAAGTGATGGAAGATCATATGCAGCGTGCTAAAGCTTTTGTCTTTGCTGCTGAGGAAGATTTTGGTATTACCCCCGTCGAAGCGCAGGCTTGCGGCACACCGGTGATTGCCTTTGGTAAGGGGGGAGCATTGGAAACGATTCGCCCTTATGGTGAAGAGCGCCCGAGTGGTTTGTTCTTCTATGAACAATCTGCCGAAGCTATAGTTGAGGCAGTTGAAAGATTCGATCTGGTTCATGATGAAATACTTCCAGTTTACTGTCGTGAAAATGCCACACGGTTCTCCGCAGAACGATTCCAACTTGAACTGGGCAACTATATTCAAAGTAAATGGAAGGCATTTAAGCTGAGCAAAGAAGTGAGCTATTCCTGAGTTTAAGACTACTCATTAATACTTGTTGATATATAACAATTAATGAGTGCGATTCGTCTTATTATCATCTCGATGGGTTAAGGTTTTCCTATGTGTAGAACAATGTTAGTAGTGGTTTTGTATGGTAAAATCTATAAAGACTCACTAACACTAAATTCTTTGATGAACAAAGAATTCTCTAATGTGGATCTGATGATTGTTAACT